>JAUNVX010000225.1 GCA_030540615.1 Psychrobacter sp. | reverse complement strand
CGGCCTCGTAGCGATAAAAGTCTTGGCTTACGCTTTGAGCTGCCTTAACCTCCTCCCCTACTTTTTCTTCAACACTGATATCTACTAGGCCTTTTATAGCTGCTAGGTGTTTTTTTAACTTGAGTAAAAGTAGCTTTTTTCTTAACTGATCACTCACCATGCTTATTCTCTTGTTACAGACGTTTTAGGCAGTGACAGCCGCCTTATCTTAAGTTGCTTTTGGGATACAGGTTAATAGCTTAGATAACTTATTACAAACGGTAAACCCTACCTCGACCCATTATAATAAGACTCATCCAAGTAGCGTTATTCTGCTATATATGCCCTATTCAATGGTAGTTTGGCCACTCTATCAACCTCATAAAATAAGAAGGCGCAAGACACCCCCTTATCATATCAGTAGGAGAGCAAGATGAGCGAGCAACATAGCAATCGCAGTCAAGACAAAAAACGTCACCTTATCGAACGATACCTTACCAAGCTTACTCAAGAAGACCCTCAGCTCTACTACTCAAGTACCGATGAGATAGCTCGCGTCATTCTCACTATGATTAAACAACATAGCCTTCAGCTAGATATCGAGGAGCAGTTATTGGCCAATCATATGACCCTGTCAGAGGTTGAGATGTTGCTTAGCTTTCATGACCATAGCGCTCATCACCCTAAATCCCATCCAGAATAATTTCTCAAACACATAGGAAGAAGGATAAATGGCAGACCAAATTTATGACTTAGGTTCAGGATTTTGGAACATTCAAGGCTCGTTTAAATTAGGCGGTGTCATTGATATCGGCACGCAGTGCTCGCTAGTTAAGCTAGCCTCAGGCAAGTTTGTCTTTTTGGACAGCTACTCGCTGACTGGTGACGTTCGCGAGCAAGTTATGGCGTTGACCGATAATGGGGACAATGTCGAAGCGGTACTCAACCTACATCCTTTTCACACCGTCCACTGTGAGCAGATGGCCCAAGACTTTCCCAAAGCGGCGTTCTATGGCAGCTTACGTCATCAGCAAAAAGTGCCTAATATTGAGTGGGAAAAGGCTTTGGTGGAAAGCGAAACCATCACGGGCCGCTACCCTGAGCTTGAGTTCTCTCTACCCCAAGGCATCTATTATATTGCGCCCAATGAGATGATTCATGCGGGCTCCTTACTCGCCTATCATCCTGCCAGCCAAAGCTTGCATGTGGACGATACCTTTGTCACTCCGCCGGGCAAACTATTAAAGGCTTTGCTGCCTGAGTTGGCTTTGCACCCTACTACCAAAAAGGCGCTGACCGATGAGGCGGATGCGGGCAAGCAGTATTGCGATTGGGCGAGCAAATTGGCCCATGATTGGCGCGATACCCGAAACTTTTGCGCCGCTCATTCAGGTGTCGTCAAGTTCGAGTCTGGAGAGTTTGAAAAAGCTTTATTGGCCGCCATTGATAAAGCACGACCAAAGCTTGAAGGGGCTTAGATGTATCACTAGTTTATCTTAGGGATTTCGACTTTACCCGAACTACGATGGATATCAGTGTGAGACTATCATGCTGATATGACGACTTATAACCTAGCCAAGATGAGCCAACCGCTTTAAAACTCGTTTTTTAGATTTCTCTACTAAACGTCTGTTGATAGTCGTTGGCCATTTGAGCTAAGTAGAGAATGAATATGAAAATACTAGACCCTATCCGCATTGGCAATACCACCTTTAAAAACCGCGTTCTATTCCCACCTCTCACCACCGGCTATGAAGACAAAGAGGGCACCATTACTGAGCAAAGTCGCGCCTTTTATACCCGTCTGGCCAAAGGCGGGGTTGGTTATATAGTGCTTGGCGATGTCGCGCCTATCCGTAGTTTTTCCGTCACTCCCAAATTATTTGACGACAGTCAAATTGACAGCTTTAAAGTACTCGCCGACAGTGTCCATGCTTATGGGGCCAAGATTGGGGTTCAGATATTTCACCCTGAGTATGACTGTGATGCGATTAATGCTTTATTTGAAGCTGGAGAGTTTCAACAAATGCGTGCCCAGTTGCATCATGATATGGACCATTATGTGAATGAGGTTACCGAAGAGGCATTAATGGCTATCATCGATAAGATGTTCGCCTGTGCCAAAAGGGCGCAAAGAGCGGGAATCGATGTCATTAATATCCATGGCGACCGTCTAGTGGGCGTACTATGTAGCCCCATTATGAATAAGCGCACGGATAAATTTGGCGGTAGCCTTGAAAATCGTACTCGATTTGCCCTGCAATTAGTCCGTGCACTCAAGCAAGCCGTACCAGAGATGCTCATCGAATATAAACTGGCCGTCATTACTCCTGATCGCGGTAAAGGAGGTATCGAAGTCAGTGCAGCTCCCTTATTTGCCCAGTGGTTGGTGGAGGCAGGCGTTGATATGCTGCATGTGGCACAGGCCAATCACACTGGTAATCTAGCCGATACTATCCCGCCAATGGGCGTTCAGCCCTATTGTTTCTTTGCTGATATCACCGCTTTAGTTAAGCAAGCGGTGACCATTCCGGTGAGCACCTCCGGACGTATTATTGATCCGGCCATGGGCGAGCAATTACTCCTCGATGGCAAAGCAGACATGATTGGCATTGGCCGCGCGCTACTCGCTGATCCTGACTGGGTCAATAAAACCCAAGAAGGTCGTCCTGAGGATATCTGCCGCTGTATTGGCTGTAATGAGGGCTGCGTCGATACCGTGGTCAACCGCTCCTTTATCGCTTGCGTGGTGAATGCCGAAAATGGCTTTGAAGCGGTACGCTTTATTCGCCCTGCTGAGCAAGTCAAAAATGTAATTGTCATTGGTGCAGGTCCAGCGGGCATGGAGGCAGCCCGAGTTGCGGCGCAAAAAGGCCACCGAGTTACTTTGCTTGAGAAAGAGACTTATCTTGGTGGTCAGCTCAATATTGCTTCAGTGCCCCCGCGCAAAGAAGAGCTCCGACGCAATATCGAAGACTTAACCCAAGCGTGTGAGCGTTTAGGCGTTGAGCGTCATTTAGGTCACGAGGCTACTGCTGAGAGTGTCTTGGCGCTACGCCCTGATGCCGTTATTATAGCCATTGGTGCCACTAGCTTTACCCCGCCTATCGAAGGTATTAATAGTCCGCAGGTCTGTGACGCGTGGAAAGTGCTGGCAGGTGAGCAGCAGGTCACTGGCCGAGTCGCTATCGTTGGCGGTGGTATCGTCGGCTGCGAGACGGCTGAGTATCTGGCGCATCAAGGCTGCCAGGTGAGCATCATTGATGCGCATGAGCAATTAGGCCGTGACATCGGTGTTACTGTGCTGCCCACCATGCTCCAAAGCTTCCGCGAGTTTGGCGTGACCCGTTATCCCAACCTTAGAGTCACTCAAATCCTTTCAAATATGGAAGGGGATAAAACAACCAAAGTGTTGCAGTGTCAGGTTGTTAATAGGTCTAATAGTGCCAATGGTATTGCTAATACCGAGGTCAATATCGATTGTGATTATGTGGTGATGGCTACTGGCGCTCGGCCGTTGACTTTCAATACGACTAAGCTGGTTGCTCATGGTATTGAAGTGCGCCTAATAGGTGATTGTGTCAAGGTCAAAGATATCTCCCAAGCTATCAAAACGGGCTATGACGCTGCTAACAGCCTATAATCTTAAGGTTTATAATAGGACTAGAAAGCTATTTAAATGCTTATAGGCGAAGGGTAATTATTGGCTGCAGTATCTTCAATTACTGTGGCGAGCCAGATAAATAATAACCCGTTGTCATCTGTCCAAAGTTGCATAAGTCCTATGTTCTATATAACTGACAAATTAAGGAGTCC
>JAUNVX010000224.1 GCA_030540615.1 Psychrobacter sp. | reverse complement strand
ATCAGGTTAACGTGAATCCAAAAGTGGGTCTAACCTTTGCTAATGCGCTTAAGTCGTTCCTACGTCAAGATCCTGATATCGTGATGGTAGGGGAGATTCGAGATTTAGAAACGGCAGAAATCGCAGTCAAAGCCGCTCAAACGGGTCACATGGTGCTATCCACCCTCCATACCAATTCAGCCCCTGAGACCTTAACCCGATTGCGCAATATGGGCGTGGCTTCTTTTAATATTGCCACTTCTGTCAACTTGGTGATTGCCCAGCGCTTGGCGCGCCGATTATGCAAAAATTGTAAAAGACCCATGAACGTTCCTAAGCAAAGTCTTTTAGAGATTGGCTTTACTGAAGAAGATTTAGATAACTCGGAGAATACTATTTATGAGCCAGTCGGCTGTAGTGACTGCCGGGAGGGTTATAAAGGCCGAGTGGGTATCTATGAAGTGATGAAGGTCAGTAAAGATATTGCTCGAATTATTATGGAAGATGGCAATGCTATTAACATCAAAGACGCTGCCCTAAAAGAAGGGTTTAGAGACCTACGTCGTTCGGGTATTTTGAAGGTTCTTCAGGGTGTCACAAGTGTGCAAGAGATGCTGCGAGTCACCTCAGAATAGTTGACTGGCGTTAGAAATGGCTCACTATGAATAAAAGCTTAGCATTTATGTCATTAAAGTGTATAATTTTTTATACCACTAGATTGACTTTGAGCAATCAAGGCTAGTAATTAAAGTCGTCATAATTAGAGCAGCACTTATAACAATAAGCAGGTAAGGATAAGCAGATGGCCAAAGCAAATACCGACATGTTAATGGATTTTGTCTATGACGGCACCAACCGCCGTGGTCAAAAGGTCAAGGGGGAGACCACCAGTCGTAGTTTAGAGCTTGCTAAGGCCAATCTACGTAAACAAGGGATTACAGTTAAGAGCATTAAGAAAAAGTCCAAACCCTTGCTGAACATGAAGAAAAAGATTAAGGCAATTGATATTGCGATCTTTTCTCGTCAGTTGGCTACCATGATGAAAGCAGGGGTGCCTTTAACTCAATCCTTTGAGATTGTGGCAGATTCTTTAGACAATCCTACCATGAAAGAGTTGGTGCTAGAGCTAAAGGCTGAGATTGAGTCTGGTAGTACTTTTGCCTCTGCGCTGCGCAGTCATCCTCGTTATTTCGATGATTTGTTTTGTTCCTTAGTGGAATCAGGAGAGCAGTCAGGAGCTTTAGAAACCATGCTAGAGCGGGTGGCTACTTATAAAGAAAAAAGTGAGTTATTAAAGGCCAAAATAAAAAAGGCCATGAAGTATCCGATTGCCGTTATTGTCGTTGCTATGATTGTTACCATGATTTTGTTAATTAAAGTTGTCCCTGTTTTCTCGGAATTGTTTAGCTCATTTGGTGCTGATTTACCTGCTTTTACTCAAATGGTCGTTAACATGTCTGAATGGATGAAAAAATGGTGGTTTGTTGTAATTATTGGAATCGGCGGAGCTATTATTGCTTTTAGTGAAGCTAAAAAGCGTAGCAAAAAGTTTCGCGATTTTTTAGACAGAGCTGTTCTAAAGGTTCCTGTATTTGGCAATATTGCTTACCAAGCCATCATTGCTCGGTTTTCGCGTACTTTGTCTACTACCTTTGCTGCAGGTGTACCATTAATTGATGCTTTAGATTCAACTGCTGGTGCGACTAACAATGTCGTGTTTTATAATGCCACCCAACAAATAAAAAACGATGTTTCAACGGGTCAGCAGCTTCAATTTGCTATCCGATCGACCAACCTTTTCCCTAGTATGGCGATTCAAATGGTTGGCATTGGAGAAGAGTCAGGAAGTTTAGAAGAAATGCTAGATAAAGTGGCCACTTATTATGAGAATGAAGTAGATAACGCTGTTGACGGTCTTACCAGTTTAATGGAACCCTTTATCATGTCTATATTGGGCGTATTAGTAGGTGGGTTGGTGATTGCAATGTACTTACCTATCTTCCAAATGGGTTCAGTGGTCGGATAAAAATGTCTTTAATAGCCTTCTTACAAGAAAATATTTATCTAGCCTTGACTGTTTTTGGCTTATTAGGCCTTTGTGTTGGTAGCTTTTTAAATGTGGTTATTCATCGAATGCCACTAACAATGCTATTTGATTGGCGACACGATTGCACCCAATTATTAAGTGAGCAGTCAGATATTTCTAATCAATTGATGGCTCCTATTGAGCAAATTGTTGCTCAAGATACGCCCATCACTTTAAGTAAACCTAGGTCTCGTTGCCCCAATTGCAGCCATCAGATTAAGTGGTATGAAAATATCCCTGTCATTAGCTGGCTTTTTTTACGCGGTAAATGCTCTGATTGCCAGCATCCTATCAGTATTCGTTACCCTCTAGTTGAAATAGCTACTGCTGTACTCTCTATACTGGTTATTCATCAATTTGGGGTCAGTGTTCAAGGCATATCAGCATTGATACTGGTTTGGACCTTAATTGCTTTAACGGGCATTGATTTTGATACCCAGTTATTGCCTGACCGCCTTACTTTTCCCTTAGCGGGCCTCGGACTGGCGGTTAACTCTCAAAACTGGTTTGTCTCTGCTAGCGAGTCGATATGGGGACTGTTATTAGGTTTTTTGTCGCTTTGGATAGTGGTGAAGGTTTTTTATCTATTGACGAAAAAACAGGGGATGGGGGCAGGTGATTTCAAGCTCTTAGCAGTGTTGGGAGCTTGGCTAGGTCCTTCAATGTTGCCTCTTATTATCTTATTATCTTCCTTAATTGGTTCTGTGGTAGGTATCGTCCTGATGAAGATTGAGGGTGAGAGTAAACCTTTTGCTTTTGGACCTTATATTGCTATAGCAGGTATTGTGGCCTTATTAGCTGGGCCTCAGATAGTCCATTGGTACCTTAATATGTATGCTTAGATAGGTTATATAGACAAGCACAGACAATCGGTCAATAGCTTAATAGTTTGTGCTCACAAATGTTCAATTTATCAAATACTTTATTACTTATACCTCTATTATTCATACTTCTTATTAACCTTTTCATCTTTTGAGATAATATGACGCTGCCTTTTCTACCGCATCACCCAAAGCTCGTCGTTGGCCTTACAGGTGGTATTGGCAGTGGTAAGACAGCGGCCAGTGATTGGTTCGCTACTCAAGGCATCGTCATTGTCGACGCTGACATTATCGCTCATGAGATTGTTGCTAAAGGCAGCGTGACGCTTGAAAAGATTCAATCAGCATTCGGGGATTGGGTACTTACGACTTCAGGGGAATTGGACCGGCGTGCTTTACGCCATCATGTCTTTGGTGATATTACAGCCCTAAAGTCGCTAGAAGCGATTACCCACCCAGCCATTCGTGAGAGAACCAGAGAATTACTGACCCAAGCTGACTCACCTTATGTCATCTTGTCAGCCCCCCTGTTATTAGAAGCAGGACCTTCTGGTCTTGCTCAGTTTTGCCAGAGGATTTTAGTTATCGATGTCCCCGAAAGCTTTCAGCTTAGTAGAGCTGCTGCTAGAGACGGGCAAGATGCTGCTCAAATTAAAGCCATTATGGATAAACAGCTCTCAAGAGAAGAGCGCCTTGCCTTAGCGGATGATGTGGTCAATAATGCAGGGACGCTGGAGGATTTATATTCGCAGCTACTGCCTCTTCACCAGCAGTATTTATCGTTGGCAGCCACTCTTTAATATTATCTTAGACATCTTCTTAAACAAGCCAATTTAAGCAGCAATATCTTGTTGTCTATATCATAATGGTGGCTAGGTGTCATTGGCCGCAAAACAGTATCATGCGCTACAAAACAACATTACCCATTACAAGACAATACTATCGGCGTTGACGAA
>JAUNVX010000018.1:25632-28995 GCA_030540615.1 Psychrobacter sp. | reverse complement strand
CTACGACTTTGGGCAAAGAGATGGCCAATGTGGCTTATCGCCTCGCCCGTCAAATCAAACAAATCGGTCAAGTCGAGCTATTGGGCAAAATCAATGGCGCGGTGGGCAACTATAATGCACACTATTCTGCCTATCCTGATATTGACTGGCAACAAGTGGCTGAGCGCTTTATCACCGATAGTCTAGGGCTAACCTTTAACCCCTACACCACACAGATTGAGCCGCATGATTATATCGCTGAGCTGTTTGATGCGGTTCGCCGCTTTAACACGGTTTTGATCGATTTTAACCGTGACGTTTGGCAATATATTAGCTTAGGCTATTTCAAGCAAAAATTAAAAGAAGGCGAAGTTGGTTCCTCAACGATGCCGCATAAGGTCAACCCTATTGACTTTGAAAACTCAGAAGGCAATTTAGGCGTGGCCAATGCCATGCTCGCACATTTAGGTGAGAAACTGCCTATTTCACGCATGCAGCGTGACTTATCAGACTCAACGGTACTCCGAAACATTGGGGTGGGACTGGCCCAAAGTATGATTGCTTATGACGCTTGCCTAAAAGGCGTGAGCAAACTTGAGGTCAACCCTGAGCGCTTAAACAGCGATTTGGGTAACGCCCAAGAGGTACTGGCTGAGCCTATCCAAACGGTCATGCGCCGTTACCGCGTCGAAAACCCTTATGAGAAGCTAAAAGCATTGACTCGCGGTCAAGCGATGACCCGTGATGATATGATTGGCTTTATCGATGGCAATGAGTTGGACGCAGTAGCAGATGATGCCAAAGCGCGACTACGGGCCATGACGCCAGCGACTTATATCGGCAACGCTGCGGAGCAAGCACGTAACATTGACACTTGGATTGCCAAGCTCAAAGACTAGACTTCATGTTAAATGAGTCTACTGTAATGAGACGCAGGCTATGAGATATAAATCTAAGCCCAAGCTTATGATCTATGGCAGCCTGATGACAGTCATTGTGGTGATGCTGCTTGCCAGTATTCACCCTTTAGACTGGTCAAGCTATCTGCTGCACCAAGCGGGGACTTTGGTATTTATCGCTATCATGCTAGCCGCTTATCGTTATTGGCAGATTAGCGAGCGCGCCTTTGTTTTATCGATGGGGTTTTTGCTGATTCATATCTTAGGGGCGCGCTATCTTTACTCTTACGTTCCCTATGATAAGTGGCTTAAAGGGCTATTTGACTTTACGTTGGCCGAGCAGTTCGGTTGGCAGCGTAATATGTACGATAGGTTGGTCCATTTTAGCTATGGCCTATTGCTCTTTTTGGCGATGCTTGAGGGTCTTAGACATACGCTTAAACTGACTTCTCTTAAGCAGCTAATCGTCCTTACTTTGATGCTCAATTTGGCTTCGAGTGCTCTTTATGAGCTATTTGAATGGGGCATTGCGATGACCATGTCAAGTGATGACGCTGAAGCTTATAATGGTCAGCAAGGCGATAATTGGGATGCTCACAAAGACATGGCTTTAGCACTTATTGGCGCTTTAGTCAGTGCTACTATAATGGCCACATCTTCCTCTAAAACCCTCTACGCTGCTGATAGTATTTAATCACAAAAGACTTCATTATTGACAGCTTGATAAGTTGACCTTATAGCCTTATTTGTCTTTTCTCTTATTTTTATTGTCATCATCGTCATCGCTGCTATCGCCAGGGATAATGGCTTTACCCACCGCTACTGTGCCTTTGACCACGCCTTTAGTGGTTTTATAAGCTATCTTAGCCGGTACGGTGACGATTTTATGCACGCAAGCTTGTAGCATTAAGCTAGTAATAATAATGACAATTAAGGGTAACTTTTTCATGACAATCCTATTTAAGGGTGGGGGCTAATTTAGCTTTTCGTCCTCATCATAAACCATTCAATTATGATTCTAAAGTAAAGCTGCAACTTAAGTGGATTTAAAGCTATTCAAGTTTTATCCCCGCTATCACACTTTATCTATAAACCCGTTATCTATCAATTCGTTGGATTTATTCATGACCGCTTTAAAATTATGCTTACCAGAGGCCGTTACCCCTCAACAATTTTTGGCCGAATACTGGCAAAAAAAGCCTTTGCTTATTAAGCAAGGCCTACCCCAGCTTATCGATATGTTTGAGCCTGAAGATATCCTTGGCCTCGCCTTAGATGAAGAGGCGCTTGCCCGCCTTATTACCCAACATATAGCGCATGACAAGCCAAAATGGACAGTCAAAAAGTCACCACTTGATGAGACTGATTTAGAGACTGTCTTAGCCCATGCAGACGACACCTTAGCCAATTGGACTGTGCTAGTACAAAATCTAGAGCAGTGGTCACCAGAGTTAGGTCAGCTATGGCAAGCCTTTGACTTTATTCCGCAGTGGCAGCGCGATGACATTATGGTGTCTTATGCCCCTCAAGGCGGCTCAGTGGGCAAGCATTATGATGATTATGATGTGTTTTTGGCACAGGGCTTTGGGCAGCGCCGTTGGCAGCTGGGTAAGTTTTGTGACGAGACGACCGAATTCATCGAAGGTCAGCCGATTCGGATATTTGATGATTTGGGCGAGATTATCTTTGATGAGGTTTTGCAGCCCGGAGATGTCCTATATGTCCCGCCTAAGCTTGCCCATTATGGCGTCGCTGTCGATGACTGCTTGACCTTCTCTTTTGGCTTTCGTCGTCCCAATATGATGCAACTGTTGGACAATCTAGTGGATGTCGCCACTAGCGATTCAACCTTGTTCGTACCGATGTTATTAGAGCAAGATTCTCAGCCTTCAGGTGAGCTTACAGAAGCTAGTATCTCTCAGATTCAAGCTCAATTATTGCAACTACTTGCCTCCTCTCATGGGACCAGTCTTATCCGCCAAGCCGTCAGTGAGACTGTGAGCCGACGTCAATATGATATTTTGACCCCTGAAGAGGCGCTTGATGAACAAGAGTTGATGCAAGCCCTTAGCCGTGATGCCACTCTTCAAATCGATTACAGCAGCCGACTCATTTATCACACTGATAATGACATAACGACTATCTATGCCAATGGTCAACTGCTTGATGAGTTAAGTGACAGTGAGCGACGCCTACTAAAGCGCTTGGCCAATGGTGAGGCGCTTAATCATCAAGATATTTTTGATGATAGCGCCAATGCAGTTGCTATAGATACGCTAATGTCATGGCTTGAGAATGGCTGGGTTTGGTTAAACATGACTTGATACTCAATATATTTTAATGACCATTAGATTTTAGCCAACTGTAGCTTATTCCAATCCGCATAATAGTTTCATCTTTAATAATTACAATTGTATACTGGTCTTATAAGTACCATTTTGCCAATATATAGTGATACAATTTCATTTACATATAGTGATACAGT
>JAUNVX010000018.1:0-25622 GCA_030540615.1 Psychrobacter sp. | reverse complement strand
ACTAGCTGATACTTTCCTTAAGCCTTAAGCAATGGTATCGCTGGTAATCAACTAATGATAATTAAGGAGCTTATGATGAGTAACCGTAAAGTAGACCCGACCACCAAGATGGCCCCTCATGACATCAATCAAGACGGCCTTGCTAAAGAGAACCAACAGCGTACGGATGATTCAGCACTCGATATGATGCAAGGTATGCATGAGCACGAAGACCATAGTGAAGATGACGAAGACAGCAAATAGTACTTTGTGCTTATAGAGTTTAAAAACGGGCTCTAGTCACAGTTGCTATCTTAATTAATAGAAAACCGCTGAGAAATCAGCGGTTTTTTGCTAGTAAATACTGGCATTAATAATGGATTGCTATCAAATGTGTCGGTTTTATTATGACAAAAGATTAATCAGGACTATGCACCTCAGGCAGCCTATCAGAGCCCAAGTTATAAACAAACGCTGCACCAAAGACAATGGCAATAGGAAGCATCAGTGCGCCATAGCCAATCTTGCTAAAAAGAAACGCTCCTACTGCCCCGCCGCCACAAAAACAGTACCAAATAATGGTTTGAAAGCCCAATGTCGGCATACTAATCTTGCGCCCTGCGAGCCAATTGCCTATAGCTGCGCCCATATCAGAGGTTAGCCCTGTCAGATGCGTGGTACGGATAACGGCGCCGCTGTAAGTCGCTACCATCGCGTTTTGTAGGCCACAGGCCATCGCCGCTGCTAATTGCCCTAAGTAATCATGCTGCTGATATAAAAAATAGCTAATCAGCAATAAGGCCGCCTCTAAGTAAAGCGCCCAGCCATAACGCCGCCCTAACTTCAGTGAGGTTTGTCCAATAATGAAGCCGCTTAATATCGATCCTATCAAAAATGATATTAATGAGGCGCCGATATATAATAAACTCTGAAAATCGCCATGAGCAATCGCCGCTGCAAATAAGCTGACATTACCAGTAACGTGTGATACTGAAAGTCGGGTAAATCCCATCAATGCGGCGGTATTGATGCAGCCAGCGCTAAATGCTAGCACTGCGCCGCCCACGAGTATCCACCGAGGAAGTTTGGTTATCATTATCCTAGCCTAAGAAGCGATTCATCAAAAGCCTCTAGTATAACCAAAAAAGGCAACCAATAGGCTGCCTTCAAAGTCATACTGCTGACGACAAGTTGCTGTTATTGAGACTTATTGCGCCCTATTGAAACCTTCAGTCACGATTATTCATCCTAGACCATACCATCTTTAACTGGTTATCTAATTTATTTTTATTCCTAGCTTGTGATGATATAGGTTTTATCAATCTGAGGCTGGCGTGTCAAGCAGCATTAATTGTTCACTAATGGCCACCGTATTAAAGCCTGCATCAACGAATAATATCTCACCAGTAATCCCAGAAGCCCATGGCGATAATAAAAACACCGCTGCATTACCGACTTCAGCTTGACTGACATTACGCTGAAGGGGGGCAATCTTTTCATTGATATCCAGCATTTTGCGAAACGACTTAATACCACTAGCCGCTAGGGTTCGGATAGGCCCTGCTGAGATAGCATTCACCCGGATACCCTCTTTGCCCAGTGAAGAAGCCAGATAACGGACGCTTGCCTCTAAACTGGCTTTGGCCATGCCCATGACATTATAATTGGGCAATACCACCGAGCTGCCTTCATAAGTGAGGGTCAATAAAGAGCCATGACGCTGTGCCAATAAGTGACGTGATGCTTTGGCAAGGGCCACAAAGCTATAAGCTGAGATATCATGCGCGATTTGACTGCCCTCTCGCGTGGTTACCTCGGTAAAGTCACCATTTAATTGCTCCATAGGGGCAAAACCAATAGCATGCACGACCCCATCGATGCCATCTCG
Source organism: Psychrobacter sp. (assembly GCA_030540615.1). Taxonomy (GTDB): domain Bacteria; phylum Pseudomonadota; class Gammaproteobacteria; order Pseudomonadales; family Moraxellaceae; genus Psychrobacter. The sequence goes on along the minus strand of JAUNVX010000018.1, from coordinate 23,755 downwards.
CCAGTGCTCACTAACTGCATCAAAACAAGCCTCAATAGAGTCATCACAAGCCACATCACAAGCTAAAATCATGTCGGCATTAAATTGCTCAGCCGCCATCTCGACTCGTTTTTTTATCTTATCATTGGGGTAGGTCAAAATCAGTGAAGCCCCTTCTCTATGAAGCGCTTCGGCAATGGCCCAAGCGATAGAGAGTTTGCTAGCGATTCCTGTGACGACGAAGCGTTGTCCTTGTAATAACATAATCGAGGTATCCTAATTTGATTAACTGATAAAGGCTGGTAAAAGGTTATGGCTGGCACTTAAATGGCTTTTAGACTAAGATTAGTTTACAACTGTTTACTTAGGTCTGCAAGGTGGGATTATTCCGTACCAAAAAGTCATGGTAAACATTAATTGAAGTCAGCTTTTTATATGATAACGACTAAATATCACTAAATGGGTCATCATGATAAATTGCTATCCACGAAAATAAAGAGATTTTACGAAAACCTCTTTACAAATTAAGTTTTGCCGTTAAGCTATAGCCACGTTTTGCTATCCTGATTAATGCCATGTCTGACCAAATCTATCCTACTGAATATCTCTATAGTGAGCTTATTGCTTCAACAGGTGAGGACTTAGGCCGAGCGGGCCTTGTCGATACCCCTATACGCGCTGCTAAAGCCTTTTCGTACCTAACCCAAGGTTACGGCCAAACCTTAGAAGAGGTGGCCAACAAAGCTGTATTTCCCTCTAACAACCGCGAAATGGTGTTGGTTCAAAATATTGAGTTCTACTCGCTTTGTGAGCACCATATGCTGCCATTTCACGGGGTTGCTCACGTGGGATATTTGCCTGACGGTCAAGTATTAGGACTGTCCAAATTCGCTCGAATCATTGATATGTATGCCCGGCGCTTGCAAATCCAAGAAAACCTTACGGAACAAGTGGCGCAAGCTATCATGGACATCACCGGCTGTAGAGGCGCGGCTGTGGTCATGGATGCGGCGCATATGTGTATGATGATGCGCGGGGTGAGTAAACAGCACTCTACCACCCGCAGTACCGCTATGCTCGGTGAGTTTGTCACTGATATTCAGGCTCGAAATGAGTTTTTGGGTGCGGTACCCAGGCGATTACCTGCCTTCTGAGCAAATTTTCGTTAAATTTGGCTTACCTGGATACGCTTAGGCAAAATCTGCGCTGTCTAAGCTGGCTTTAATCAGTCGTTTTGCATAGTCATGCTGAGGCTGGTTAAATAAGGTTTCGGTGTCAGCAGATTCGACGCAGCGCCCGTTTTCAATTACCATCACCCGTTGACACAGCGCGCGGACGACCTTTAAATCGTGACTGATAAACACGTAGCTAATCCCAAACTCCTGCTGAATCTGTCGTAGTAAAGCCACGATAGTGACTTGTGTGGTGCTATCAAGTGCTGAGGTTGGCTCGTCTAACAAGATAAGCTTAGGTCTCATGACCAGCGCCCTTGCTAGAGCCACCCGCTGGCGCTGACCACCTGACAGCTCATGAGGATAGCGGTCGGCAAGCTCACTGCCTAGCTGCACTGTCTTGAGCCCTTCTAGTACAGCCTGCCTTCGCTGCTGCTGGTTCTGACCCTGCACCAATAGCCCTTCCTCAACGATTTGACGTACAGTGAAACGTGGGTTGATACTGGCAAAAGGGTCTTGAAACACCATCTGAACTTGGCTACGAAGTAATCTTAAGGGTGACTTACGCAGCTGATAAATCGGCTCATTACCGATAATGACCTCTCCTTGGACTTTGGCTTGCCCCGTGAGTAACCGAGCAATGGCCAAAGCAGCGGTGGTTTTGCCTGATCCCGACTCCCCTACTATCCCAATCGCGTGACCCCGAGGCAGCTCTAAATTCAGCGACTCTAGAGCTGTTGACCAAGACTTTACCCCGCCAAGCCAACCAGTCTCTTGAGGATAAGAAACACTTAACTCTTTTGTCATGAGGACATTGATATTAAGCTCTGTAGTGGGTTTCGCCGTAGCGTTAATCGTGCTTGCTTTTTGATTGAACTCAGCCAGTTCAGTGACGGCTAAGGCCTTGCCAAAATCTTGGCTCATAAGCAGCTTGGTATAGTCAGCTTTTGGCTGAGCAAAGATACGCTGAGTCTCGCCTTGCTCAATGACCATCCCATGACGCATCACAATAATATAATCGCTATACCGACGAACCAGATTAAGGTCATGGCTAATTAATATCATGGCCATCCCATATTGCTGCTTAAGCCTCATCAATAAAGCCAAGATATCATGCTGCAAAGTGGCGTCCAAAGCGGTGGTCGGCTCATCAGCGATGAGAACATCTGGTCTTTGGGCCAAAGCCATAGCAATCATGACTCGCTGACGTTGACCCCCAGATAGCTCATGAGGATAGCGCGTTAACTTGCCCTTAGGGTCACTGATGTTCACATCCGTTAACAGTCTCACGCACTCTTTGGCTATCTGAGCCTTAGAGAGCTTGCCTGTATCAGCCAGTCTTAAACTCTCGGCCAATTGTTTGCCGACTGTATGCAGTGGATTGAGCGCGGTCATTGGCTCTTGAAAAATCATGCCAAGCCTTCGACCCCGAATAGCCTTAAAGCGTTGCTCCCGCTGTTGGCTCAAAGCGCCCGACAAAGGCAAGACATGACTGGCATCAGCGCTTGCCACCTGACCATTAGCAATGGGCAGCTCCCCCACTCCGGCCAGTTGCATCTGTCCCGTTATACTTAGGTTATTAGGTAGCAGACCCAATAAGGCCAGACTCGATATCGACTTTCCTGACCCTGACTCTCCCACGATTGCCAAGGTTTCATTAGCCCCTATCTCATAAGATAATTTATTGACCAACACAGCGCTATCAGCACAGATAGTGAAATTCTGAACAGACAAGATGGGCGTGGCGCTAAGCGTCGGTTGAGTCATGATATTATCTATCTAATAAAGGGTTAATAGTGCTAAGTAGCCTTGTAAACTAAACTGATAGCTTAATTCTTGGGGTCGAAGGCATCCCGAAGCGCCTCACCGATGAAGATAAGCAGAGATAAGATAAAAGTTAAGCTAAAAAATCCTGATAGCGCGAGCCACGGGGCATCAAGGTTGCTACGACCTTGAACCATTAGCTCTCCTAATGACGGCGAACCGGGCGGCAAACCATAACCCAAAAAGTCCAAAGACGTTAGCGCAATGATATTGGCCGTCAAAATAAACGGCAACTGCGACAAGCTAGAGGCCAAAGCATTGGGCAAAATATGCCGTCGCATGATTTGCCAATCAGAGACACCAAGATTACGCGCCGCTCGGACATAATCAAAGTTTCGCGCTCGCAAAAACTCCGCTCTAACCAACCCCACCAGTCCCATCCAACCAAATAATAGCATTAAAGCAAAAAGAATATAGACACTAGGGCTAAATAAGCTGACCAAAATGATAATCATAAAAAGTTGCGGCATTCCGCTCCAAACTTCCATAAAGCGCTGCCCTGCTAAGTCTATCCAGCCGCCAAAATAGCCTTGAGTTGCCCCTACGAAGATACCAATCATGGCCCCTGCCAATGTTAAGGCCAAACCGAATAATAGCGAGATTCGCATACCATATAAGATTCGAGCCAACACATCACGCCCGACATCATCCGTTCCTAACCAGTTCTGACTATTGGGCGGTGCAGGGTAAGGCTCACTACGCTCGGTACTGGGCGTTTGATCGGCAAAAGGGATAAGCGGCATTATGTAATAGCCACCTTCATTGATGAGCGCTTGAACCGCAGGGTCTTTGTAATTGGCTTCGGTTTCAAATATCCCGCCAAAGGCTGTTTCAGGATAAGCTTTGAGTACAGGAAAGTAGTAGTGGTCTTGATAGCTTACTAGCAAAGGCTTGTCATTGGCCACAAGCTCCACTGCCATACATATCATAAAGATAATAGCGAAGACAATAGTGGACCAATATCCCAGTCGATTGCGGCGAAATCGGCGCAGTCTTGCCTGCCAAATGGGGTTAAGTCTGGAGTGTTTCGGCGGTTTGATGTCACAACTCTGCTCATCCAATGAAAGACTCTGAGAGTCTACCGAGTGGCTGATCTTAGATGGACTACCCTCAAATGGACTGTTCATGATATTAGATGCACTGTCCATAGTATCTATAGGGTTAGTGCTAGGTTTTGATAGACTATTTTTAGAGTCCGGCGAGCTATTAAAAGTCATATGACGGCTCTCATTTAGCGGCCCTCAAAATCAATGCGAGGATCAATCAAGTGATAGCTGACATCGCTAATTAACTGCACGATGAGTCCTACTAAGGTAAAGATAAATAAAGAGCCAAAAATCACCGGATAGTCTCGCTGCTGAATGGCTTCAAACCCTAACAATCCTAACCCATCAAGCTTAAAGATAATCTCAATCAAAAAGTTGCCCGTAAAGAAAATCCCGATAATTGCAGCAGGCAAACCGGCGATAATGATTAACATAGCATTTCGAAACACGTGACCATAGAGTACTGGTCGCCAGCCTAGACCTTTGGCTCGAGCGGTCAGCACGTATTGTTTGCTGAGCTCTTCTAAAAAGCTAAATTTGGTCAAATAAGTCAGTCCGGCAAAGCCGCCTATGGTGCTAGCAAATAAGGGCAAGGCCAAATGCCAAAAATAATCCTTTATTTTGCCCAAAGCGCTGAGTTGATCAAAGTTCTCAGAAGTCAGGTTTTGTAAAGGAAATATCTGCCAATAACTCCCCCCCGCAAATAGCACCAATAAAATCACGGCAAAGACAAAAACAGGAATGGCGTGACCGACCGCTAACACTAAAGCAGAGGCTTTATCCCAACCGCTGCCATTGTGTACCGCCTTGTATATCCCTAGGGGAATGGCGATAAGATAAATGAGTAAGGTGCTCCAAAGCCCTAATGAGATAGAGACCGGCAGCTTATCGAGGATAAGCTCAGTGACCGGTTGGCCTTTAAAGAATGAGTTGCCAAAATCAAGTCTGGCATAGCTTTTTACCATCAGCCAAAAACGCTCAGGGGCCGACTTATCAAACCCATATTGCGCTTTAATCGCCTTAACCATCTCCTCTGACAGTCCCCGAGTGCCTTGATAAGTACTAGGGCCTTGTGAGGAGGCAGAGGGGTTGGCCGCATCAAACTTTTTACCCATTTCAATTTCGGCAATTTGCTGCTCTACAGGTCCGCCTGGCGCTGCTTGTACGATTACAAAGTTGGCCAACAAAATCAAAAATAGCGTGGGGATAATAAGCAGCAAACGCTTAAGAATATATCGACCCATAACGGCGTGTCCCTACTGGTTGGCCTGACTTATTCTGATGAGCAATACACAAAAGTCTGTTGACCCAGATTGACTCATGATTAATTTAATTATTCATTTAATTACTGAATTTACGCATACCAAAATAGTGTGACAACTGGTAATCATTTTTGCACCGTCTGAAGGTAGTGCCAGCCGACCCAAAAATAATCACCAGTCGTCCATAAAACGTTAAAATCATATTTTTGCGTAAGTTCAGTTAATTATTACTAAAAATAGATTTAAAAGTTGTCTTTCAATTGTCTTAAAGCAGCAAAGACAGTGAGTGGTTTTTCATCAGCAAGCGTCATCTTGGATTTGACCCCAGCGACGACCTCTAAGTTATCCACGCGCAAAAATACATTGACCTTTCGCTCATGAGCCAAGCTCACCGGCAAGGTGGGATGATTATTTTGCATCCGCTCAAGCGCTATCTCAAGGGCCGCTTGCATGGCGATATTATGGGGCTCAATACTTAGACCAAAGCGTAGATTGTTGGCCGTATATTCATGCGCCGGATACAAAAGCGCATCCTCAGGCAAAGTATTGATATGCTTAAAGCTATTGTAGAGCTGCTCAATAGTGCCCGTAAAGACTCGGCCACAGCCCGCGCTAAATAGGGTATCACCGCAGAATACGTGCTTTTTGCCTTCCATATCTAGAATATAGGCCATATGATTGGCCGTATGACCAGAGACATCCCACACTTGCGCCGAAGCGCCCCAAGCACTTACTGAGCTGCCATCCTTGATGGTTTGATCAGGGCTGACCCCATGCTCATTATGTGCAACCACATGGGTCATCGGAAAGTGCTCACGAAGCTCTGCCACGCCGCCAGTATGGTCATGGTGATGGTGAGTGGTCCAAATCGCCGTCAAATCAAGGTCATGCTCGTTCAGATATGCAATGACTGGCTCAGCTTGACCAGGGTCAATGACAATGGCTTGTTTATTGACATCATTGATTAGCGTCCAAATATAATTATCTGAAAAGGCTTTGATAGGATGGATGATAATACTCATAAAAATCCTTGAAATAATACGAAAGTCGCTTTGGCAGTGGGCTGTATTGGACTCACTGACTTTAGCATAATGGGCTTTACAATAATGACTTTTAGGACGAGAGCTTTTATTTAGTAGTCCGTCAGATTTTAGCAGTATGGTAGCTTTTAATAGCATTACAGCGGCTTAATAAGCGTCAGCGAGTCAGTAAAATAGCCTGTCATAAAGTTTGTATCTAGTAACAGGACTAAAAATTGCTATTTAAGATTATAAAGGCGGCTAAGGCTTATCCTCTTTGCCCAGATAACGATTTATCTTTTGCTCAGCGTTTTTATCCACCCACCAATAGTCTATTCCCACCGCATTGGTCGGCAGTGTCTTAGGATGACGATACTCGTCCCAATAAGCCACTGAAATTGACGATTTGCCATAGGTAGGGATGACATAGTAGCCTGCTCGAAGCAATCGGTCTAATACCCGAGTATATAAGATAATCTCTGCCCGATTATCAGAGGCCACAAGCTTGCTGATGACCTCATCAATGGCCGGATTTTTGATACCTGCACTGTTTGAATTGCCTACTTCATCAGCCGAAGCGCTGCCCCAAAAGTAAACTTGCTCGGCTCCTGGTGACAAGCTTTGGGGAAAGATATCTACCGTCATGTCATAATCAAAGTTACGCTTTCGCTCATAATATTGCGGTGAGTCTACTTGGCGAATACTGGCGTCAAACCCCAGTCGTTTAAGGTTTCGGATATAAGGCAATACCACCCGTCCCATGGTGTCCCCTGTCATCAAGAACTCAATTTTGGCAGGTTGGCCGTTGGGTTGATACAACTTCATATTATCATAATAAAATCCCGCCTCTAACAGCAGCTTCCGAGCTTGCAGTAGCCCTTCGCGATTAAAACCACGACCATCACTTTTGGGCAACTGCCAAGGCGCTAGAGTCGCTTGACGCTGAATGGGCTCTAAGCTTGGCAGTAATGGGGTAAGGACCTTAAGCTCTTCAGGGGACGGTTCGCCGGTTGCCGCTAGCTCTGAGCCATGAAAGTAGCTCGTTAAGCGCTCATACTGACCATGGAATAAGGTCGTGTTCATCCATTCAAAGTCATAAGCGGCGGTTAGAGCCTGACGCACGCGAATGTCTTGAAACAAGGGCCGACGTAGATTCATCACGTAGCCCTGCATCGCTACTGGATTGTGCGTAGGGACAGCCTCTTTAATGACCATACCTGCGCTAACTGCTGGGAAATCATAAGCCTTGGCCCAATTTGAGGCTTTGTTTTCTGTCCGAAAGCGATATTGACCCGATTTGAACCCTTCAAAAGCCACCTCATCGCTGCCATAGTATAGATACTTGATGATATCAAAGTTGAATCGGCCGCGATTGACCATCAGGTTTTGGCCCCAATAGTTAGGGTCTCGTACATAGGTGACAGAGCGGCCTGCATCAACGCGGCCAAGCTTATAAGGGCCACTGCCCATAAGTGGCTCAAAGTTGATGTTCTCAAAGTTGGTGTCGATTGAGGTCTTAGCAAATATAGGGAACTGACCGACTGTTAACAGAATCTCGTGATTATCGGCGCTTTTAAAGACAAACTTTACTTGCGACTTATCAATGACCTCTACTGATTTGATATCACCTAGATAGCTGCGAATAGACATAGGGCCATTATTAAGCAGCGCATCAAAAGTGGCTTTGACATCAGTAGCAGTAACAGGACTACCATCCCAGAATCTAGCCTTGGGATGAATATGATAGATAATCCAGCTGCTGTCCTGCGTATCGTAAGTCACCTTATCTGCTAGCTGTGGATACATAGTAAAGGCTTCGTTGAGAGAGCCTGTCATCAAAGTATCATAAAGATAATCAGTACCTTGCATGGCCATGCCAGTGGTATTCCACTTATTGGCACTGTTAAAAGAGCCACGAGCATCAAGAGACAAAGTACCCCCTTTGGGGGCATTTGGATTGGCATAGGGTAGATAAGGGGCGTTTTGATAAATGGCGGTACTGTTGTGCCCAAGCGTGGTGCTCGTGACGATCTTAGCTTGACTGAAGGTAGGTATGGCTAGCAAAAGCATCACCAGTGCTAACCATCGACTTACCACCCATTGGCTTACTAACCATCGACTTGCTAAATGGTTGTTTTTTTCGCTTAATTTTTGGACTCGACTCGGCTTAACCATGACGGCGTTCAAAATCTAGCATAAAGTCGACCAACTGCTGAACCCAATCTAGACTCACCGCATTATAGATACTCGCTCGCATACCCCCAACATCACGGTGGCCCTTAAGATTGAGTAGTCCTGCCTGCTCTGCTTGTTGCAAAAATGCTTTATCAAGCGAGCTATCTGTCAAAGTAAAAGGCACATTCATAATTGATCGGTTGGGATGGGCCACCGGATTATGATAAAAGCTACTGTCATCGATAGTTTGATACAGCAAAGCCGCTTTCTTTCTATTAATCTCTCCTATAGCCGCAACCCCGCCTTGCTCCTCTAACCAGTCAAATACGAGGCCCGCAAGATACCATGAGTAAGTCGCCGGAGTATTGGACATAGACTCTTTTTCGGCCTGGTGCTGATAATTTAGCAGCATAGGGCACCACTCACTTGCGCGGCCTAACAAATCTTTTCGGACGATCACGATTAGCAGTCCTGCCGGCCCAATATTCTTTTGTGCTCCAGCGTAAATCATACCAAACTGACTGACATCGATAGGCTCAGACAAGATACAAGAGGACATATCAGCGATTAGGGGCGCATTGACCTTAGGTGGTTCAAATATTTGTAAGCCGTGGATGGTCTCATTGGCACAATAATGAAAATAGTTCGCCGATTCACTAACTTGCCAGTCATCACGACTGGGCACTTGGGTATAGTTACTGTCCTTACCACTGGCTACCAAGTTTATTTTGCCCAGCCCTAATGCCTCGTAACGGCGAGCCTCTTTGATAGCTTTGCTCGACCAAGCACCGGTGTCTAAATAGTCCGCTTGACCACCTGCCAAAAAATTCAGCGGGATTGCAGAGAACTGTAGGCTAGCGCCGCCTTGCAAAAACAACACTTCATAATCGTCAGAGATATCCATTAATCGGCGCAGACTGGCCTCGGCCTTTTGACTAATATCCACATAGTCTGGGCTACGATGGCTCATCTCCATCACTGATAGACCGCGCCCCTGCCAATCGGGCATGTCCGCTTGTGCCTTTAATAATACCGAGGTAGGCATGGTGGCCGGGCCAGCACAAAAGTTAGCCAAACGTTTAGGCGCCTCAAAATGATTAGAGCCGGCCAAATCTAGGGGAGTGGTATGATCAGTCATGGACTTTCCTACTTAAATACATGAGAACATGGCCGATATCTTACCTCTTTCAAGGCAGCAACGACCAAACTAAATAATGGGCTATTTTGAGCTAAAGTAGCATACCCCATTCAATTAACAAACCCATTTTATTATCCTTTAAGGTTCTTTAATTTGCCGATTTAGAGATAACCTGCCAAAGCTGACGTTTTAGGTTGGGCTGACCAATCATCTCATCGAGCATGGGCAACCGAATCAATCTCTCATCGTCCAAGCCTTGGGTCAACTCAGTCAACGCTGCCACTCGAACTTGGTCACTACGGCCCAGCTTAAAGATAAACCCAGAAAGGCTGGCATTGGCCATATCTTGCGTGCACATACTTTGGCAAAAAGGAAAGCTTAGCTGGTCAACACTGAGGGATAGACCCAATTGTATCTGCTGCCACAATTGCTGCGATTGCTCGCTTAAATGGGACTTATCTACCAACAGTACCCAACCATTAAAGCCAACCCCTTGTAGAGTAAAAGGCTCAATCTTAGCCGATAGGTCACTCTGCTCTAAAGCAGCAAGCGACTTACGCTGAGCCTTACCCTCATCATGATGCTCAGGATTATCTATAGAAAAAGGCTGCTCAACCGCTGCTGCATCAGGCTCTACGGGTGCTAATGAGAGGTCTTTTAAGCTATTTGGCCTATAATCTGAGTCATAATCGGGATTATTATCAACAGTAGGCGATGCATTATCTAATAGATTAGGACTTAGCAAGCTGGTTTCAATTAATCTTGCCTCAAGCACGCTAGACTCAGAGCGGCCTTCTTCTGAGGCGACTGACGCCACTTGCTGAATATCATCTATTGACAGCGATGTTTGGTGACTAGAGCTAGGTCGATGTAAAGTAGATGATGCTGCCAAAATCTCGTCTATCTGAGCGGTCGTCGACTCAAGAGACACCCACGGCGTCACGCCCATCATGGCTAAGATTTGGCGACGCTGGGCTTGGCGCAAGGAGGAGGTCATCATAAGCGTAGTAGCAAGGTTGGGTGGCCAAATTAAATAATTGAGATTGAGGATTGGTGTTAAGTAATCTATGCACCTACTATGAATAACTATAAATTAACTAACAGTTCAATAAACAAAATTTAACAGTTAACCCAGCAGGTTTTCGCGGGCAAACCCCTATTCGATAGGCATTAGTGGTGGCTTAACATCCGCGTTTTGACCACGATGACGTAGGTAATGATCTAGCAGCACTGTTGCTAACATGGCCTCAGCAATAGGCGTCGCTCGGACCCCAACGCAGGGGTCATGGCGACCCTTAGTAATCATCTCAAGGGGTTGACCTTCGCTATCAATGCTTCGCCCTTTAGTGGTGATACTCGATGTAGGTTTTAGTGCAATTCTGACCGTGATTGCTTGACCTGATGAGATACCGCCTAATATCCCGCCGGCATGATTGGCTGTAAAGCCCTCTGGGGTAAGCTCATCACGAGCACTGTGGCCAAATTGACCTGCCACTGCCATCCCATCGCCAATCTCAACCCCTTTGACCGCATTGATACTCATCATCGCATGAGCAATATCCGCATCTAGGCGATCAAAAACAGGCTCACCCAGTCCTGCTGGTACTCCAGAGGCAATGACTTCTAGCTTAGCACCGCAGCTGCTACCTTCACGCCTTAATCGATCGATAAGCGCCTCAAAACGTGTCACTGCTTGAGGGTCGCTACAGAAAAAAGGGTTGCTATTAACAAAGTCCCAGTCAATGTCATGAGGCTGAGCGGCAGATTGAGAGCCAGATAAATGGCCAGCCACTACCTCATCACCAATTTGAATAATATGACCACGAATCTCGATACCAAGCCGCTCTCTAAGGTACTTTTTGGCAATCGCGCCAGCAGCCACTCTCATGGCAGTCTCTCTTGCTGAGGAGCGACCACCGCCCCGATAATCACGAAAGCCAAACTTCATACTATAAGTATAATCTGCATGACCGGGGCGAAAGGTGTCTTTAATCTCACTATAGTCTTTGGATTTTTGATTGGTGTTTCGGATTAGTAGCCCAATTGAGGTCCCTGTTGTCTTGCCCTCAAACACCCCTGAGATAATCTCGACCTCATCGGCTTCACGTCGCTGAGTGGCAAACTTTGAAGTGCCGGGTTTGCGCCGATTTAAATCTACCTGCAAGTCCTCAGCACTTAATTCCAGACCGGGGGGCACGCCATCGACAATAGCCATTAGCCCTGGTCCATGAGACTCACCACAAGTCGTGACTGTGAATATTTGCCCAATACTATTGCCTGCCATTGCTTGTCCTATCCGTTATTTAATCGTTCAATATGGCCCACTGATGTCAGTTGTTTCAAAGCTGCTGCTTTGAAGACAATAAACGCTTATCGGTTGCCCAATGCCATTGCATACTGAGCAAACTTGTCGCGGTGGCTCACAAGCTCTTCATAAGTGATGGCAAAAATACCATGACCACTATTGGCAAAGCGCAGCCAATCAAACTGAATCTCAGGATAAGCTTGGTTAAGCGCCCATTGGCTGTCACCCACTTCACAAATTAGCAGCCCTTCACTGGTCAGATAGTCAGACGCTTCATACAAGATATGGTGCACCAAGTCTAGACCATCTTGACCTGCTGCTAGTGCATGATCTGGCTCATGCAAAAACTCTGGTGGCAAGTCTGCCATCGCTTCTGCGTCCACATATGGCGGATTGGTCACGATGAGCTCATATTGGTTTTCAGCTGGAATCTTGTTAAATAAGTCTGACTCCATCAAATTAACTTGATGGGCCACATCGTGATGAGCGACATTGACCGCAGCAACCTCTAAAGCTGACTTATCGATATCTGTGGCATCAATGACAGCGTCAATAAAGCGGCTGGCAAGAGCGATAGCAATGCAGCCAGAGCCTGTACACAAGTCCAAGATACGCTCTGGCTGAGACAAGTGCTTATCTTCTAAGCCATGGTCAAAGAAAGTTGAGCGGCGACTATAGCTAGGATCATTTGAAGGCGCCCCTAAAGGCTGAGCGCGCTCATCCACTTCAAAATATGGATAGAACTGCTGGCGAATCAGCTCGGCAATCGGCGATCTGGGGATTAGCACACGCTCATCCACATAAAATGGCAAATCACAAAAATATGCCAGATTTATCAGGTAGCTAAGCGGCTTTCTAAGGGCTATACGCTCCTGCAGCAAATTCAGCACTTCTTGCTTTTCGTAGTCAGTCAATCGGCAATCAAGTATCTGCTCATCTGCTGACCATTGCAGGGATAAAGTCTGCATAACAATAGCAGCAGCTTCTGCAAACTCATCATTGGTACCCTGAGCCACCACCACATCGTACCGGCGCAACTGGGTGACACAAAAACGAATAAAATCCCGAATGGTTTCGAGCTGAAGACTGGCTTGCTGCAGCTGAGCTTGTAGCTCAAGCATGTCCTCATCTTCATCCCAATAGACTGAATCGCTTTCCAACACTCCACCCGTCATTTCAACCTCATCGGCGAGAGGGGCATAGTCATCAAAAGTCGCAGCGTCTATATCAGTCGCGCTCATACTGGCGCTATCATTGTTATTAACCATATTGCCTTGACCACCTTGGTTGCTGTTCACAGATAGAATGAGTTGGATATTGCCGTTCAAAAATTGTCATTACTAATATTACTCGACTATTTTTGCAATGAATCAATTCGTTAATAATAGCCATTTATTAGCAACAATATTGCTGCCATAACCAGAGATTTAAATGAAAGATTGGTTAGGGTAACCTCTTTAAGCCGTTAACTTTCTAGTGCCAATTTAGGGTGAACCCACACCCATTTATCTCAACTGTTGTATCAAGACACTATTAAGTCGTTCAGCCGGCTAGAGCTTTAAGGGGTTGAGGCATTATAGTCAGATTTTGGCTGTTGTGCCAACATTCAAACCTGTGTCAACCATCAAAACTGCGCCAATCATCAAAACGGCTTATCTCTGATTCGTAGCCGCTTAGCATTTTCCACAAACTTATCACATAATTTACTATGGTGAGGGTTTGCGAATCTTATTATTTATGCGCATAATACCAACAACTTTATAACCAAGTGTGACTACCTTATGCTTACACCGAATTTTTTGAATAATACAGCAAAATCTAATCAACACAACTTAAAGACCAGCGTCCGCCATATGATGCAGCGCCCTATGGCCATAGGTAGTGTTTGTTTGATGCTAGGCGTTAGCGCATTGGCTAATGCTGCCCCTAATAATACTCAGCAAACCCTTCCCGTTCGTAATGGCGCAAGTCTGCCAACTTTGTCTAACCTGTCAGGTACTCAAGTTACTGAAAGCCGTAGCCGTACCGTCAGTACTCAATCTGCCAGTCAATCCGCCGCAAAACAAAAATCTACGACGGCGGCCACTACCGATCGTATGGGACAATTGATTGACCATAAAAGTGTGGCTACCACCAATAAAGCAATTCCTAAACCTGCTTTGCCAGATACTATTAGTGCCACTGCCCTAACGCGTCAAGATGAAATAAGTGAAAGTAGTGATGACATCGCAGATGGCCAAGCAGTCGCTTCTCCTGATAGCACTGATGCTGCCGATGCCATCTCTACGAACCCCAGCACTCAAACGACTCAGATGACTGGCTCAAGTGATGACGCTGCCATCAAAAGTATCGAAGCCAAAGATGGCAAAAAGCTTACTACATTGGACCTCTCAAGCTATGCGCGTCAAGTAAACAGTGCGACTTGGTCTCCTAAGATGAAAGTTAACTCTGCCATGACCATCAAAATGCAGGCGTTAATGGACTGGAATCATGCCTCTCCTGGGCCAATTGATGGTGGCTGGGGCATGAATAGCAAAAAAGCTCTGATTAACTTTCAGACCATGCAAGGCTTGCCTGCTGATGGCAAAATGAACCAAGCCACTTGGGATGCGCTTATCAAAAACATCCCAGCCAACAAACCTGTTTTGGTGACTTATACCTTAACGGATGAAGATGTGAATACTAGCTTTGCGCCAACGCCAGGTAGCTCTGAGGCCAAGTCTAAAATGAAAGGCCTTTACTATCAAGACATCAAAGAGATGTTAGGTGAGCGCTTTCATATGGATGTTCGCTACTTAGAAAAGCTTAATAAGGGCAAAACTTATAAAGCCGGTGAAACCATCACTGTGGTCAATACCCGCACGCCTCTAAAATCGACTATCACTCGCGTCGTCGCTGACAAAGCGGCTAAAACCCTCTTTGCCTATAATGGTGACAAGCTTGTGGCCACCTATCCTACCACTGTAGGAAGTGATAGCACCCCTTCTCCACATGGTACTTACAAGATTGTCAATAAAGTCAAAATGCCTTGGTACAAAGCCACTGTGGGTGAAGATAAAGACAAGCAAGTTTATATGCTGCCCCCTGGGCCTAATAACCCAGTGGGAGTCGTTTGGATGGGACTGTCTAAACCTTCTTATGGTCTGCATGGTTCTCCGGTTCCTGAGGGCATCAGTCGACAAGCCTCTCATGGTTGTATCCGCTTGACCAACTGGGATGTGCTAGAGGTTTATGCCAATATCGAAAATGGCGCGACTGTTGAGCTAAAATAGTCTGTCGCTCAATCTTTAATAGCCAAACTAAAAAGCCCCTATAATTATCTTTTTTGATAACTATAAGGGCTTTTTTAATGACATATATTTGATGCAATAAAATCTTGCTGGTTTAACTAATGCCATTATTAGGATTATCGGTGCCAATACTGCCTATTTTTTTAGTAAAGTATAAAGCCACAGGAATCGACAATAAAGTACCGCCAATTGCCACGGCAATAATATGCGGAATCTCATTAAAGCCCGTTACCAAGGCCGCAATCATGACCACACCAATTACAACAGTAGCGGTCATTGAGTAAATCATAGAGAGTAATGGCCAGTTCATAATTTATTCCTTACGTATTTTGTGGGTATGGCTTATTTATACATTAATTCCCCACAAAAAGTAAGCTTTTATTGATGACCTGCTACTCCACTATCTTCACTGACAATTTTTTTAATTATTGATATAATTGTAGAGTTGTCCCTATCCATAATATCTTCGCTATTTTGCTGGTTAAATTTTAGTTATTTCTCCTGGCAATCGTTATTTTTCTATTGAGTTCCATAAATTTGTGCCATCCAGTACGATTTGTCAGTACAATAAGGCAATTTTAACGACTGACTTATTTGACCTCATGACTGATGATACTTCGCAGCCGCCTCTAAGCGCTAATGATAACTCTAAGAAGTTAACTGCCAATCAAGACCAGAACTATTCTGCTGATGCTCAAGTTACCTCTCAAGAGGCCTCAGCTTCAATTAATCCAATCTCCTCTATTGCCACTCCTTCTGCTGCTGACGTTCAGGCCAATGATGCTGTGGACGATGGCGACTTAGAAGGGGGCAATGGCATTGCCGTGATGCCTGAATCTGAAGTCATCATTACCTCTGAAGGGCCAGATATTGTTATTGCTGAAGTGAGCTCTCCTGAGGTGGACTCTGAGCAGCTTCAATCAGAACCGCTATCAGACCCATTATTAAACCCTGCCAGCCTTAAAACAGAGGTTATCCATGAGGCAGTTACTGACTTAGCATATAGTGATAGTTTTAGTGATAGTAGTAGTAGTCATAATATTAGCAGCGACAATATTGGCAATAATGCTGAGCTTGTAGAAGCTGTCAGCGGTAAGGTTAACAATGAAACTGCTATTAATGAAACTGCTAATAGCAGCCATAATGACAATGCGACAGACATTAAGATTAATAATAAAGCTATAGAAGCTGAAATTGACAATTCTGTTAGTAATCATGAGACCCATAGCACTACAGAAATTAAGACTACTCCCCCTAACAATCCCCTTACAGATGACAGCAATACCTCTTCGGACGCGCTGATTAAAGCCAATGTCATTGACGCCAGTGAGGGCGATATCCATGAGTTGTCGGAAGAAGCAGATGAAGAGGCTAGAATAGCTGCTGCCCAAGCCAAAGAAGAAGATGAGGCGCAAAAAGAGCGTGAGGCCAAGCTTGAGTCGTATAAACAGTTTGTGGCCCATCAGGAGAGCAATCGTGAGATTGACTACCCTCAGGTTCGGGTCAGTATCGAGGCTAATGCTTTACCGAGCAAGACTTATTTTTTGATGAACGCTCTATCAGCCATCATTGCCAGTTATGGTTTAATCGCAAACTCAGCGGCTGTGGTCATCGGCGCTATGCTTGTTGCCATGATGTTAGGGCCTATTACTGGCGTGGCGTTGGCCATTATTGATTACCGAATGCCGCTACTGCGCAAGTCATTATTTACCGTGGCAGCAGGCGGGCTATTGGTAGTAGGCATTGGCTTTTTGGTCGGACTTTTGCACCATGGTCAGCCTTTAACCAACGAGATTTTATCGCGAACTCAGCCCACATCGATGGACTTGATGATTGCCTTAGCGGGTGGCACGGCTGGTGCGTATGCCATGATATCACCGCACTTATCCGTGGCCGTGGTCGGGGTAGCGGTAGCGACTGCCTTGGTGCCGCCTTTAGCGGCTAGTGGTATTTTATTCGCCAATGGAGAGATATCTCTTGGTTTAGGGGCTTTTTTGCTCGCGGTGACCAACATTATCGCCATTCAGTTTACCAATGCCATGGTGCTATGGTTCACAGGATTTAGGCGTTTGGTGGATGATGATTACAAGTCAGGAACTTATTTGACTTTTTTCCGCCGCAATGCAGTCACTCTATTGATGCTGGTGGGTTTAGGGATTTATTTATCGATTAACCTTAATACCATTGCCAAACAACAAAAATTTGAGACCGACGTCAAAGCCGCTATTAATGACCATTTTATCGACAAAGGTAACGTGTTAACCAACACCCAGTTTGAAAAACACGATGGCTATCAAACTATCCGCGCGGTGGTCCGGGGTGAGAGAGACCCAAGTCCTTACGATGTTCAACAGATTGAGGCCGTGATTACCCAAAATATCGAAAAAAACTATCCCAATTATCTGCCAGTTAAATTGCAGCTGCGTTATCTACCCATTCAGGTTATTGAATCAAACCCATTGACCAAAGACAAGCTGGATGAGACAGATGCGGCAATATTGACCAACTAGGCCAACCGCTCCCCCAGCTTGAGCAACTGTGTTAAAATTATGCTCTTAAATTTGACTTTGATTACTAGTATTTTTACCCAGTATTTTTATCTCTTGTCCATTATCTTTTATCTTAGCTAGCCGCACTATAAGGAGCTACAGTGAGCCGACCTTTTCGCTCAGCCGACATTCGCCAGGCCTTTATTGATTTTTTTGTCAGCAAACAACATACCCCAGTGGCCTCCTCAAGCTTGGTGCCGCACAATGACCCTACGTTGTTGTTTACCAATGCGGGCATGAATCAGTTCAAAGAGTGCTTTTTGGGACTTGAAGACCGTGGCTATCACCGAGCGGTCAGCTCACAAAAATGTGTTCGAGCGGGCGGCAAGCATAATGATTTAGACAATGTCGGCTATACGGCCCGTCACCATACCTTTTTTGAAATGCTAGGTAACTTCTCTTTTGGTGATTATTTCAAAAAAGACGCCATTCCTTTTGTTTGGGAGTTTTTGACCTCTGAGGATTGGTTAGGACTCGATAAGTCTAGGCTGTATGTCACTATCTATGAGACCGATGAAGAGGCCTTTGATATCTGGCACCAAGACATTGGACTATCCCCTGAGCGTATTATCCGTATTGGCGATAATAAGGGCGCGCCTTATGCTTCTGACAACTTTTGGACCATGGGCGATACAGGCCCTTGTGGCCCTTGTACTGAAGTATTCTATGATCATGGCGAGGATATCGAAGGCGGCTTACCGGGCACGCCTGAAGAAGATGGAGACCGCTATATTGAGATTTGGAACTGCGTCTTTATGCAGTTTAATCGCCAAAAAGACGGTAGTCTAGAGCCTCTTCCTGCGCCTAGCGTTGATACCGGCATGGGCCTTGAACGTATTAGTGCGATTATGCAAGGGGTGCATGGCAACTACGAGATTGATTTGTTCGTTCATTTAATGGATGCAGCAGCGACCATCTTAGGGATTGAAAATACTCAGCAAGCCTCGCTAAAAGTTATCGCTGACCATATCCGCGCTGTGGCGTTTTTGATTGCGGACGGCGTGATGCCAAGCAATGAAGGCCGAGGCTACGTGCTAAGACGTATTATTCGCCGCGCTGTTCGCCATGGTAATAAACTAGGCGCTGAGGATGGCTTCTTTTATCAGATGGTGGCACCTTTGGTCAAAGAGATGGGCTCCGCTTATCCTGAACTGGTAGAGCGTCAGGCCATCATTGAGGCTGCCATCCAAAAAGAAGAGTCTCAATTTGCCAAGACTTTAGCCCAGGGGTTAAAGCTATTATCAGGTGAGCTAGATGCCTTGCAATCTGGAGATGTTCTATCAGGTGAGACGGCTTTCAAGCTCTATGATACCTATGGCTTCCCCGTTGACTTGACTGCCGATATATCACGTGAGCGCGGTATCGTGATTGATGAAGAAGGCTTTGAAGAGCATATGCAGGCTCAGCGTGAGCGTGCCCGCGCTGCCGGTCAATTTGATGTTGATTATAGTAGTACTATTCAAGTTGAGACGCCCACTAGCTTTATTGGCTATGACCAACATATCGAAAACGATGTGCAGATTTTAGCCGTCTATCAAGAGGGCAAACCTTGTGAATCTCTTACTGAGGGCAGCTCAGGCATACTGGTCCTAGATAGAACGCCTTTTTATGCGGAAGGCGGCGGCCAAGTGGGTGAGAATGGCGAGATTCGCACGACCTCAGGCGTCTTTAAAGTGGAAGACACCAAAAAGTCTGGCCATAGTATTATCCATTATGGCGTGGTCAGCATGGGCGAGATTCAGGCCCATCAAGTTGCTGAGGCGCAAGTTACTTCTAGCTTAAGAGCCGCTAGCGCTAAGAACCATTCAGCGACGCATCTATTACATGCCGCCCTGCGCCAAGAGCTAGGAGAGGGCGTTAATCAAAAAGGCTCACTAGTATCTAGTGAAATTTTGCGTTTTGACTTCTCTTATGACCAACCCCTAGCGCCTGAGATGCTCATTAAGATTGAGCGCATCGTCAATGAGCAAATCCAAGCCAATGTGCCCGCCCGCATTGAGAACATGAGCATCGATGAGGCCATGCAAAAAGGAGCAATGGCTCTGTTTGGTGAAAAGTACGGTGATGAAGTTCGAGTATTGACCATGGGTACTGAGATTGACAAAGACGGCAGCAAAGTCCCCTTCTCTATCGAACTTTGTGGTGGGCTGCACGTTCAGCGCACCGGTGACATTGGCCTGTTTAAGATTATTAATGAGTCTGGTATTGCCGCTGGTATTCGCCGTATTGAGGCCATCACTGGCATGGCAGCAGTCAAATATGTCCAACAAGGCGAGCGCCAATTAAGCCAAATCGCTTCGCAATTTAAAGCCAAGCGTCCAGAGATTGCTGAGCGAGTCCAAAATCTAGCGGACAGGCAACGTGAGCTTGAAAAAGAGATTGAGCGATTGGGTCAAAAGCTGGCCAGCTCGCAAGCTGCTAGCTTAGTCGACAATGTACAGACCATCGGCGGGCACTCCGTGCTAATCAGTCATCTGGTCGGTATAGATGGCAAAACCATCCGCACTTTGATGGATGATATCAAATCTAAATTGCCAGAGAGCATCATCATCTTAATTGGTGATAAAGATGACCAATTGGCATTGGCAGCTAGCGTGGCCAAATCTCTAACGGCAAAGCTTAAAGCCGGGGATATCATTCGTCACTTAGCCAGTGAGCTTGGCGGTAAAGGGGGCGGTAAGCCGGACTATGCCCAAGGCGGTGCCCCAAAAACAGATGCCTTGACGCCTGCCATGGCAGCTCTCCCTGATTGGTTAACCCATCAGCTTGCTGATTAATAGCTTTGTTAGTGATCACTTGACTCACCATAGCGTTAGTTAATGGTCGCTAACCTTATTAGTTAATTAGGTTAGTTAATGACTGTTTATGGTATCAGAGCAATCATTAGCCATTGGTTAGGGTATTGATAACCAATAGATGGCTATTTATGCCCCTGTAGCCCTTATTTTTCATGAGTGATTGTGATATAAAGGAGGGCTAAAATCTTGACTGCTATTGGCTTTTTAAATAGCGGTGTTAAGCGCTGCCTCAGCCCAAGAGGGTGGATTAGAGCAGTGAATACTAGCTTTAAGGCAGTCTCAATTAGCATTGCCTTATAGCGGCCCAGATTATCAGGCGCTCCGGCCTATACTGACCACTGGATAAATGGATAAATTTATGGCGTTAATTGTTCAGAAATATGGCGGCACTTCTATGGGAAGTATTGACCGCATCAAAAATGTCGCCAAACGCGTCAAACGTTGGCACGATAATGGTCATCAAGTGGTCGTGGTGGTATCAGCCATGAGCGGTGAGACCAATCGCCTCATCGATTTGGCTCGCCAGATTAGTAGCACTCCTGACCCTCGAGAATACGATCAAATGGTCTCAACGGGAGAGCAGGTTTCCATCTCACTATTGTCTATGGCCATTCAAGACCTAGGGATTGGCGCACGCTCATTTACCGGTGGTCAAGTCGCTATCAAGACTGACTCTGCCTTTAACAAGGCCCGCATTCAGCATATCGATGCCCATAAAATTCGTGCTCAGCTAGATGCTGGCAATGTCGTCATCGTGGCAGGCTTTCAAGGTATCGATGACGAGGGCAATGTGACCACGCTTGGCCGTGGCGGCTCAGACACCACTGGTGTGGCTATTGCAGCTGCTTTAGGCGCCGATGAATGTCAGATTTATACCGATGTGGATGGGGTTTATACCACCGATCCTCGCGTGACCTCCAAAGCCAAAAAACTGAGCAAAATTACCTTTGAAGAGATGCTAGAGATGGCCAGCCTTGGCTCCAAAGTACTTCAAATACGCTCAGTAGAGTTCGCTGGCAAGTATCAAGTGCCTCTTCGCGTTTTATCGAGCTTTGATGAGACTATGGACGGTAGCTTCGATGACGATTTCAAAAACAATGTGGGCACGTTAATTACTATAGATGAAGGAGACGACATGGAACAAGCTATTATCTCAGGAATCGCATTCAACCGCGACGAAGCCAAAATAGTGGTGCGCGGTGTGCCTGATCACCCTGGTGTTGCCTCTGCTATCTTAAGCCCTATTGGCAATGCCAACATCGAAGTTGACATGATTGTGCAAAACCTATCGACCAATGGCACCACAGACTTTAGCTTTACGGTCAATCGTCCTGATCTCGACAAAGCCCTTGCCGTGCTGAACAATGAAGTCAAAGATGAGATTAATGCCAAAGAGGTGGTGGGCAATAGCGATGTGGTCAAGCTATCTTTAGTGGGAGTCGGCATGCGCTCACACGCTGGTGTGGCCAGCTTGATGTTTCAGACCTTAGCTGAAAATAACATCAACATCCAAATGATTTCTACCAGTGAGATTAAAGTGTCTGTTATTATCTCAGAGCAATATCTTGAAAAAGCGGTTAAGTCTCTTCACACGGCCTTTGGTCTTGATCGGCAAGATGGCGATAGCAAAATAGCGGGGCTTTAATCCGTAACGATTTTAATTAGTAGTAACCTTAATTAATTCGTAGCGGCCTTGATTAGGAACAATTCTGAGTCCTAAACTATTTTGAGCGTTATGATGGCGTCTGTCTTGATAAGATTAGACGCCATTTTTTTATCTGGTTTTAGCCGATTATTAAGATATAGAGTTTCAATGCTGCTTGTTTAATGGTGATATCAGATTTTACAGCCTATCTTAACACTCGAAAACATACTAACCTATTGATAGTTATCAACTTAGCACCTTAACAACGAGTAGTTTAAATTGACTCAATGCATAGTTTTGTTAAAAGCCGTGACAGCGTACTGTCTGCCACTTATAATAGACAGTCATTTGGGCGAATGAAATTCATCATCCTAAGTATATGACTTCTAATTAGAAGACTATAATTAGGATCTATTAATTGAGAATTGATCTAATGATTTATAAGTTATTAGTGCGACATAAGGAGTGTGACGCATGTTAATTTTGACACGCAGGGTTGGCGAGACATTGATGATTGGCGATGAAGTCAGTGTCACCGTATTGGGTGTAAAGGGCAACCAAGTGCGCTTGGGCGTTAATGCACCAAAAGAGATTGCCGTACATCGTGAGGAAATATATCAGCGTATTCAGCATGAGCGCTCGGTTCAGACTCACATGCAGCATCTTGAACAGGGTAACTTTAGCCCTTCATTTGATGATGAAGATTATTTTAATCGTTAAGTAGTCATTATTGAAGACTCATCCCTTACAATTGATTGTCAGTCGATGCTAAAGCTGATTTAGCGTTTGGATTTTCTGATGTTGACTGTATGTGGGTGTGGGTTGGCTAATCTATAAGCTAGGTAGTGATAACCATAGAGGGAGTGATTTATGAGTATTCGTCAGTCTGATGTTTCAGCATTATTAAATGGCCTAAACAAAAAAGCCATTGGTTTTAAAGATGTTATCAATTTCATTGATGACTTTTATCGCTACTCTCCTGTGCCTTTTGTTAATGGAACTGTGCATAACGCCGCTGGTGAGAGTGAAGGTAGTGCCAAAATCTTTGGTTTTGCCAAGCACCATGGCCTAAACCAACTCGATACCTTACGTCTTTTTGGTGAGCATTATCACCAAGTGGTTGCTACTCCTAAGGGCACGGACCATCCTAACATCCGTAACTTTTTGCATTGGGGCTGGCAGGGGTTTTTGATGGAAAAGAACCCTTTAACGCTTCGACCTAGTGTGGATACCACCACTATCTAGTGGCTTTGAGTTGTTCTCAATCTAATTATCTTAAATGAAAAAAGCCGCGATTATCGTGGCTTTTTTTATGACAGATTTGCCTAGGCTAGCTCTGAAACTCCACCCTACCCCTGAAATTTTATCGGCTGAATATCGCCTTTGGGATTGGGCATATTGGGATAATGATGGTCATGTTCGACGTCGCATTCCTCGCCCACCACGCTGCCATCTCCTTTGATGGGCTTATGAATATAGCCAATGCGCTCATGAGGCAGCAAGTGCTCATGCTCCCACACCATGACTGCTTGCAGGCAAGTTTGACGCTGCTC
>JAUNVX010000223.1 GCA_030540615.1 Psychrobacter sp. | reverse complement strand
ACAGATTCGAGCAGACTATCCGGTACTATCAAGGGCTATTTTAGCGGGCGCATCGGGTCAGCTGCGTAACAAAGCCACTACTGGCGGCAACTTTTTGCAGCGCACTCGTTGCTATTATTTTTATCAGCCTGACAGTCCTTGTAACAAGCGAGAGCCGGGCTCAGGCTGCCCCGCTATCGGCGGTGAGCACCGTGAGCTTGCCATATTAGGCACCAGCGACTCTTGTATCGCTCAGCACCCATCAGATATGGCGGTTGCTATGCGCTTGCTCGATGCCAAGCTTCAAACCTTATTGCCTAATGGAGTCACGCGCTGCTTAACCCTTGAGGAGTTTTATTGCTTACCGGGTGACACGCCGCACATTGAGACGACGCTTGATTCAGGTGAGATTATCACTCATGTCATCTTGCCACCGCCTATCAAAGGTATGCACACCTATGACAAAGTGCGCGACCGTGCTTCGTATGCCTTTGCTCTGGTCTCATGCGCTGCCGTTATTGACGCAGACGCTGATGGCAAGCTAAATACCGTAAGGCTTGCTTTTGGTGGCATTGGCAGCGTGCCTTGGCGCGACAAAGGCGTTGAAGCGCTGCTCATGAGTAGTCATGGTGAGATAGCAGCGATCAATCAAGCCGTGGATAAACTGCTAGCAACCGCCAATCCCCATCCCAAAAACGCCTTTAAATTGCCATTAACGCGCCGAGTCGTTATCCAAGCGATTCGCCGTGCCATTAATGCGGCTCAGTCTATGAGTGCGTCACCCTCTGCATCTGCCATCAAGGGGCAATAATTATGTCATCATTATCCGATTTAAAGAATTTGGTCCATTTAAACACTGAACCAAAAAATTCGCTCAAGATGGATAAGGCCATGCCTACCTTGCTGGACCAAACGGCCAGCAAAATTGTCGGTCAGCCGATTAATAGACTGCATGGCAATCTTAAAGTCTGTGGTCAGGCCACTTTTGCCGCTGAGTATCAGTTAGAGGGTCAGCTTTATGGTATGTTAGTGCCTAGTACTATCGGTAAAGGCAAAGTCATTGATATTCATATTGATGATGCCATGAAATCGCCAGACGTGGTCGATATTATCATTGACTTTGAGACCTTTATCCGCAATCCGCAGCAGGGTGGTATGAAAGGCGCTCCTGCTCAAGGTGCAGATAAGATTACTTATTTAGGTCAGCCCGTTGCTCTCGCAGTTGCTAAAACATTTGAGGCGGCTACCGAGGCAGCCAAAGCTGTCAAAATTCGTTATGAAGACCATAGTGAAGAGGGCGCTTTTGACTTTAATGTCGAAAAACAAAGCGCAATGTTTGGTACCGATGGCGTGCCAATCGCTAAGCAAGGTGACCCCGAAGAGACGCTGAGAACCGCAGAAGTCAGTCTGGATAAAGTCTATACCACACCAAGCCAAAGCAACTCTCCTATGGAGCCGCATGCAACGCTTGCCACTTGGGATATTGAGGATGGTAAGGAGACAGTGACGCTTTATACCGCCAATCAAATGCTAGCGGCTTGTAAAGAGCAAACGGCTGATGCGCTCGGTATCAAGCCTAGTCAAGTCAGGCTAATCTCTAAATTCATCGGTGGCGGCTTTGGTAGTAAATTAGGGATTGCGCCTGAGTCTATTGCTGCGGCCCTCGCGTCCAAAAAACTAGGCAAACCCGTCAAAGTTGTCATGACACGCCCGCAAGTCATGGAGAGCACCGTTCGCCGCTCTAATACTGAACAGCGTATCGCCCTTGGCGCTGATAAAGATGGCAAGCTTCATACGATTATCCATGACAGTATCATCACCAACCTGCCCAAAGAAGTGTTCTTTGAGCCTACGGCTGCTTCGACACCTTTTTTATATGCGGGGGAAAACCGTCAAATTAAATACAAGATGGTGCGAATGAACCAAGTATTGGCTGGGTCTATGCGCGCCCCAGGTGAGGCGGTGGGACAAATCGCTATTGAATGTGCGATGGATGAAATGGCAGAGAAATTAGGCCTAGACCCTATTGAGTTTCGTATAATCAATGAGCCTGAAAAGGACCCTACCAAAGACATTCCTTTCTCAACTCGCAAGCTTGTCGCTTGCATGACAACTGGATCAGAAAAATTCGGTTGGAATCAGCGTATCGCGCGTCCTGCTAGTCGCCGTGATGGCGAATGGTTGGTCGGGATGGGAATGGCGGCGGCCAGTCGTGGCAACAGTTTAAAGGAGTCGCAAGCGCGCGCCACTTTAAAGTTAAATGATGCCAAACCATTGGGCATTGAGGCCATTATCGAGACCGATATGACGGATATCGGTACTGGCTCTTATACCATACTAGCGCAGATTGCGGCCGATATGTTGGGACTGCCTATCGACCATATCAGTGTCGAATTGGGTGATACAGACTCCCCCGCTGCCTCGGGCTCTGGCGGCAGTTGGGGCGCGGCCAGTTCAGGCAGTAGTGTCTATTTGGCTTGTGAAAAATTGCGTGAATTGCTTGCTGAACAAGTCGGCTTATCGGCTGATACCATTCAGCTAGATAACGGTATTGTCCTTCGTAAAGAAGCAGACGGCTCTGCTGACAATGATGACACGGGCCTATTAGAGTCGCTTAAGCAAAAAGCTCAAGACACCGTAAAGTCAGCTGCTTCTGACGTTATCGAAACTGTCATAGAAAAGGTCGCTGACAAAGCAGGTATCCCCGTTGAACAAAAGGACATCCCTGAATTTAAAGAGGGTGAGCAACAGCCTCTAAAAACCATATTGGCTAAATGCGAAGACAATCAATTAAAAGCCCTTGGTGAGATCAAACCTGGCAAAACTGAAAAAGACTATCGTCAAGCTTGCTATGGGGCTAACTTCGTTGAAGTTGGGGTTCACGCTTATACGGGCGAGATTCGGGTTCGCCGTATGACGGGGGTCTTTACTGCAGGTCGTATTTTGAACCACAAAACAGCGACTTCGCAATGTTATGGTGGCATGGTTTTTGGCATTGGCTCAGCGCTAATGGAAGAGATTGTCCACGACAAACGTAATGGTCGTCTGTGTAATCATGACTTGGCAGAGTACCATGTTCCTGTCAATGCCGACGTGCCACAATTGGATGTGGTCCTGCTTGAAGAAGATGATAAATATACCAACCCTATTCACATTAAAGGGATTGGCGAGACGGCGATATCGGGCGCAGCGGCAGCAATTGCCAATGCGGTTTATAATGCGACTGGCGTTCGTATTTATGACTTCCCTATCAAGCTTGACCAGCTGATTAAGCATCTACCAGACTTAAATAGTGCACTCGATATCAATGCAACTGCGAGTTTGAATGACCATAGCAGCGGTCAGCAACCCAACGTGAAAAGCGCATGAATCAAGTCAGTGATATTCTAGCGCTGGCTGATCAGGCGCTCTCACAAAATGTCGATGCCGTGTTAGCGACCGTCGTTCGCACGGAGGGCTCCGCGTATCGGCGTCCGGGTGCGATGATGCTCATCTGCGCCGATGGCCGCTCGGTCGGCATGGTCAGTGGGGGCTGTCTTGAGCGGCATTTGATTGAGCGTGCTTTTTGGCTTACTCGAAATGGTGCTTGGGTTCAGGTCTATAACACGGGCAGTGCGGCTGATACTGATAGAAGACCTGCCCGATTTGGAGCGGCTCACCTTAGCTTTATTGACCCGCTGCAAGCACTGTTTATGACGGATTCAGATGATTTAGATGGACGAGATGGCTTTGATAAAAGCCATTTTGAGGCTAACGCGGAGGATTCTGAGCTAAATAGTCACCTCTCTAATCAAACCCATGACCCGATTGAAGCGAATTATGATAACTATGAAGATGAAGATAATGACGAAGAGGAAAGCTATGACAGCATGAGTTTTGGC
>JAUNVX010000222.1 GCA_030540615.1 Psychrobacter sp. | reverse complement strand
ACTATATGTTTGAGGTGGTCAAGGATTTGGCTGTTAAGACGGATTGGGAGGCGTAAATGATAGTCACCTTTGTCTCGCAATGTGAAAAGAAGTCCCTGAAACATACTAGGCGAATATTGGACAGCTTTGCCAATCGCATTGGCGATAATGTCTGGCAGACGGCGATTACCGAAGAAGGGTTGGCTACAGTTCACGAATTACTAAGTAAATCAGCTAGACGGTCTACCACAGCAGTCAGTTGTCACCGAATTAAAAGTCGTAAACAATCTCAATTGGTTTGGATAGTCGGTAATAAGCAAAAATTTGACGAGTTAGGCATAGTGCCTGTCAATACGACAGAGCAAGATATCTCTATCTATCAAGACAGTCATCAATGGCATAATTTACCTGTGATGCGCTACGCTGCGGCAATTGCTGGTCTGTTCCATGACTTTGGTAAAGCCAATGTCTTGTTTCAAGATAAAATCAATCCCAAACTAAAGACAGATTCATTTGAGCCTTATCGCCATGAATGGGTATCGCTGCGATTATTTGAAGCGTTTGTCGCTGAGGCACAGACTGATTTGGATTGGCTAGATAAATTAATTAGTAATGAAAATTCTATATTAGAAAACTTGTACCGAGATGGCTTAGCTAACCCTCAAACTTTTACTAATCCTTTAACTACCCTGCCCCCATTCGCTAGGTTGGTTGCGTGGCTTGTTGTATCGCATCACAAGCTTCCCTCTTATCCTGCTTGGAAACCAACCTGCCGTTATCAACCTGAGTTTAGCCAAATTGACCAGTGGTTAAATGACTTTACTCCTGTGTGGAATTCGCCAAACTGTTTAGACGATGACCAGCAGGCTCGCTTGACAGGCAATTGGACTTTACCGACTAATAATTTACCGTTTAATAGTCAACAATGGGTGTCTTATGCCTGCCTACTGGCATCACAAGCCAAACAAGACTTGCTGCCATTATTGTCATCAATCGATGATAAAACTGATTATCTAAAAGATGAGCTATTTACCTCACATTTGGCAAGACTTGCCTTGATGCTCGCTGACCATCACGTCTCTTCATTTAGTATTAATGAGACACATGAAGAGCTGCGACAGCGCGGCTGGCGAA
Organism: Psychrobacter sp.; assembly: GCA_030540615.1. Classification (GTDB taxonomy): domain Bacteria; phylum Pseudomonadota; class Gammaproteobacteria; order Pseudomonadales; family Moraxellaceae; genus Psychrobacter. The sequence goes on along the minus strand of JAUNVX010000222.1, from coordinate 2,764 downwards.
GTGAACGCTACCCTATCTATGCCAATACTTATTGGGTAGATGACAATATTAAAGACTACAAACAACAATTGGATGAGCATCTTATTGGTGTGGCGCATCATGCCGAGCGTATTATCAAAGCTTTGCCTAAGTTTAAATCTGATTTAAGGGGTTTGGACAAAAATAGCTTTTTAGAAGATAACGTTAAAAAGGCTTTAAAGTTAAGACATGAGGGCGAGGATAAAGAGGATAAAATCAAAGTACTACTTGAGAAGTTTGAATGGCAGGATGGCATTAAAAAAGTAGCTGAGCAGGTCAGTCAAAATACCCTTTCACATGGCTTTTTCGGTATTAATATGGCATCCACAGGCAGTGGAAAAACTCTCGCCAATGCCAAAGTCATGTATGCGCTAGGCAAAGCATCGGGGCAAATTCGCTTTAATGTTGCTTTAGGACTTCGGACGCTAACCTTACAAACGGGAAAAGAGTTTCAAGAAGCACTTGAGCTGTCAAAAGAAGACTTATCCATTACTGTTGGTGGGATAGCCGTCAAAGCATTATTTGAGAATAAGGATGACAATGAACGCAATAGCGAAAATGACAAACTTGGTAGCCCGTCTGCCGATGATTACCTAAACCCTGACCTATTTGTCGATTATTCAGGAGAAAATAGCCCGCATGCGTTATCAAAATGGACGAATAGAAAAGGTAAAGAGCGCACTGAAAAGCTATTGCAACCGCCTGTATTGGTATGCACCATTGATCATCTTATTCCAGCGACTGAGGGCACCCGAGGTGGTCAACAGATTGCTCCTATGCTGCGGCTACTAACCAGCGACCTCATACTAGACGAGCCTGATGACTTTGGTCTTACTGACTTGCCAGCCTTATGCCGTCTTATTCATTGGTCAGCCATGCTAGGCAGTAGAGTCATGCTCTCGACTGCGACCATGCCTCCTGCTCTTGTTTACGAATGCTTTAATGCTTACCGCATAGGTTGGCAAGCATTTGCTAAAGCCAATCTTGAAGGTTGGGATGGGGCTATTCAATGTGCATGGTTTGATGAAAAAATAAAACCTCAAGAGTCGCTGGTTACTAACCCGCAGGACTATAAAAGTATTCATGACAAGTTCGTCAATAAGCGCATTAAAGCACTAGAACAACTAAAACCCAAACGCTTGGGCAAGGTAGTGGTGATTAAAGAAGACAATGGCACGCCAATCTTGGATATCTCGCAAGCTATCTATGCCAGTATAATTGAACTACACCACTTGCATCAGTCCAATAACGCAAAAGCTAAAAATATCGATAACCAAGATGAGCAAAGCGATAAAACAGTAACCATTGGTTTGGTACGCATGGCAAATATTGACCCGATAGTAGCCGTGGCAAAGACGCTGCTAGATATGGACGCGCCGCCCGATACCTGTATTCATTACTGCGTTTATCACAGTCGTTATGCTCTAGCGGTGCGCTCACATTTAGAAGACAAGCTAGATAGCATTTTGAGCCGTAAAAATGAACAGAATATTTGGCAGGATGACGTTTTAGGCAATATTATTAATAACCATCCTGCTAAGCATCATATCTTTGTGGTTATCGCCTCTCCTGTTGCTGAAGTTGGCCGTGACCATGATTATGATTGGGCAGTGATTGAACCCTCTTCTATGCGCTCGATTATCCAGATTGCAGGACGTGTGCTGCGCCATCGTGATATTTACCCAACTTCACCTAATATATTTGTATTAAACAAAAACCTTAAAGCTTTGGCGAATAAAGATATCTGTTTTACTCGACCAGGATTTGAGTCAAACACAGCCACAATTGAAGAAGATAGCATTATCAATAAGCTTACCTTGCCTTCACATCAGCTTAACGATTCATTGCTCAATAGTGCGCTAAATGACGTGCCTAATGACATACCTCTTAAGTTATCTAATAAAAAACTCAACAGCATATTAAGAGAGGGCGAATTAGATATTATTAGTGCCACGCCACGCATATCTTTATTTAATTTTGAGCGAGTCGTGTTAGCCAAGCCAACTCGTCAAAACAAGGCAAAAGCGCAGTATAAACACCTAACTGCTTTAGAGCACATGGCACTGTTTGAGACCCTAACCAAAGGCTCTAAACCTGCTAATGTATGGTGGCAGCAGCATCCACATTGGTGCGGCGAAGTACAACGGCAACAACGCTTTCGTGATTCAACAAAGGATACCAGTTACCGCATTTATTTTTCTGATGAGTACCATGATATGACATTTAAATGGATGAATACGGATAAACGTCCTCCTGAGCTAGGTGACCCACTAGATGATATCAAAATTGAAAACTATCACCCCACAGGTAATAACAGCCGCTTTTGGTTTGATTTAAACCCATTGACTATTTATCAGCAACTAATGACAGATTTTGCTCTGCCTATAGCAGATATTAGTGTGAAATTTGGCGAGTTTCGTATTACTAATTATGGCGACCATCAGAGCAAATACTTCTACCATGACAATCTAGGTATTTATAGCAAACGATAAGGAATAACAATATGGCTAATAAAGATATGACCCCTGACAATAGACCCTCTCATGAGGGAGAACCTGAACAGCTAGATATTGAAAAAATCTGGCAGGGATTAATTGGAGAGTTTTTGACCACTAAGTTTGAAGCAGATTTGAATAAATACGTCAAAGAAACGTTTAAAACCATTCAAAAGACGGTATCGAAGTCAGCTAATATACCTGAGGATTTTGAAGACTTTTTGGACAGTCGTAAAAATAAGAAGCCTGAA
>JAUNVX010000221.1 GCA_030540615.1 Psychrobacter sp. | reverse complement strand
AAAAAGGCAAACAGCCACCATGCCCCAAAGCCAAAGAACACGTATAATAAATCAGACAGCCAAGCGCCCATAGCGCCGCCCATATTATTGATACTGGTCATGTCACTACTGATATGCGACCAACTGGGATCATTGGCTGAATAGGTCAGCAAAATTACGAATAAATACAGCGCCAAAAATAGCCCTAGTAAGGTAAATATCCCTCTTTTGGCATACTCTACTGTCTGGGCAAATGTCACAAAAGCTCACCTTTATTATTTCAACTAAAATGGTATAAAGTCAGTCATTACCCTCTTATCTTACACGCTAGTAATGGCCTTATTGATAACCCTCTATAGTAACAAAAACTAAGGCTTTAAAGCGAATATCATCATGATAAATTATATAAAAATCACGATAAAATCTATCAGAAGTGTCAGTTAAATGTCAGTCTATTGTGACTGGTTATTTTGGCTGACTATAGCGCCTTGTTATCATCACTGACTATGATGACTTGACGCCAAGATGAGCAGATTTGATATATCAACTAGATTGATACCATTATTGACTTTATCTCACTTGTGATTTTGGCGCACTGCCTTTATGGTAGTACCATTCATCTTTGTTTGTTTATAAAGGAACTCTTATGTCAGATCATAATACCGAACAGACCACACGTCATGAGAAGCTTATCATCTTAGGATCAGGCCCTGCAGGATACGCAGCGGCTGTCTATGCGGCACGAGCCAATCTTACTCCTGTTATTATCACGGGTATGGAAGTGGGCGGTCAGCTGACCACTACTACTGAAGTTGACAACTGGCCAGGCGATGCTCATGGTCTTACTGGCCCTGACTTAATGGAGCGCATGAAAGCCCATGCTGAGCGCTTTGGTACTGAATTGGTCTATGACCATATTAATAGCGTCACTTTGACTGAACGCCCGTTTAAGCTGCAAGGCAACAATGGCAGCTATAGCTGTGACGCGCTAATCATTGCTACCGGGGCATCGGCACAGTATCTAGGGCTTGAGTCTGAAGAAAAGTTTAAAGGTCTTGGGGTATCAGCCTGCGCCACTTGTGATGGCTTCTTTTATAAAGGTCAAAAAGTCGCTGTCATTGGCGGCGGTAACACAGCAGTTGAAGAGGCGCTTTATCTGTCTAATATCGCCTCTGAGGTGGTCCTAGTCCACCGCCGAGATAGCTTACGCTCTGAGAAAATCTTACAAGACAAAATCTTTGAAAAGGCCAAAAATGGCAATATCACCCTTGAGTGGAACCAGCAAGTCAAAGAAGTGGTCGGGGATAATATGGGGGTCAATGGCCTCATCCTAGAGTCGACACAAGATGGCAGCAGCAAACAGATAGACGTTCATGGTGTCTTCATTGCCATCGGCCACAAGCCTAATACTGCTCTGTTTGACGGTCAGCTTGAGATGAAAGATGGCTATATTGTGGTCAATAGTGGCCTCTCAGGAAACGCTACCGCCACCAGTATCCAAGGCGTATTCGCTTGCGGTGATGTCGCCGATCATGTTTACCGTCAAGCGATTACCTCAGCCGGCACGGGCTGTATGGCTGCGCTAGATGCCGAAAAGTATTTAGATGCTATTGGGGAGACAACCGCAACAAGTCATACCTACGCCTCAACCTTGACAGAAGATTCTGCCGCGAACAGCTAAGTTAAAGTATTGATGATTGGTTAATTAAATTTTAGCCTATTTCGTTAGAATATAAAGGCTGTCTTTAGCTAAGGCAGCCTTTTATATGACTGACTTTTCAAAAGGGCGCTTTAGTCATGCGCCCGCTGACTATAAATCCTGTTTCAAAAGAGCAAATGAGTAGCCCCTTAAATTAACGGTTAAGCTAAGAGCCCTCCTATGACCCCGCTGTCTCAAATCCTAGCCAGTAACCTCTATGAGTTTCCCAACCCTATCGAGGTCGACCCCCAACATACCGGATTAATCGCTATGGGAGCAGATTTAGCGCCTGCTACCTTGATATCTGCCTATTGTCAGGGTATGTTCCCTTGGTTCAATGACGATGAGCCAATTGCTTGGTGGTGTCCTGAACCTCGCTGCGTTATCGCTCCTAGCGATTATAAACCAAGCAAATCCCTTCGCCGAACAGCCCAAAAAAATGATTGGCAAATTACCCTGAACCAAAGCTTTAAAGAGGTCATCAAAAACTGTAGTTTGCCACGCAGCTATAGCGAAGATACTTGGATTCATGAGGAGATGAGAGACGCTTACCTAAGCTTGCACGAACTGGGCTTTGCCCATAGTATTGAAGTCTGGCAGGTGGGCGACTACGAGGATGACCGTCAACTCATCGGAGGTCTCTACGGCCTTAAAATAGGCAGTATTTACTTCGGTGAGTCTATGTTTCATCATGTCACTGACGCCTCTAAAATGGCCTTTTGGGCCTTAATGCGTTTGTGCGAGGTCAGTGATATGCCATTGGTAGACTGTCAATTGCCCAACCCACATTTGATGAGCCTAGGCGCTCAGACCCTAGAGCGATTAAAGTTTTTACAATTATTGCCCACTCTGACTCACCAACTAAGTATCGATTGGCAAATCAATAATTTCGCCCCGACCACCTGTCAGTCATTATTGACAGACTCGGCTTGGTGGATTAATACTTAAGCGCTTAAGGCATGTGTTTAAAATAATACTATTTAATAGCTGCTCAATAGCTTCTTAATTCTCAAACTGGTTTAACGGCTTTATACCCAAGAGCCCATCTATACCGATTGTTTTATAGGAGTCAGTCAATGATTGTGGAGATTAATTACTTACTCATCGGACAACTTGCTGAGCAGGCAGGCACCACTAAAGATACTATTCGCCATTATGACCAGATGGGGCTATTAAAATCCCGTAAACGACAAGCAGGCTCTCGCCATTATAGTGAGTATCATCCTGAGTGTATTCATAGGATTAAGACCATCAAAGAAGCGCAAACGGTGGGATTTAAATTGACTGAGATGAGAGGAAGTTTTAATGACTATTTCGATGGTACGCTAGATGTCGATGAGCAAATTGTCGCTGTTAGTGCAAAGCTTGACCAAGCTCAGCGCCAACAACGAAGCCTAGATAGGGTGATTGAGCAGTTGACCCATCGCCTATCTCAATTAGAACAAATGAAAGTGGCCAACCTTCAATCTATCCCTCGTTTCGAGATGGATCAGATGACAGACTTACCCTCACAGAAAAAATAGCCGTTTATATTAGCCTTTAATATTTTCAGCGTTAACGCTGGACATCATACGCCATAATTAATGCATCCATCGCTGGCTGATTTGCCGCTTGGTAATACCCCTTACGCCGATGAATAATCTCAAAGCTATGGCGCTCGTATAGGGCTATTGCAGGCGCATTATCTGCTCTGACTTCGAGTAATAACCTCTCTACGTCCTCAACTTTCAACCTATCAAATAATACCTTTAACAATCGTGAGGCAATACCTTGACGTCGGTAGCTAGGATGGGTGCCAATACGAAGTATTTCGCCCTGCTCAAATAGCTGTTGATAAAGACAATATCCCATAATTACCTCTCCCATCATTGCCACCAAAAGCTGATTGATATCTTGACTGAGTAACTGATTAATTGATTGGGAATCCCAAGCATCTAATGGCTGAACTTGTGACTCTATAGCCGCGACTGCTTTGATAAGGTCGATATCTTGTCCTACCAATAAATCATCTTTTAGGCAGTGTTTAATCTGAATATTCGAGTCCATAAGGAGGCTGCTGTTAGTCAAAGAGTATGAGGACAATTTTAAGACATTTTCGAAGCAAAAAGCTGAAGAATAAAATAAAGCAGTGCCCATAAAAAAACCGTCCTCAAAGAGAACGGTTTTTTAGCCGCTTTAACCATCAACTTAATGACAATCAAA
>JAUNVX010000220.1 GCA_030540615.1 Psychrobacter sp. | reverse complement strand
GCTTATCCCGTAGAGCAAATCATTTAGCATGCTTAGCCAACAAAGTCAGATAAGGCAACGCTTAACCAAGGTGCGAAAGGATGGATAATAATGCGCTTAGATTAACATAAGTTAATAAGTTTTTACAGCCACTATGTGGGATTGGTCAAATATAGTCGATAGAATAAAAAGTATTTTTTTAAGGATTATCCAAGAAGTCATTAGACCTTTTATTAAATCACCTGATTAAAACCTCCTATGCCTATTTATAAGCCTCAATACTCAATCTAATCACATATTATTCATCAAGGTAAACACCAGACCTTCGCCTTCTTTATAACTGACTTGGACAGGCTTATCAATCAGCTCTGGCGGTAGATTGTCGCGCAGACAGTAAGTGCCAGCGACAGATACCAAAGAGGGATTAAAAGACTGACAGAATATCCGTGCATCTTTATCCCCAGTAGCACCAGCCACCAAGCGGCCTTGAGCTCGACCATAGATATGCAGGCTATTATCAGTAATGGCTTCTGCGCCATTATTAATACTGTTGGTCAAAATCAAATCCCCACCGACATGATTAATACTTTGGCCCGAACGCAGCATTTGATCATAGATCATACTAGTGATTTGATCATGGTGAGAGGGCTGAGTATCAAAGCTTGGTGTGATATCTGCTGATACTTTAGCAGTAAGATTGGCTTCAGATAAAGGGTCAGACTCAGTTGAAGCAGATGAAATACTGGTGGCTGCCTTTTGGCTGGCGGTAACCTTTTTGGGACGAATGCGCTCAATGCGCTTGCCATCTGCAGGGAAAATAGCCAACTGCCGTTTAATGGCTTTATCGTCTAGAGGCCCCGTCACCACGCCTATGGGCTGAAGCCCCCAATTCCACAATAAGTCAATCAAGGTGTCAAGGTCTTGATCGACTTCTGACTTAATCACAATAGGGATTTGACTGGCTCTATTACTCAATAGAGCTTCTAGACGTGATTCGATAATGCTTAAATCAGCGGTTTTTAACTGCAACTGAGTAAAGGTGAGCATTTTGCCATAAAAAACAACATCAGGGTCCGTATGTTGAGAGGATTGCAGAGTAAGGTCATTGTCCGAGGGGGCCATGATTAAAATCCTTAAAACATATCAATAAATATAGAAGAGTTTGCAATGACAAAGCAGCGAATTTGAAATATTTAATTTATCGTCTTTTTGACCGTTGGGCTAAGTCGCTTACCTTAAATAGCTCAGCACCGTATGGAATAAAATACCGGATAGAATAAATGTAACCTTAGTTTAAATAGCGCAAGAGTAAAATAAGGCCAATAGAGCTTATGGCAATTTTAAATGCTTGTGATGTTTCCACTGTTGGACTTTTACCTGCGCTTCAAGTCCTATCAAGGCATCATCAATCAGCGTTTTTAACAAGGCTTCGAGACTAGGACTGCTGACATCAATTTGTACTATACCCTGCGCGATTTGTGACAATACCTTATCCAAAGATTGGGGGTCAAGCAAGCGCTTATTTAAAGCGGTGACGACATTCTCACCAACATGTTGACCGATGTCGAGCAGTTGAGATTCAATTAAGCTGCCGGCAATAGGGATAAGTCTAAGATAACGATTAAGCTCGGGAGTCTTTGCGAGGCCTTCTTGAATCGCCGCGCCCACTTCACTGGCTAAAGCTTTGGTTACTATAGCAGTGTCGTCATGACTATTAACGGGCTGCAGATAAGGCGATAATGATTTTGTTAACAGCTCAACGATGGCTCTTTCAATAGCCACTTGGTTGTGCTCCAAGGTGGTTTTGAGCAGGGCAGTGGAGGCGGCTGAATCAGCAAGTTGCTGACGGATATTGCCAATGGCAGTCAGAATCACCCGATCTGATAGCTCCTCAAGCACGACATCCATATAGAATTTACCTGTGCTAAGCCAAGAGGCGGGTAAAACTTGGTAACCTAACTGATAGAGCCTGCGCCCAATCACCACAGCGCGAAGCAACCTGAGCGCTCGAAATTGAGGCAGGCAGCCTAGGACTTCGTACCAATGAATAAATGGGAAAAAGAACCATCGATAGTGACGCTGAGTGGCAATCGCAAGTCCCCAACGCAGCACTAACTCGGCAATCAAAAATACCGTAAATACTTCACCTGCTGTCTTTAGCGGCTCATGAATATTAGCCCTATAAACCTCCACCCATTGACTCAATCCTACCCAAGTCATCATATGACCGAATAAGGTGCTCATCAAGATAATATCGATGACAATGAGCAGCAAATCTATACTAATGGCCACTAACATGGCGATATCATAGATAAGCTTAATCTTGCTAGGAGCAGGCTGCTGATTAAGCTTTAAAGACGGGGCTGACAGCGGCTCTAAAGGGGGTTGGTTAGGCATAAATGACGTCTCTAGCATAAATAAATGGTTAATAAGTAAAGGAAGTAAAGAGCAGTTTATTATAGGCTAGTAACGGTTTTACTTTGGCTGTTTATTAAATGACGCCTTTATTCTATGCTGGTTTTATTTCAAGCTGTTGAAGCTTAGAGAATTAAGCTTCAATCGTATAAGTTCAAACACAGGCTAATCTTGCCCTGACAATTAGCGAACATTGTTTTCAAAATCAGCCAACATCGTCTCAATCAGAGCGTCTTTTTGTTGCCAAATCTCATCAAGCCAAGCAAACATTTGCGCTTTAGTAGCGGCATCTTTTTGATAGCCGCCCTCAATAATGCCATTAAATAAGTCATCAGGCATATGAATATGACGGACATCGACACCCAAGCGAGTGATGTCTCCTTTCCAAAGGTCAGCATAAGTGGGCGTACCATCGGGGTAAACAATCGTCATATCCAAAATACCATCAATCTGACGGCCCAAGGCACTGATGGCCAAAGACAATCCTCCTGCTTTAGGCTTTAACAAGTGCTGATAAGGAGATTTTTGGTAGGCTTGTTTGCTAGGGGTAAAACGAGTGCCTTCTAAATAATTAAGCAAGGTAAAAGGCTTATCCTTTAAGAGCTCACAAGCACGCTTGGCCTCAATAATATCTTGGTCTTTTAGAGCAGGATTTTTGGCGATGGCCTCTTTTGAATATCGGCGCATCATGGGAAAATCCAAAAAATAAAAAGCTTGACCAACAATAGGAATATAAATGAGCTCGTGTTTGGTAAAAAAACGAGTTAATGGCAATCTGTCCTGACTGATATATTGCACGATGCTGGTATCTACCCAAGATTGATGATTGCAGACCAAAAGATATTGGCCATCAGGACGCACGTTATCTGGCAGATGGATACGCCAATCTTTTTTGGGTAAAAAACGATCTATCACAGTGTTGTTGCTTCGAATCCAGTGATTGGCAATTTTGATTACACTGTCATCAGCAACCTTTGCCCCAGTCAACACTTTGGCCGTGCCCATCAGCCAAAGCGGCAGACCCCCTCCAAAACTATTAATAGCAATGACACCAGTGGCCGCGCCAAAGGAGATGGCTTTACCAAGTTTTGGTAACTTGTTATGGAGTTGTTGGATAAAGGGGGAGGTGCGCATAAAAGTCCTTTGTCATTCATACTTACTGCAAAACAATACTGGCTAAAAAAATTGCTTATGCATGATCCTATAGTAGGCAAAAGTGATTGGTTAATAGGCTATAAATGGTTAAAAATTCAATAATAATCTACTAATATAATTTATCATGTTATCAATATAGAGAAGCATATCAACAGTTTGTGCTATTTAGTCATCTTCAATAATACTCATAAGATGACAATAAGGGCTAATAGTGTACTATGCTATCAAAATTAAAGGTCAGTTCGATGACGTTTTTTGCTTTAATTCTGTTTAACCTATTATTATCGTAAAGGTTATTTATTGATTATAGGCTACTATATCTTCCTCAGAGTTTGCTTTGTGAAAACTCTTTATGAGCGCGCTCTATTTCAATTGCTGGGATATACTAAG
>JAUNVX010000017.1 GCA_030540615.1 Psychrobacter sp. | reverse complement strand
CATCGACCTGCTGAAATTGCTGATGGATGTCTCGCCAATTGGGCCGAATGAAGTTAATCTGCTGCCGATTGGGCGTGAGCAATGTATGAGCTAATTTAGCTAAGTTGGCTTCGACTTTTTGGCCGATAAACCCTGAACTGCCTAATAGCAGGATAGTGAGAGTATCATTAGTGGACCGTACGGATTTAGTCATTGGTTGGCCTACTGGTCAGTGAGGAACTTTTTTAGGGACAATTTATAAAAATCTTTTATTAAGCATCTCTTATTAAGAATGTGTCGTTAAGCATAAAGCGCCCGCATAGTCACAAAAATGGCAAATCTACATAGGCTTGGCAACCATTAAAAAGAAAATCGCTACTACGGCGGTGAATGCCGGATATCCCAAGCGCTCCCAACGCCGTGCTAGTTGCCAATAGCGTTTGGGTAGCTCGCTTGAGCCATCACCCATGGCTTTACTCGCGATATCCCGCATTTGCATCTGCCACATGACTACGGGTAGCCAGCAAAGCCCTGCAAAGACAAACAGCGTCACTGATAGCCAAATCCAAGTCGCTGTCAATGGCATCGCCATTTGATGGGCCAGCCAAAGCCCTGATAATGGCTGAAAAATAACGGCAGGGGTGGTAAACCAAAAGTCTGCCTTACAAACCTATTTACTCACCACGCCTTGGGCCTGAATATTGCCACTGCGGTTGGTGACGAACAGATAAAATGCAGTGCCCAATCCTGTGCCCATAATCAGTGTGGCCGACAAGATATGCAGGGTTTTGATAAATAGATATAGGGTCATTACTCACCTCTTACTTCGCCATTAGCTTTGTCATACAATTTAGCTATCAGAATCGGCACGGTAGCTAATACAAAAATTCTTATAATTCACAAATTTCTGTCAAGACAGAAATTAATAGTCAAATGAATGCGTTTTAAATAGATACAATAGCAACGCCATGATAGGGATATTCTTTACCAAAGGAGCAAATGGATGAAGCCAGTTCTCAGGCAGTCCAAGCCCCACAATGACGCTATAACTGATTACCACCATTAGCTGAACAAACCATAACCAAGCATAGGTGCGATAACGAGTTAATATCAATAATCCGAAGATAATGTCCAATATTGAAGCCAATAAAAATACTGGCATTTGCCAAGCCTCACCTATCCCTAATTGACTCAACATGGTTAAAGATTGCTGTTGGACAAATAACACTGGGACAATGCCGCTGTATAGCCACAAGAAAGCTAGACTTAGGTATAAATAATAAGGCAGCTTAATGGCAGTCATTTTATGCTCTTTATTCAGCCCTTGCTCGCTTGGTCTAACTTCTAGGCTTTTGGCTTTTCTCATCTTAATTGCCTATTTTAAGTGGCTATAATCGTCTAATCTGACTGCTGCCATTCATCTTGTCAATTGCTTATCTTTGTGCCGAGTCTTTTAAGCTTGGTCGATTGCTTAGCGGTATTATCATTAACACCGTCATTAACGTCATCGTTAACATTAAAACTACTATTAACATTATGGATAACTGCTTATTAAGAATAGAGAGAAATCCTACTAGTCATTAGTTTAAGTTATTTCTGTCAAAACTGAAAGGATTATTTAAAAATTTATTGCTCTTGATGTTGAGACAAGATAATCGCGCCATTAATAATAGCGCTTAAATCACCCGTTTAATTTATCAGTGCTAAATGTTTCACCTGAACATAAGAGTTGACTCATAAGGTTTCACGTGAAACATACGCCTTGGTGTCGATTCTGATTATCGACACTACTGCTCGGTAAGCGCTTGTTCTATAGTCGTTTGATTAAATTCAAATCCTGATTCAAGCAAGGCTTTGGGCAGTACTTTTTGCCCATCAATAAGCAAGGTCGACATCTCGCCAAACATCATTTTGAGCAGTGGATTGGGCAAAGTAAAGATGGTAGGTCGATGCAACCAGCTGCCCATGGCCTTAGTAAAGGTGGCATTGGTCACTGGGTTGGGAGCAGTTAAGTTATAGACTGTCAACTCTTCATCTTGGTTACTCATACTATGATTATCATCATCTAGATGCTGACCAATGACGAACCAAGCAGCGCGAACCCAATCATTACGGCTAATCCAGCTCATAATTTGCTGACCATCCCCCAATTGACCGCCCGTTCCCATCTTAAATGGCATCAGCAGCTTACTGACCATACCGCCATCGGGATGGATGACCACGCCTGTGCGCAAGATGACAACGGGGACGCCCATACCCGTAGCTATAGCGGCCTCCAACTCCCACTGATCGCATAACTCATGAGCAAAATCGCTACCCTCTTGACCTGCAAAGGCGCTGCTCTCATCAAGTGGCTTGTCACCTTGCGCACCATACCAGCCAATCGCTGAGCCACTGACCAGCAATTTAGGTCGCGATTCAGTACGAGCAATGTAATCCAAAATAGCTTGAGTAGGTTTGAGACGACTGTCCATCAATAGCTGTTTACGCTCATCGGTCCACTTTGAGTCGGCAATGCCTGCACCTGCTAAATTAAGTATCACATCAAATTTGTGCGATGTGGTCTTAAGGTCCTCATAGGTCATTAGTGCCACATAATCGGGATAGGCTTGACTGGCATCGCGCGTCAGCCAAGTAATATGGACGGGCATACCAGCATTACTCTGTAGCCATTTACTAAAGGCACTGCCTAAAAATCCTGATCCACCACTGATTAAAATGTTCATGATACTTGCTTCCTTGTGTTGATGGAGTTGCCAAAGCCGCTTGTCTTAGTCGCTAATATAAGCACTTGGGTATTAACAGCTAAGTTGTAAAATACGATTGCTAAGACTATGCCTTGTAAAATAGTGGCTATAAAACTACTAGGAATCTTAAAGTAAGCCAAAGGTCTAAGGCCGCCCATTAGCTGTATGACTGATTAAAATCAAACAGCATCTACATAATCTATCACATTATCGACCGCCTTTTTCATAGGACAAAGGCTAGCCTATTAATCTATGTTAACTGATGGTAAGTGCCTGGGCTTGGGTAAAGCTCCAAGACCAGTGAGAAAAGCACTCACCCCTCCTAAGGTTAAGGCAAACTCAATTGCCCCAGTACTGATATCAGTCCATTCAAAGTTCTCTTGTGTCAGCAGAAACATAACTATGACCATACACAATAAGGTCGCTATTGCGCCAATACCACTCACTTTGATTAAGCCTTCAAGGTCGCTCTTAAGCTGATAATATTCTGCCAACATACCAGTGATAGCCGCCGGAATCATACCGATAAAGAAGCCAAGGAAGACAGCAAACACTGCGAATACAATAGCAGATGCTCCAGCGACTCCCAGTACTAGAAGCCCAATAATACCGCCGCCTACTGCCCCGCCATAACCTGTATAATTTTTTACGACATTACTATTTACAGAATCTGACTCACGTCCGTCTACTTCAGGGCTATCTATCTCAGCGCCAACTGACCTTGCTAAATGACTGACTGACTTTTTAGCATTTTCGTCAGTCGGCGCGATAACTGGCTCATCGATTGAATCAACGATTAATGGCGGGATTACTCTATTATCAACATCAGTCATCTTGCGACTCCCGTTTAGGTAGCACCAGCATACTGGTTAAGCTGGCACAGATACCGCCAAATACTCCTATGGCAAATATAACGAATAAAACCATTTGCAGCGTTTGCAGGCTAAAACCGTAAGTTTGGTCAATGAGCCGAAATTCCCAGTAAATATACAATAGCATCATATACAATGTAGAGACCACGAACCCTGCCAAAAACGCGCGTGAGCCTGTCATTTCATCCTGTTGCCATACTCGTTTATACGCTAAGACACTCCCTGTAATTGACGCTGGCAGACAGGATGCTAAGGCCAATGCAATGAGGGCTGCCCACTCTCTCTGACTAAAATCCCCCTGTATAATTAAGGCCATCCTTAGTAGCTCTAATATCAGCGCACTTATTCCAGTCCCTACCACGGCAAATTGCAGTGTTACTCGCCAAAATGGATAGTCAGGGGTACTTTTAACTGTCATTTCATTCGCTACCGACTCAACCCTCTCGGCCTTATCAGTAGCTACCAGCTCATCAACCGCTACCGACTGTTCATCCGTTGGCTTATGTCCTATTGATGACATCATCTGCTTGTCCTTAATATGGGTCTTATAAGTAATAGAGCTATAGTAATGATAAGCGCCTTCACTGTGGATGGATTCATGATGGATAATTAATGAGCCCAGCTGCTTTTAAGCTAAGCGAATCTATTGCGAAGCGGACAATGCTTGGGTTTTAGGTCGTCATTAGCATTTGCTGCCCTATTCGTAGGTATAACCCTAAGCTGCGTAGCACTGGGAAACGCCTCATCTAATCGTCTTGCCAGCTCCGGTAAATGATTAGAGGGCACAGCAGGGAATAAGTGATGTTCCGCGTGATAAAGTAAATTGAAAGTCAGCGCGTTTACCAGCTTATTACGCTCTGTTCGCGC
Source organism: Psychrobacter sp. (assembly GCA_030540615.1). Classification (GTDB taxonomy): domain Bacteria; phylum Pseudomonadota; class Gammaproteobacteria; order Pseudomonadales; family Moraxellaceae; genus Psychrobacter. The sequence continues at coordinate 25,082 of JAUNVX010000017.1, read as the reverse complement.
CATCACTTCATCACCGCAGTCATGATGAACACCCCAAACGGCAATAACACCCACGCTAGCATTAGCCAACACCATGGTTATCAGATGATAAGCGGCGACTTGTGACCATACATTAGGAGTAGCCGCGCTAAACAGTGATGTTGCTATCATAGCCACGACCAAAAAGATAAGCATAAACTCAAGCCAAGCCAATCGTCTGTTGCCCCGGTTGCTTAGGGTTAGCCCTTGACGATAGATGTCAAACCGATACTTTACCCCGCCCAGCATGGCCTGATACCAAGGTAATTTGGCCAAGCTGCCCTCAACATCGCTGTCGCCTAAAGGGTTTCGGTGGTGCTCCATATGGGTCGCCCGAATACTATGCAGACTGGTCAGTAGCAGGGTACTAAGTAGCAGTAATATAGCGGTAGTGGCGCGTTTGGATATATTTAAGCTATGGTGATAGCCATCATGAGCTTGCCGAAAGGCGGCGGCAAAGAAAAAATAAGTCGCCACACAAGCGGGCAGGTACCAAGATTGACTGGCAAGCCACCATGACAGCAACAAAAATGGATAGGGTAGGATTAGGTTATAAGCTATCTGCAATTTGCTCAATGCTCTTTGATCTTGCCATTGCACCTGCTGCTGTATCTTTTTTAGGGTATTAGCTATATCGCTAGTATTAGATTGATGGCTAAGACTTTGATTGACTACCCTATGCTGACTGCCTGTCATTGGACTACCCTCATTCCTGCTTAAATTACCCATGTGCTAAGTTTGTTTACTCTATTACTTTTTCACCCTGACAATCTCTTAACAGTGTTAATCTTACTTGAAACTTCACTTATTTATATAATTTCTGTCAATACTGAAATAATGAGTTAAAATAAAAGCCTAAAGACGATTCGTGTCCTCAGGCCCTATCATTTACCGCAGTACCTTTTTGATACTCGCGCCAAGTTTTAATACTTTTTTGAGCGCACTGGTTGGTAGTCTAAGCATTTCAGATGACCAAGTGGTGACGGTTTCAACGAACTCTTGAGTCTCACGGATTCGGGCTTTGACATCGCTGTTCTCTTGTTCAAACTCAGGCGAGTCCATCAAGTCTTGTAAGAATCTTACTGTAGGGTCTAGCTCACGTTTTTGACGCTCAACCACGATAATGCGTGCCAGCTCCCAGACATCAGTATTGGTGGTGAAATGATCACGGCGATCGCCCAATATTGAGACCTTTTGCACCAGACCCCAGTTTTGCAGCTCTTTAATACTGGTGGAAACGTTAGATCGAGCGACTGCTAAAGTATCGGTAATCTCTTCGGCATTTAAAGGCTTACCGATGATATAAAGTAACGCATGAATCTGTGACATGGTGCGGTTGACGCCCCACTGTGAGCCCATCTCGCCCCAATGTAAAATGAACTTCTCGGTGGCTGGATTTAGTTTCATAACTACTCGGTTCTCTTTAATGGTATATCGATTTCGCAGTGGCCATGACAATAAAGCCAAGCGATTATTACTCTATAAGTCTTAGCTTGCGCCATTCTTTTGTTTCTGTCAAGAGTGAAATATTATATTGTTATGATTTCAATACCATTAACAATGTATTAAGTATTAGCATTTGACTGAAGCTTTGTGACAAGGTCATAGACTTGTCTTACTTCAGCTATCTTCTCAAAGCTCAGTGGACCATCTTGGTCAGTCGATTTTCGGCTAAAGAGATTAGCAACACTATTATTGGCTAAGTTACCGACAGTCTCAAAAGTCAAACTCCCTTCTCCGCCTCGCCTTTCATTGATTTTAATCCCTACAATACTATTTAGCCAAGTGGAGCGCAGTTCACTGCTAGTAATCCCTGACTTTACCATTATCCTTTGATTGGTCAGCGCATAATAACTGTAGTATCGCTGTATAGCTTCATAGATAAAGCGCCCGATCAATAGATACAGTCCTACGCAAACAAACAAGATGGATATAGGGTCAATGGCGCTGCCTAAGTCGCCCTCTTGGCGAACTATAAAACCAGTCACGACAATATAGAGCCAGATGGCGGCAAAGGGGACTTGAAAAAAATCAGATTGCTTAAATAACAAGCCTGTCTTAGGTTTTCCTGACCAAAGTAACTGCTCATCTTCTCCCAAGTAATCCGCAAATTGCCCTTTAAATTTGTCCGCTTTTGATAAGGGCTGATGAAGAGGCTTAGAATAGTACTTTTTTAAATCTGCCATAAACAATCTCTAATTTTTATTATTATTATGGTCTAACGAATGGTTTGGCCCGTTAGCGCATCACGAATTTGACTGGGCTTAATATAACCTAAAGTGGGGGCATCTAAATAACCAATTTCGTCACCGAAGTAGGCAAACGCTTCAGCCCTATTGGTCGCCGGCGGTTGTCCCGAAGGGTTGCAGCTGGTAGACACGATAAAGCCAAAAGGGTTGGCGGTGCTAACCATTTGTGAGCATAACTGAGCAATTAATGGATGAGCGATGACCCTGACGGCCACCGAATCATGCTCACCTGTAATCCAACTTGGAATAGGGCGATTAAGGGCTTGAGGGATAGGCAATAACCATGTCTGCGCCTGATTATTATCGGCTATTTTAGCATGCCAACTGTCTAATACTTGCTGACGCTGAAGGGGCGTTAATGAGGCTAATAAAGCTTCAATGCGGGCAGCGCTATCGGTGATGACAATCATGCCCTTATCAATGGGACGCTGCTTAATCGTTAAGATACGTCTAACAGCAGCTTCGTTATAGGCATCACAACCAATACCCCAAACGCTCTCAGTAGGATAGGCCAGTAGCTGGCCTTTAGTCAATAAGATAGAGGCTTGATTAACTGATAAACTATTTTGATTAAAATCCGTAGGGGTATCAGTCGTGGCAGGAGTGAAGTTCGCTGACTTAGATGAAACTTGCTTAATCACCATAATAAACCTTTATTACTTTCATACTTTTAGCTCTTATACCTTCAAATAACGTCCACCTTGCTGCGTCACCAAGCCAAGCAGCTCTAGCTCCATTAATTGACTAAGCAGGCTAGGGGTATCAAGACCTGTGACCTTAATTAGAGCATCTAAGTCTTGTCCTGACCAGTCTAATCGTTGATAAATCTTAGCCAAATGCGGCGAAACCTCTATCTTGGTCTTATCTAGTGCAGCCAAAGACGCAGTTTTAGAGAGGGATTTGGCAGACGGAGTAAGAGGGTCAATGGATTTTGAGTGAGGCTGGTCTTGCAAGTCACTAGAGCCGCTATCCATACCACTCCCTAAGTGGGCACTGACACTTGAGCGCTCACTTTGCAATCGTACGTCTTCAATAATTTGCTCAGGATGATAGATGAGCGTCGCGCCTTCACGGATTAAGTGATGGCAACCTTCAGCATTGGTATTATCGATATGGCTAGGAACCGCAAAGACTTGTTTGCCCTGTTCTGAGGCAAGCCTAGCCGTGATGAGTGAGCCGCTTTTGACCGCAGCTTCAGTGACGATAGTGGCCAGACTAAGTCCAGCGACAATGCGATTGCGACGCGGAAAAGTATATTTATTGGGGGGTGTTCCAGGGAGTAGCTCTGAGACTAGACAGCCGCCTTCACGAGCGATGCGCTCAAAGAGACCATCATGATTCTTGGGATAACAGACATCTATCCCCGTACCCATAACGCCGATGGTACGGCCTCCTCCATGGGTGGGGAGGTTCGCAGTATTGGCATCAATGAGCGTTAATGCCCCTAAATGAGCTTGATGATCCACGCCCATGGCCAACCCACTGGTGATGACATAACCTGCTTGCGCTAAATACTGCGCCATATCAAAGGTAATCTTTTGCGCCTGTGCGCTAGGCTTGCGGCTACCCACGATAGCTATTTGCGGCTCATGAAGGCGGGCGATATTGCCACGGCAAAATAGCAAAGGTGGTGGGTCATATAGTTGGGCCAGCTGGAGCGGATAATCTGGGGAGTCTTGAAAGATAATACGATATTGACTATTTGCTAAAGCGCTATCGATAGTGGTCATAACCTGATCAGTGCCACCAGAATCATCCAACCGAGCTAGATGAGCTGGATGAATCCCTAGGGCACGCCAGTCGCTACTAGATACTGAGATAGCCTCAGCAGCAGTGCCAAAAGCAGCCAATAATTTTGAGTAGGTAGATAACGACGCGTTGACCAAATACCAGAGGGTGAGGCTTGCTCGCTGCTGAGTATTTAAGGTCTGCGTCATGACTAAGTCTACTTAATTGCGTCATTAGAAGATGAAAAGCGGCTTATCTTATCTGAGATGGCCAATATAACGAGCTGACTTGACGGCTTGGCCAAGTCAGCTCTATTGGCGATTAAAAGCCCCTATAGATAAGGCGGTGGTAGCAGCTGATCACCGGTATTAAGGGGGACTTCTGAGCTTAATACATACGCATAACTAATATTATCAAAAGTCTTAAATATCATCACCATACCAGCAGGCTCACTGGGCAAGCGAACAGGCGCATCACTGTCTTTGATATCGCGAATCATCGGCCCTTTTTGATAGACGGTCAGCACATCGCCTGGTTTGGCACCATTATTACTGCCTAAATTGACCGCAATGACGCTGCCTTTGGCCGCTGAGCTAATGGAGTCTAAAACGCGAACGATAAGACCACCACGGTTGACGTTGGCAGGCTGAGGATAAAACACAGGGGGTACAACATTACCCAGCTCTACAAAGACTCTATCGCCCTCGCGAACCTCTTTACCTAAGGTATCGGTTAGCTGAATACTAGAGACGCCATTCGTCGCTACTGCGGTAACCAATCCAGACGCCACTTGATTGACTTCTAGACCAATCACTTGCTGAGTCACTGGGTCCACATAAGGCAGACCTTCTTGATAGATACCATAGCGCTGACCCACGATAAGCGGCACGCCTTTGGCATATATCTTGTCACCTTTGGTGGTGATTAGATTGCGGTTTTTGGAGGCAATGACATAAGGCGTGGCATTGAAGTCAGCAGGATTAACGATAATGGTCTTATCTAGCCAATGCTGAATAGCAGACAGCGGGATAGGAGGGACGCTATTGGCAGTTGAGGTAACCGTCACGGTCTGCGCCTGCACGGCAGGTGCTGTCATTTGTTTTTCAACGCCTGCACAGCCTTCACCCGTATCCACACCTATTAAGGTTTTGCCTTGGATAACACACATAATCAAGATATCACCTGGATAGATTAGGTTAGGGTTCTTGATTTGCTTATTGGTGGCCCAAATATCCTTCCAGCGCCAAGGACTGTCTAAGTAACGTCCTGAGATGTCCCAAAGCGTGTCGCCCTTTTTGACCACATAGCGATTGGGCGCATCGGCTTTAATAGTCGGTGCTGGGTTATTGGCATAAGCCGGTGCAGTGCTAAGCAAAGCCCCAATGACACCACTAACTAATAGACGACGAAACCCTTGACGCATAGAAAGTCTCGATACTGAGACGGGTACTGAAGCATGAGCTGCTGAAAGTTTTTTCATTGTTATATCCATAAAGTAGATGGTTCCCGGCTCTGGTACCGATAATACACTGTGCTAACATTAATTGAGCTTAGCATAATAATGGCATAGTAATGGTACGGTCGGCTTCGGCGGGTTTGATTCCTCTAGTCCTGTCGTTTATCGGTCAGTCGCCTATGGCTTCCCTTTGAGCTTAAAATGACTTTAAGGGAGCTTTACAGCATTACTGCTAGAGCGATAACCCATAATTAAAGCTATATTGACACTAGTGTTATTGACTCAAGTTTACAATCTTATTAACAATAGTACAATCACTGACATAGTCGATTAACATTTTGCTGAATTAAGACAATGTTATCTGGTCTTAATTTATACGGTTTTAATGGTTTTATTGCCGATTCTGCCACATCGCTCTACTCTAGTTATTTGAGACAGCAGTCTAACAAAGCTGACTAAAAAATCCGTCTAAAAAAGCTTTATTAGAAACTATAGCAAAATTATCGAGCCTGAATGACCTTTTTGATTTCTTCAGCCACCAAGTCCGCTTTATTGTCTAAGACTGTGACATGCTGCGCTAAGTCTTCAATGCCTTGAGTATGCAAAGGCCGCTCAATATGAATGTCACCGATGGCTTCAACGATAGTCTCAGCGAACTTAACAGGTAAGGCAGTCTCAGCACAGATGATAATCTCGTCATCACGCTGAAGCTCACGAGCAACTTTAACGCCATCTGCCGTGTGGGGATCAATCAAATCTTGATGGTTCTCATACAAATCTTTGATGGTGGCCAGTCTATCAGCGTGGGTTGATTTACCAGCTGCAAAGCCATAACGGCTATTGACCACCTCCATCACATCAGCTAAATCAAAGCCCGTACCTGACTTAACCCCATCGAAAAGCTCATGAACGCGATTGCTGTCCTTATCGAGTAGCAAATAGACAAACCGCTCAAAGTTAGAAGCTTTAGAGATATCCATCGAAGGACTAGAAGTCACATAAGTCTTATCGGCTGAGCGTGGATGATAAGCGCCTTGATTAAAGAAATCATTAAGCACATCATTTTCGTTGGTAGCGACAATCAACCTATGAATAGGCAGTCCCATCTCACGGGCAATATGACCGGCACAAATATTACCAAAGTTGCCTGATGGTACGCAGAAACTGACTTTTTTGCTGGTGTTGCTTTCTAAATCTGTCACCGCAAAATACGCCTTAAAATAATAAACAATCTGCGCTAATATACGTCCCCAATTGATTGAGTTAACCGTCCCTAAGCTATATTTGGCTTTAAACTCGGCATCCTGTTGCAGCGCTTTGACGATATCTTGGCAGTCATCAAACATCCCTTTGATGGCGATATTATGGATATTAGTATCGTCTAAGCTATACATCTGCGCGCGCTGAAACTCGCTCATCTTGCCAAAGGGAGACAACATAAACACTTCGATATTGTCTTTGCCACGAAGCGCATATTCAGCGGCACTGCCCGTATCGCCACTGGTCGCTCCGATAATAGTTAAGCGCTCGTTCTTCTTTTTTAGCACATATTCAAAGGCGTTGCCTAAAAACTGCATGGCCACATCTTTAAAGGCTAGCGTGGGGCCATTGGACAAGCCTAACAAATACAGATTGTCTTCAAGCTTGCGTACTGGGGTGATATCGCTCGAACCAAATACTGACTCAGTATAAGTGCGATTAATCATGTCTTTAAGATCGGCTTCATCGATATCGGTGGCAAATAGCCGCATAATCGCAAATGCCAATTCAGGATAGCTAAGATGACGCCATTGCTCTAAAGTCGCCGCATCGATTTGAGGATAGCTCTCAGGCAACATCAAGCCGCCATCAGGCGCTAGCCCCATTAACAGCACATCACTAAAAGCCATTGGCTCAGTTTGGCCACGAGTAGAGATATATTTCATTGATTATCCTATGCTTTTCTGTTAATTATTCAGGAGTTGTCGATGTGGATAGATCGCCCACTTTGTCCTGTCTTGAACGCTTGGGCTTAAATCAAAATATATTGATATTAAACTATCATCCGCTTAGTTAAACTGCTTTTTTTAACAAGGCAAAATAAAAACCATCACCGCCTAAGTCGTGCTCATGCTGATAGACAGGTAGGCATTGACGGCCAATCTCTTGCTGAATCCCCCAATTGCACTGATCATCGGCAAAAGGCACATGGACTGCGTCGCTATGCCGCGAGATAAAAGCCTGCATCTGATCAATATTTTCAGCTTTTAGGATTGAGCAGGTCACATAAAGCAGATAGCCGCCTTGGTTTAATTGCTCCCATAGATTGTCTAAGATTTGGGCTTGCAGGGCTACTGTCTGCTCAACGTCTTCTTCAGTCCTGAGTAGACTGATGTCAGGATGACGACGAATGACACCAGTTGCTGTGCAAGGCGCGTCTAATAATATTGCATCAAATCTCGTATTATTACTAGTGTCAGACTCATCTTTTGCTGCTTCATACTGCCAAACTGTGGCATCAGCACACACAACCTCTAAATCAAGTGCTCGCTTAGACATGGTGCGAGGCAGCTGCAATCTCTCCAGATTCTCAAAGATGCGAGTGATTCGATTAGCCTCATTATCGATGGCTATTATGCTGACTTCTGGGATATGGTTGTCTTTATCAGCGTTTTGTTTCACGTGAAACTTTTGACTGCCGCTATAATCGTTAAGGGCCTGATTACCAGGGGCTTTCTCAACTACTGATGTCTTGGTATTTAAACCCCCAATATTATTGGGAGTCTCGATTAACTCAAGCCAATGGGCTAATTTACCCCCTGGTGCGGCGCAAGCATCAAGCAAGCGCAGTTTCCTTGGTAATAAAGATGACTGCTGACCCATCTGCGAGACCGCTGCGTGAATAATCGGCGCTGCCAATTGCGCATGAACATCTTGCACACTGACCATGCCGGTCGCAAAATTAGGCAAGCTCTTGACCGAGACACTGTTTGATAAGCGAATGGCTTTTAATCCGAAAGCAGTTGAGGCCTTAATATTTGGTGCCTTAATAGTTGGGGCATCTGTCAAAGCAAAAGCAAAATTCAAAGCCATGCTATCGGCTTCAATATCCTCATCTGATAAGGTTTCAAGATATTGATTGGCCGTGGTCGCTAAAGCATTAACCCGCAAAAACATGGGCGCAGCTTGACGAAGGCCGTGGGTAAGCTCATTGTATTGCTCCCGCCAGTCCGTCTTAAGCTGCTGCGCGAGCCAATTAGGCAGGCTATGGTTTTTATCGCATTTTTTGCGGAATTTATTAGGGTTTTTGGCAACCTTTCGTAAGATAGCATTAATAAGTCCGGACGCCCGTGCCAAATCAATTTTTTTGACCGCTTCTACCGTCTCGTGAATAGCGGCATGGTCAGCCACATGCAGATAGAGCAGTTGAGTGATTCCCACCTGAATGGTCACGCGTACGGCCACCTCATCAATAGGGTTGTCAGCCAAGCTATCAAGCAAACGCGCTGTGGCATACCAATGACGTAAGGTCGTTAGCAGCAGCGCATGAGCAAAAGCTTTATCTTCTCCTTTCAAGCTATTGAGTAGCGGGTCAAGTAGGGTCGTTAACGATTTGCCTTGTTCAATAGCTAGCAAGGTATTGATGACGGCAACTCGCACATCATACGCGGCTAACGCGGATTTGTTAGTGGCCATTAGAGACTATCCTGCTGTATAAATTGATCGCCATCGTTTAATTGAGTGCCCTGACAGATTTGCTCAGCAGTGATGGGTTTCCCCCCTTCAAATTGCAGCTTGGTCAAGCGCAATGTCGTGGCAAACTCATCCTCAGGGTTTTGCTTACCACAAGCCACTAATATGGCATTTTTGCCGATGCTAATAATAGTACCTGCAGGTTGAGTCGTGGTTTGGCTTAAGTTAACAGGTAGCGAAGCCAGTACTTTGACTCGCTTATTTTTGTCGCCATCAGATAAAAAGCTATAGGTACTGGGAAAAGGGTGCATGCCGCGAATTTGTCGTTCAATCACCTCAGCAGGCTTTGACCAATCAATCTCACCTTCTGCTTTAGTGAGCTTTTCAGCATAATTAGCTTGAGAGTCGTCCTGTTTGTTGGCTTGATTTTGATAATAGGATAAGTCTTTTATCACAGTGGTAATGGCCTTAGCGCCCAGCATGGCTAATCTATCATGCAAACTAGCAGAGGTATCGTCATTGGTAATAGGACAGCTAGCTTTATAAAGCATATCACCCGTATCTAAACCCTTATCCATCTGCATAATAGTAATACCCGTCTGCGTATCTCCTGCCAACAACGCTCGATGAATAGGAGCGGCGCCGCGCCATCTAGGCAGCAATGAGGCATGGATATTCAAACAGCCATAGGTAGGTATCGTCAACACACCTAGGGGTAAAATAAGCCCATAAGCCGCAACAATCATCAAATCAGGCTGATAACGAGCAAGTGTTTCACGTGAAACAAGCCCAATCTCACTAGATTTACGAAAAGTCTCGGGTTGCTCAACAGCAATATGATGGGCCAAAGCCAGCTGTTTCACTGGTGAGGCAGTCACTTTTTGTCCTCGACCAGCTTTGCGATCTGGTTGAGTATAAACCGCCACAATGTCAATGTTTAGCGAGTCTTGCTCATCTATTAAAGACTGCAAACTGGTAGCTGCAAACTCAGGTGTCCCAGCGAATATAACGTTTAATCTACCAGATTGAGACATTGGCTGGGTCAATTTAGTTGAGGGAGAGGACATGGGCGAAGCTGAAATCATAAAGGTCAACTGTAATAATTGCGAATGAACGAATCAAATGAACAAAAGTTAAAAAGCTAAATTAAAAAAGTAAGTTAAATAGGACATTATGGTTGACTATTAACTGCTCTTATTCTGCTCTACTCATTATAGGGCAGTTAACTTAATATCACCATGGTAAGCCGAGCTAATTTGCCAACTCTCGTACTGTGATTTTAGAGACGATGCTATACTATTGGCATTACTGGCTAGCATCTGACGAGTTCTTAGTTGCCTTCATGAAAAAACATCCCTCATTACAACGTATATTCAATTTTTACACCCTGTCTTTGATGGTGATGTTGGCAATGTATTATCTATTGGCTTATACGTCGTTGGTAGAGCGGCAACAGATTCACACCCAAACTATTTTCGCTCGTCTTCTTCACGAAATAAAGAACCACAATACTTTTAGGCAAGATGATGTTAACGAAGTACTAGACAAGCCTTTTTTAAGTAATACCAGTTATCAGCTGATGGTCATCACGCCTTCTGGGCAAATCTATATTCATGACTATTATCGACCAGATGACAAAGATATTGAAGTGTTAACCTTACCAGAGTCTAGCGTATTAGAAGATGCCGACCAGTTTACTATCGATAATGACAAGCTATCTGGTTGGATCGTATTGGACAATGACTTTAAAGTCTATGTGAACTTGTACCATCAGCCTCTGGTGGTTGAATGGCGAGACAGCCGATATTGGGCCCCACTATTAATCACCTTTGTTTTGTTTATGGCCGGGCTTTTATTGGTATTAAGACGACGCAATGAGTGGGAACTATTGATTCGTTATACTGAGAGTCTGTCGCTATATTCTAAAGAGAGTTACCTTGCTCCCCCCTTTCCTGCTCAAAGTGTGGCCAAAGAGTTCATGCGTATCGGACATGGTCTTAGCCGTATCAACTACCAACTGCATAAGAACTATCGCCGAACTCAGCTGCTCAGCCATCGATTAGAACGCCTAATCGATTATGCCCCTCTACCCATGGCAACCCTCAAACGTCATGGCCAAATTAGCTTTTTGAACCCCAGATTTGAACAAGTCTTTGGCACTTCATTTCAGCGCAGCATCACTTATACTTTGACTGATTTTGTCACGGGTATTGATAAAGCCACGCACCAGACACTCACCAAACTGACTTCGCAACGTGTGACTCGCACTTTACTGGTTAAAGGGCTTGAAGACAATCAAACCTTTCAGCTGCACATCATGCCTTGGTTTGGTGAGCATGGTCAGATTCATGGTTTTACAGCGATTTTGAACAGTGTCAATAACTTAAGCCAACAGCTTGATGATGCTCAAGCCACCATATTGCAACAGCAGTCACGCTTAACCGATTTTGATCAATTATGGTCAGTTATGGGGCACGAGCTTAGAACCCCCCTTAGCGGTATGATTGGCATGCTCGAGCTGCTTGATTCAGAAGGCTTTGATGAAGAGCAAAAAGAGACTTTTGTTATGCTCGAGCAGACCAGTCAAGCCATGCTATCGATGCTCAATGGTATGTTAGATATGGCCAAGCTAGATGCTGGCAAACTTAAAGTCGAAGAGGAAGTCGTCGATGTCCTGGCGGTCTGTCAGCAGATATGCGAGCTGATGGTGGGCAATGCTCGTCGTCAAGGTATTGAGCTACATTATTTCTTTGACCCGCAGTGTCCACGCTATCTTACGACTGATGTTGGCAGACTGCGCCAAATCCTAATGAACCTCATCGGTAATGCTATCAAGTTCACCCAAACAGGTTATGTCGCTTTAATCATTGAGCCTATTACCACCCATGACCCACGCTACGTCTCTCCTGCCACTGCTAACAAGGTACACAGTCTCTCTAACCCGTCCAATGCTGTGCCACTGACCACATTGGAAGAAGCTGACTTATTGCCTTTATTAGATATCGACTCTGAATCGGTTTTAGAAGATGAAAATGCTTTTGCTATCCGTGAGGCTGAGCCTTCTATTGAAGTCAGTGGTCATTATAATGACGCTCAAAAAGGCGAGTCTACTGAGTTAAGGCCAGATAATGAAGCTGACTTTATACCGTTATTATCCAATCGCTCACAGTGGCTCAGCTTTAGTGTTAAAGACACAGGTATCGGTATTGAACCAGAAGAGCAAAGCAAACTGTTCTCATTTTTTAATCAAGCCAATGACTCTATCAGTCGTCAGTTCGGTGGTACCGGCCTTGGACTGGCCATATCAAACAGCTTTGCTCAGCTGCTGGGTGGCTTTATTCATCTAGACAGTATCCCTGGTCAAGGCAGTACCTTTAGTCTATGTTTGCCCAAACAAGAGCCCTCTTACCAGCCTGTATATTTGTTTAACACTGATTTGTCCAATGTCTGTTTAATCGCCTTTTTAAACCAAGAGATTAGCGCTTATTATCTCAACCAATTATGCAATCATGTTGGCATGCCAGCTATCATTGAAACCAGTATTACTACTTCAAACATTGTAGATTTAAATCGGCAATTACTCTCCGCAAAAGCCGCACAGTTAACTTGCATCATATTGATGGATTATGAGCTATTTGAGAATTCAGACACTCAATTACTCTCTCAAATTCCAGACTATCTTGACTATCCTAAAATATTATTAAGCATGATGCCAGAGCGCGGCATTGTCTCCCAAATCATTGAACAATTTGATGGTTATCTGTCCAAGCCGCTCGATATGGGTCACCTAATATCTGAGGTTAGCCGGCTGTCTCATAGCAACTGGCGAAGGCATTCCACTGTCTCCTCAGTCTCTAACGCTCAAGCATCCTTTAATGATTTCTTAGCTGAACTCTCGCCCTCACAGCGACCACACTCTGATACTGCTTTCTCTCAATATCAGACTGTTGATTCTGACGCTCAATTAAACGAAAACGTTTATCAAACAAGCTACCGTCAGAATTCTGCTCATCAAAGCTCCACCCCGTTAAATCTAGAGGTTCAAACCATAGGGACTCATCAGCAAAGGCTTGAGGGCGTTCAAAATGCTAGTAGCCATGATAGTGGCAGTAATAATAAAAAGGACACGCTATCTTCATATGTAGCTCCCAATGTCAAAAATGCTGCTGTCATAGCCGCTCCTATAGAGATACCTCCTAGTCAAGACCTAGTATCGGCTAATGAAAATGAGGCTAGCAACAGAGCTGTATCTCCTGAAGCTATAGCTGCCGTTGAGGCGCCACTCATTTTAGTGGCTGAGGACAATCCGATTAATCAAAAAGTGGCTTGTAAAGTCCTTGAGAAGCTAGGTTATCGCACTATCGTCGCGGCCAATGGAGAAGAGGCTATCAACACCCTAAAAGCACATCGTAACGATATCCAACTGATTTTGATGGATTGCCGAATGCCTATTATGGATGGACTGAGTGCTACTGCTGAGATTCGTGCCAATCACGACAGTATCCCGATTATCGCTTTAACCGCTAACGATACTGATGAGGACCGCAGTGCTTGTCTTAAAGTTGGCATGAACAGCTTTTTGTCTAAACCCTTAAAAAAAGACCAACTTGCCCAAGCTATCAAGCAATTTTTGATTGATTAACCACCAACCATTTCTCTTAATTCTAATTTGAATTTACTAAATCCTACTACTAACAAAAAAGCCTATTAACATGGCGTTAATAGGCTTGAGAGAAGCTCAATAAATAATGATTGCTACCTGGTTATCACTTAATTATCCAGCCGCTTTTACATGGTGGTTAATTGTAGCTCCACCAGTTGACTAAGCCGCTTTGGTAGTAAAGGTAAAGGTTTTGACTTCAGAAGCCGCCCCATTAACCGACACGGTATAAGTCACTCGGTAACTTTGTGCAGGCTTCAATGGTGTTAATGGCATCAAAATGACCTGATTGGCTTCCAAAATCTTATTTTTGTCATTGGCCGCTGTCAAAGCTTGTAGCGCTATGGGTTGGTTCGCCGCATCTGTCATCTTATAGTTGGTCACGCTCAAATTGCCATTGCCCAAGATATAAATGGGTTGACCAATAGGGTTTTTGCCTAGGTCACGACCGTCTGCGCCAAAGGGATTAGGTGACTCATGCTTTAGTTCATATTGGGTGCCAGTGACGCCCTCACAAGGATAGTTTACGACTTGGCTAGGCACTTGAACGACTTTGCCATAAGGCGTTGCCAATACCATCTCAAGCACACTACCTTGACCTTTAACTCGGCTACCATCAGACAGTAGCATAGGCACTTTGACAGTATCGCGGCCATAGCTGACCCCAATCTCAGTAAAGTTAGGGCTTAATAGACTGGCCATATGATAGGGGGCCGCTAACAATCCATTAATACCACTCAAAGCTACTTTTTCGTCGCCCATTTGCTTAAAGTAAGTATCATTAAAACTTAGGTAAGATAAATTCTCAGCGACCGTTTGATAGGCATAATTAACGGGTTGGGCTTTAGCGCCTTTATCTGCCCCAGTGGCTATACGGTTAACCACGCTCTCCCCTGTGAAATAAGGGTTTTTATTGCCACTAAACGCGTCGACCAATCTTTCATAATGACCTTGAAAAGCTTGGTCACTGTTTTTATTCATATATAAAAGATAATTTACATGGTTATCAGCGGCCTGAGTTAATCTTGGCTCATTAGCCAGTCCTCCAAAGCCACAAGCGCTTCGGCGCAAATTCAATCGATTATAAACTGCTAACTCATACGGGGACAACACCGCCTCTTCACCAGAAGGGGCTGGGGCTGGGTTAGTATTAGGACCTGTACCATCGTTCTGCTCGACAACAGGACTCCCTGTCACCGTTGTCGTTGTGGTATCCGTAGTGGTTTCAGTGGTTTGTGTGGTCTCTGTGGTTGTGTCAACAGTGGTCTCAATGGTCGTGTCAGGCTTAGGATTTGGTTTATTGTCAGGCTTAGACCCTGAATCAGAACCGCCACCGCCGCCGCCACATGCCGCTAACATAGTAGCTAAAATGGCAGCGGTCAAACCCCGAAGTACGAATGAGTGAGAGAGATAAGGCATAAACTAAGGTCCTTCTATAAAGATTAAACTAGATTGAATGAGGTATGAAGTTAAAAACAGCTAAAGCTGATAAAAGAATAGGGCGAGACAAATACTAATTAGAACTAAAGCTTAAGATGAGCTTCTTAAACGAAGGGAGTCAATAATAGTTAGCAGGAACTGGTCGAACACTATATAACTAATATAATCTACGCTAAGTATATAGCGGCAACCACTTGCAGACATTATGGTTAATAGCCGTTCAAGCTAATCCAACTGACTTAAATTTAGCTCGAATAATAGCTCTCGCAAACTATTTTAACTGCTTTTAAGGCCAATGTTTAGCACTACCTACTGTTTAGTGAGATTAAAAGATTAAGGGTTGATTACGCCCGATGAAATACAATGGTTTCATCCAGATTCCTCCCCTCAGACTAGAAATAAAATAGCATTATTGCGACCACTAGCTCTTTGATTGGATTATTTCATAAATCCATGCTGCGCCAAAAATTCAGTGGTTAGTTTAGAATGACCATCTTGAGCACTATCAGATTGAGGCTCTATTTGTTTTTTTAGTAAAAGCCTTTCAAGATATCTCGCTACTAAATCAACCTCAATGTTTACTTTACTGCCCACACTCCAATGCTTATCAATGTTGGTCACTTGTGCGGTATGCGGAATAATATTGAGACAAACCCGGTTATCTTGGACCAAATTAGTTGTCAGGCTAATGCCATCGACTGTGATTGACCCTTTAGTGGCAGTATAGGGGGCCAAATCTTCAGGTATTTCAATCTCAAAATAAAGTGACCTAGCGTCTTGGCGACGCTCACGGACCACACCCACGCCATCGACATGTCCTGAGACAATATGTCCGCCAAAGCGAGTGGTGGGCAACATGGCTTTTTCTAAATTCAATGCATCACCTACTTTCCAGTCACTCATCGCTGTCCTAGCCAATGTTTCACGTGAAACATCCACCGCATACTCTGACTGATTGAGTTCAACGACGGTTAGACAGATACCATTAGAGGCAATTGAATCACCAAGTTTGATATCTGTAAAGTCTAATAAAGGAGCAGTGACGCGAAGGCGAATATCGCCCCCCACGGGGTTGAGGGCCTTAATAGTACCCACACTTTCAATGATGCCTGTAAACATAATAATCCCTATAGTAATCTGTATGTAGAATTGGCTTAAAACATTCCATCGTAACTTAGATGGATTAAATAGTATGAGGTTTTAGCTTGGCTATCTTGATATCTTCAAGCTTTATGCTCGCTAAGACTGATGAATAAAATCCATCAGCCTCTGTGGATAACTCTACATAAACGCCATTATTGTATAAGATTTTCACGTGAAACCTAAAGTTATCCACAAACCTCAATCTTTTAGGCTACTTTAGGTAAAAAACTCAATGCCAGGATGCTAGGCTAATGAATAGAAAGGGTCTAGCGTTATTAGTGACCATCGCTGCCTTGTTAAAAGTTTCACATGAAACAACTTATCCACAGTTTCACGTGAAACCTTAACTTATGTAGTGTCTATGGTAAGAATTATAGCAACTGTGGATAACCTAATAGTTGGCTGATATAACCCTCACTCCATTGTGATTAAGCTTAGGCAATAATGCTTAAAAAGCAGTGAGTATTAATTTGATATCTGGACCAAGATTCTGAAAGCTCTGATAACGAAAGCGGCACTGCTCATTGAGATGGTCAATATTAAAATGGGCCATGGGCCTAGCAGAATTGCCTAACAGACAGGGTGCTTGATAGATAACGAGCTCGTCAATTAAGCCTTCTTTAATGAAGCTCCCCACGACTTGGGCTCCCGCCTCAACCAAAATATCATAAAATTGATAGTCAATGACCAAATGACGAAGTAACTTGATTAAGTCATCATCACGCCAAAATAACGTCTGAGAATATTGACACGCAGTATAGCTAGAGCTAGCATCCAGTCGTAATCGCCTATCTAAAATGATTATTTTAGGCTGGATAATATCTTCAAGACTAACCCCTAGCGATGCTGAGCGAACGTTTAGCTCAGGATTGTCATCAATAATGGTTTGACTGCCTGTGATGATTGCTGCACTTTGAGCACGTAATCGCTGAACATCGGCGCGGGCAGCAGACCCTGTTATCCACTTTGACTCGCCTGATGACATCGCCGAGCGGCCATCAAGACTCGTGGCTATCTTCAAGCGTACATAAGGGAGACCTGTGCGCATCGCCTTCAAAAATCCTAAATTGAGCGCTTCAGCTTCTAGCTGCAATACGCCAACCACAACTTCAATCCCAGCTTGTCTTAATAGAGTCACTCCCTGACCCGACACTTCCGGATTAGGGTCGAGGCCAGCGATAACAACCCTTTTTATCTTTGCAGCAATAAGCGCTCTAGCACAAGGTGGGGTGCGGCCTGTATGGCTACAAGGCTCAAGGGTAACGTATGCACACGCGTCCTTTGCTTTATCAGCAGCTTGACGTAGAGCAAATACCTCGGCATGTGGCTGCCCTGCCTTTGGATGAAACCCTTGGCCTACTATCTCATTGTCTTTAACTATGACGCAGCCCACTGCCGGATTAGGCCGAGTGGTTAATAGCCCTTGCCGTGCTTGCTCAATAGCCAATCCCATGTAATATATATCTTGCGGCTCTACGAGGGTAGTAGGATTGGGAAGGCAGTTTAAAGTAGAGTCTATCGCAGGTTGGGTCATGATGTCTTGCCCTTAATAGAGGGAAGGTAATAGAGAAATGATGAGAGATTAATCAAAAAATATATTGATAGTGACTCCCTTAACCTAGAGTTGAGCCGTTATATTAATACTTAAGGCTAGTTTGGTCGAATATTGGCCAGCTCCTGTTTAAAAGCTTCAATATCTTGAAAGTCGCGGTAGACGCTAGCGAAGCGCACATAGGCCACATCATCGAGGTCTTTTAGCTCACTCATGACAATCTCTCCTAACACTTTACTGCTAATTTCGCGCTCGCCCATTTGCCGCACCCGCTTTTCGATGCGACTGATCATACCCTCTTGCTCATCAATAGTGACAGGACGCTTTTGTAGCGGCAGTTGAATCGAGCGGCGCAATTTTTCGTTGTCATAGGGCTCAATTTTACCGCTAGATTTGATAATGCGAGGCATGACCACCTCCACCATCTCAAAAGAGGTAAAACGCTCTTGGCATTGGCTACATTGACGGCGGCGACGTACCTGAGCGCCTTCTGCTGCGAGTCTTGAATCAATGACTTTCGTTTCTGAAGCATTACAATAAGGGCAGTGCATGATTGGGTTCCAAGGTAGCATGGACGGGTCAATTTATTTAAAGCTGGTACAATGTTATCGATTTACAGGGGTAAATTCTCTAGCTAATAATGAACGCTAATCTTATTTACCGATACAAAAGCTGCCAAATATTTTTCCCAATAAGTCATCCGCTGAAAACTGACCTGTAATCTCGCCAAGACTCTGCTGAGCTTGTCGCAAGCTTTCAGCCACTAATTCTCCTGCGGCAAATACGGTTAATTGCTCATAAGCTTGGTCTAGATGCCTAGCCGTACGTCTTAGAGCATCGATATGCCTCGTTCTAGCAATCATACTATTCTCTGGTGGATGAAACCCCACTTTGTCACACAGCACTGTGGTCAACGTATCAAGCCCAAAAGAAGTTTCACATGAAACATTAACCTGTTGATAGCCTTGTTGTTTACTCATAGGATTTGTAGGAATGGCATTTTTAACTAAGTCACTTTTATTGCCAATAATTAATAATTTGTGAGGGGCAGGAAGCTGTCCAAATAACTGCTGTGCCAATACAATAGGGTCGGCGTCTTGAGTGATATCATAAACCAATAATAATAAATCTGCCTGCTCAATGGCGCGGCGGGCGCGCTCAATGCCCATACGCTCTACCGTATCTTCTGTCTCTCTTAACCCTGCAGTATCAGTAAGATGTAAGGTCAACCCGTTGAGCACCACCGTCTCTTGAAGCGTATCGCGAGTCGTTCCAGCCACCTCAGTGACGATAGCCCGCTCTTGACCAGCTAGCCGATTTAATAAGCTCGACTTTCCTGCATTGGGACGTCCTGCTAAGACCACTTCGATACCGTCTCGCAGCAATTGGCCCTGTTGAGCAGTCGCCAGTACTTGTTTTACCTGAGTTTGAATGGACTCAATCTTGGCTTCAATCACCCCATCAGACAAAAAGTCCACGTCTTCTTCATCAGGAAAATCAATGGCTGCTTCCACGTGAAGTCGTACATGAATAAGCTGGTCTAATAACTGATTAATGAGGGTAGAAAACGCACCGGTCAAAGATCGCATGGCGCTATTAGCAGCGGCCACACTTGTGGCATCAATAGCATCAGCAATAGCCTCAGCTTGTAGCAAGTCTAGTTTATCATTGTCAAAAGCTCGATATGAGAACTCACCAGCCACTGCTTGGCGCGCCCCTAACTCAAATACTCTCGCCAAAAGCTCATTTTGAATCACCATACCGCCATGACCCTGAATCTCTATCACGTCCTCACCGGTAAACGAGTGAGGAGCTTTAAAATAGAGAATCAAACCTTCATCAATAATCTCCCCTGAAGCTCGGTAAAACCGGCAAAAACTGGCTTGTCGAGCGACGAAGCTTGATTTAGTGGTCAGCTCACAAGCAATCTGATAAGCATGACTGCCTGATAAGCGAATAATGCCAATACCACCGCGGCCTATGGGAGTTGCTATAGCAGCAATGGTGGTATTGCTCGCTATTGAAAGTGCCGAGTTAGAAGCATTAATAGTCACGATAGTAGGGGCCTTTGAATCAATATAAATACCCATTATAGACGGCTCTGGTAGCGCTGACAAAAATAAAAAACCACCGCCGAAGCGATGGTTTAAGACCGTTCAATCCCAATTAGTCTAATACTTTGACTGTTTTTCGTTTTTGCTCTTCCTCAACCTTTTTATTGACAATATATTGCTGAGTCATACTAAATAAGTTGTTGACTGTCCAATATAGTACCAAACCTGCAGGGAAAAATAGCATAAAGGTAGTGAAGATAATCGGTAAAAACTTCATTACCTTAGCTTGCATGGGATCGGTAGGTTGCGGGTTGAGCTGCTGCTGAATGAACATTGAAGCGCCCATGAACAGCGGTAGAATAAACCAAGGGTCCATCGCAGACAAATCATGAATCCAGAGTATCCAAGGGGCATGGCGGAGCTCTACGCTTTCGACCAGCACCCAATACAATGCCAAAAATATTGGCATCTGCATCAGAATAGGAAGACAACCTGCCATGGGATTGACTTTCTCTTCTTTATAAATCGCCATCATCTCTTGTGACATTTTCATACGGTCGCCACCCGCTTCTTCTTTAAGCGCTTGTAGCCTTGGCGCGATAGCTCGCATTTTCGCCATCGAATAATAGCTCTTATTAGAGAACCACATTAAGGCTATCTTAACCAAAACAGTCAATGCAATAATTGACCAACCCCAATTGCCAATGACTTTATGAATGCCTTCTAACAAAGCGAACAACACTTTAGAGATTGGCCATAAAAGTCCATAGTCCACAGTTTTGTTCAACCCAACTGCCACGTCCTTTAACTCAGACTGAACCTTTGGCCCTGCATATAAAGTCGCACTAAGCGTTGTTTGCTTATTAGGAGCAATCACAATAGGTTGGCTATTGAAGCCGATGAAATGGTCATCGCCTGTCTCGCGGCTAAAGAATTGACCTTTAAAATTATCAGGGGTCCAAGCAGAGACAAAATAATGCTGAACAATACCTACCCAGCCTTTATCGCTCACCACTGTATTCACATCACTTTCGTTAAACTTACCAAACTTAAGCTTGTTATAAGGGTCATCAGGCGTGCCCCATGCGCCGCCAAGGTAAGTGGCCATGCTTAGAGCGCCTTTGTCCGACATCCCAGGGTCTTTGCTATTGTCCCGTTTTAACTGAGCGAAGAGCTGACCCTCCCAAGGATTAGCAGAAGCATTATTGATGGTGTAGCTAACATCAATAGGGTATTTATCATGAGTGAACACGAAAGTTTTGGTAATGGTGACGCCATCTTTTTGATAGGTCAGGGGTACAGATAAAGTCTGCTGACCAGGCGCCATCGTGTAACTTGAGGCCGTGTGCTGATAATTGGCTCGGCCCTTATCGGTATCGATACCATCCTTACCAATCAATCCCGACTGAGCCACATAAATACGATTGCCATTATCTTCTAAGAGAACAAATGGATTGGCACTGTCCAAAGTAGCGTTGAATTGTTTTAACGCCGCATAAACGATATCACCGCCATTTGGATTGATTTTGATGTCATATCGATCCGTAGTGACCGTAATCAGCCTCTCATCTTTAGTGCTCGTCGAGCGGTCAGCGTTACCCACTATGGTGCCAGTAGGCGTCGTGGTGACGGGGATATCTCCAGCAGCTTTATTAGCAGGAGCCGAACCTGGGATATCTGAGCCAACCGTTTCTGCTGACTCAGAGGCCGCCTGCACGACAGGCGCGTTAGCATAATCATCTCGCCAAGCCAAAATTAGCAGATAAGCGGTAATCAGCATCGCAATGATGATCATCACCCTAAATATCTTTTGCATAGAGCATTCCTAGAGTCGATTAGAGCATGTCTTATGAGTCGCCCACTTAATAGGCGATAAGGCCTTACCTTAAGTAGTATATTTTTGATGGGGTAAAACCAGTTCGGCCATCTTATTGACTAATCAAAAAAGCGAGATAGACTCATTCACATAAAATGGGGCCTATTTTACTAAAAAACTAAAGTAATTGATACTCAAGCAAGTTAGCCCTACTTTTTCAAGTGTAAATTAGTTCGTTAGGACGGGTTAATTGCCTCTATATTACTCAGTCAATGTTATTTAGCCCCTGCTATTCAACCGATAAGCCAACATCGCTTGATAGCTTGTCGTATCGGGGTAAATATAGCGATGGCTGATATGGGTATCATTTGACGTAGAGGATAAAGTCAAATCCATTCTAAAGGCACTAGGCCTCCTTAGCACAGGATAATATTGATACTGATATAAAGGCAGGGGCACAAAATCAATACCATGACCGCCCCAAGGTTGACAGCGGCATAAACGATGAACGGCCAATATGCTACCTCGCCATGGCCCATGCCAAGACAATGCTTGACGACCATATTCAGAACAAGTCGGATAATAACGACAGCGTGCTGGAATAATAGGGCTAATGACTATTTGATAAAATACAATAAACTTATCAAACAATAAATAGAAAAAACTGTTTAATACTTTTTTTAAATTTTTCATTTATTTTATTTTTTTATCTTATTAAAAATATCGTTTATCTGTTTATCCAATTCTTTATTACTTAAATCATTAACAGATTTTTTGACAATAAAAACAATATCCATAGATTTTAATTCTGAAGATACATGACGAAATCTCTCTCGAATATGACGCTTAACCTTGTTTCTATTTACCGCTGTAGGGACTTTCTTTTTGGTAATTGCCATACCAATTCTGGGACCTAAGTTATCGTTTTGGCGCACGAATGCCATCAAATGTGCTTGATGCAGTTTGCGATCGGGTGCATCAAATACATGACGAAATACAGTAGGCGTCAGGAGACGTTGAGACTTGGTAAAACTAAAATCTGTCATAATTAAGGTCATTCATTAGAGGGCTAATATAGCGAGTACAAGAGTAAAACAGACCCTATCCTTGTCTAAGAGAGCACCGTCAATACACTCAAGAGTCGCTACATTGGCACTAAGATAAGCTTCAGTAGGCCTTTGTCACAACCTAATGTCCTATCCTAGTGATTAACCAAAGCTTGTCTGTTATAGGCGCATACAGTATCCATCTAACAAGATGGTCTATAGACACAAAAAAACGCCTCGAGAGGCGTTTTTGATATAGGGGTTAGTGATTCAAAAAACCACCAATCTACCACTAGACCGTCAAACGATGACGACCTTTCGCACGGCGACGAGCTAGTACCTGACGGCCTTTTTTGGTCGCCATACGAGCGCGAAAGCCATGAGTGCGTTTGCGTTTAATCACGCTGGGTTGAAAAGTACGTTTCATAACTCACCTATGTTCACTTATGTAAGGATAACTAAAAGATAGCAATAGCGCAGGATTATATCACTGTCATCAATAGCGGTCAATGAATTAATCCAGTTACCTTATTACTAAAAGCTCATTGGTCAAAGATAATTTCGCTAGACTAATAATCTCTAAGTTTAATTGGTTAACCGTTACTGCTAAGTTACTAAATCCATAGCAAGTTTTGTAGTAGGTCGTGGTTATGGTGGGGTAGGGGAGTGCTAATCGGTAGCCCATAGGTAATTATCAAAATAGAAGCAAAATCTTATATTTTGTTAGTTATCCACAGATTAAAAGGTCTCTATAATAAGTTATTAATAAGTATATATGGTTATTGTTGGGGGCTATGATATCTGTGGATAAGTCCTATAACCATATTTTTATCAAAAATTTGTCCTATGGATAAACCTGTTGATAAGCTGGGGGTAGTATCGGGATAACTTAGGGTTTTGTGAAGCATCAATAGTTATCCACAAACTTATCCACAAGAAATAGGGTTTTTATCCACAGGTAAAATATGCTACATTGCTTGCTCAATTTACCTTAAATTAGGGCGACTTGAGAAGACAACTAGCCGCTTCTTAAGCCAGTAATCACAAGTTCGTCATTTGAGCATTTAGGTATTAAACAGCCAGTTTTAATCGCTAATTTTTTAGAATGAGTAAGTTAAATGTTAGAAGCAACTGTACTTTGGGATAAGTGTCTTGATGATTTAAAATATCAGGTTAAGCCTACTGTGTTTACCATGTGGTTAAGGCCACTTTCTGCCCAAACTGAAGGCAATATTTTCGTCATTCGAGCGCCCAATAATTATTTTGTAGATTATGTTAGAAAGAATCATCTACAGGATATTGAGGAGTTGGTGTTTAAGCATAGTGATAATGCCATCGCTCAAGTCGTGGTCAGAGTGGATAATGTCAATAGTGGAGCACCAGAGTTAACGTCTGGTCAAACCGTGTCTTCACAAGAAGCTAGCTACTCACCATCGTATGGTACAGCAGGGTCGTATGAGGCACAGGGTTCAGATATGGCAGCGATGGGCGCTGATGACGTGCTGCCCAGTGGTCAAATTTCCTCATCAGATGCTAAGTCACTAAGTTATCTTAATTCGGGATTTACTTTCGATACTTTCGTCACAGGAAAAACCAATAACTTAGCTTATAAAGCTTGTTACGAGTTAACCAAACGCCAATCAAAGAATCGACATAATCCTTTATTTATTTATGGCCCATCGGGTCTTGGTAAAACTCATTTAATGCATTCTGTTGCGCATCGCTATTTAAAGCAAAACCGTAGTTTTTATTATTTTACTTCTGAAAAGTTTATTAATCAGCTGGTTTATTCATTACGTAATCATAAAATAGAAGAGTTTAAGAAAAAAATAAAGAAGGTGGATTTGTTAATCGTAGATGATATTCATGTTTTGGCGGGTAAAGTCAAAAGTAGTAATGAGTTTTTATCTTTATTTGCTGATTTTACCACGGGTGATAAACAAATTATTTTGGCCTCTGATCGACATCCTTCTCAGTTAACGGAGTTTGATGAGCGTTTCCGGTCTCGATTCTCTTGGGGATTGTCGGTACCTATTGAGCCACCAGAGATTGATACGCGCATGCAGATTTTGCAAAAGAAAGCGGCGCTAATGGGCATTGATTTGCCCAAGGAATGTGCTTTATTTATCGCACAAAACGTGGTGTCAAACGTTCGTCGTCTTGAAGGTGCCCTCAATCAAGTGGTGGCCAATGCCAATTTGACAGGCGACCCTATTACTTTAGAGATGGTACAATACGCGCTAAAAGA
>JAUNVX010000219.1 GCA_030540615.1 Psychrobacter sp. | reverse complement strand
TTGATTAAGGCTAATGATAGGGGATTAAGGATTGAGGATTAAGGATTAAGGTTATGGGAATAGACTAGAGGATGCAAAATAGAGCTTGATAGCCGCTAAGAGGAGTTAGGCTACCCATTATTCTAGTCATTATTAACGACAGGAAGCGATGAAATGGCTTCTAGAGGCGGCAGGGCGCTATGAGAAGAGTTGACCGGTAAAACCACTAAGAACCGCGTGTGACCATTGATGGTATCGGTGGTGATTCGGCCTTGATGGGCGGTGACGATTTGAGACACTAGAGACAACCCAAGACCTGAGCCTTTTTTCTTTTGCTGCAATCGAACAAAGGGGCTAAAGATATCCTCACGCTTATCGAGTGGGATGCCTTTGCCCTCATCAATGACGGCCAAAACGGCAAAATTAGGGGGCAGCACGGGCTCATCCGACTTATAACGGCGCAAATGCTTTTTGAATGGATTTTCTCTACGCCAAGCAGCCGATATGGTCTCCTGCGGCCTTGGGTTATCTGCTAGCGATGTATCATTAGAGGCAACAGACTTAACAGAGTCAGCATCAGCGCTAGCGCCAATACTATTACCGACAGTAGAATCAATGACAGAAGTCTCAATGCCTGTAGTAGTGACAGCAGAATCAGCATTAGTCTCAGTGAGACTAGCAGAGGAAACTGGCGAGGTTTCAATATTAGAAGTTTCAGGTTTAGCTGAGATATGCGTCTGCTCAGAGCTAGCTTTTTGATGCTCTAAGCGCTCATTTGACTCAACGAATGCGGCGTCTAATAGGTCCATATCCTCAGTCTGTGGTTCAATACTATGAGTAAGAATGGACTGCACCAAAGATTCTGGAATAACACCTGCTTGCTCTACAGTCGCGCTGCCATATAGCATCACGGTGACAGGAGGGACACCATGTAGTACCGCATTGTTCAGCAAGTTTCTAATAAGATGAGTCAGCAGCTGCGGCTGACCTTCAATCTTAAGATGCTCACCAAACAGTAGCGCCTGCGGATAGTGTTGGCACTCTTGATTGACCAAGTCATAGAGGTCCAATAGCTCGACCTGCTGCAGCGCATGACCTGCGTCTAAGCGGCTCACCAGCAAGATACTCTCTACCAAATCATTTAGCGCGGTGAGATCGCGATTGACCGCTGTTGCCCGCTTATCAAATTTGGCTTTGGTGTCTGAATCTAGCTTTGAGGCTAGCATATCCATCATCTCGATTTGTAAACGGATGCGAGTGATAGGGGTGCGCAGCTCATGAGAGGCATGGGCTAAAAGTAAATTATTGGCATTAATCAGATGCTCAATCTTTTTGGCCGCTTGGTTAAAGCCTTTGGCCAGCGCCGCGATTTCATCATTGCCTCGGACCGTCACTCGGGCGCTAAAGTCGCCATCTCCTAGTTGGTCCATTTGCTGACTGAGCTGATTGATTCGCCAGGTCATCGATCGAGCAATCCACCAGAGGACACCGGCCATGATACATAGCAACAATAGCGTTCCTGTGAATAGATTGAGCGCAGCAGATAGGACAGGCTTTTTGGGCGGTAACCTTGATTCAAATAATAAGATATAACCCGTATTGCTATAGACCTGAACTTGCTGTGAGGGGGTGTCGGATAAAAAAGGGAAGGCTCTGCTTAACCAAGAAGGGCGCTCAGGTAATACCTGGGGCAAATCACTGTTGTCAGTTTGCATCAGCAAATGACCTTCTTGATCATATAAGCCCATCTTTGCTTGTAAAGAGTCATCAAATATATCAAAGCTCTTTTTGACCACCGCCAGCATGAATCTAGCTTGCAAGCGGTTGTTTTGCTGCGCCGCTTTGTTCAAATCTTCCAGAAATGGATCGACTTGGCTTAGTATTTGGGTGGCCAATACTTGAGAGCGAATGGTAGCATCTTTGTCATGCACCATTTGAGTTAAAGACACCATGGCTATCGCAAATAACGTCAATGCCAGCATGACGCTGGCAAATAATTTGACAAAAACAGAGGATAAGCCACGATGCTGCATTTGGGTAAGTCTCTAAGACGACGAGGGTGTTGATTAACTGGCCATATTATAAAGCTGGGTTGCAAAAGCCATATTACCAGAAGCTAAGTTATAAAGGCCAAGTAATCAAGAGCTACGCTACAAATAACTAAGCTAAAAGCTTTAGCACTTAAGCCCGCCATTAGAGTCTGGATGAAGTAAAATTATACTTGATCCGTGGCAAACTGATAACCAACCCCGCGTACGGTAATGATTCTTTTAGGCTGGCGTGGGTTGTCTTCGATTAAAGCGCGCAGTCTTGAGATATGCACATCAATGGCCCGGTCAATATTATCAGAGCTATCATCATTAGGCATGGCTTGCCATAGCTGCTCACGATTGAGCACTTTGCCCGCGTGAGTGGCAAAATAGTGAAGCAATTGGAATTGATGCGTGGTCAAACGGACCGGCTTATCATCGATAGTGACTTCATGACTGTCAGGGAATACGCTTAAACGGCCAAAAGTCAGACTGTCTGAATGGCTGTCTGCCTGATTGGGCTGCTCATGACGACGTAGCACCGCACGGACACGGGCCAGTAGCTCACGAGGCTCAAAAGGTTTGGCAATGTAATCATCTGCCCCCATCTCAAGGCCTAATACGCGATCGGTGGTATCGCCTTTGGCGGTCAGCATAATAATGGGCACTTTATTGGTCTGATTGTTTTTGCTACCACGAATTTTTTGGCAGACCTGCATGCCATCCATATCAGGTAGCATCAAATCCAAAATGACCAAGTCAATATCACGCTCTTTGGTATCCAAAATATTAAGACCATCTTGGCCTAGGGCCGCATGATGAATCTCGTAATAGTTCATGGTCAAATAATCACTAATAAGCTCTGCTAAATCTGGATCATCTTCGATTAATAAAATTTGCTTGCTCATAATCAATCCTTCTAAGGTGGGAATGTAAGACAACAAAATAACATGGTTTCGATAAAATAATAGAGTAGTGATTACCCCCTAAATGCCTTTCAAAATATCCCCTAAGTGTTTATCTAAGGCAGGGCTTAAAGACGTCTCAGCATAGTTAATCAGCATGGGGAGGTTCAGGTTATTTATTCGAATAAGTATCACTTGTTAATAGCCGCTATCTTGCCTAATTCACACTACTCCACACAAGAGGGCAATTGTTACTGATTCTATAGAATGTAACGCTACTTCATTTATCGCTGATGCCTGATTCTCACTTATTGACTAAGATATTACTACTTTTTTGCCCAAAGCACTGGTCGGTAATGGAGCTAAACATATTAGGCTGTCATTACTAATGCCCGCCACAAGATATTGCTCCGTCTCTGGATCGTATTCGATGACCTCAACCTGTTGCTGCGTCAGCCGCTTGTCCTGACCGATAATCCAAACATTGGCTTTAATAGGGACCAGCGCGCGATAGGGGGGAGAGAAGAGTTCGGTCAAGTCGGCATCATGGATACCCTGTTTAGGAACGATGGTGCCG
The DNA here is from genome assembly GCA_030540615.1 of Psychrobacter sp. Taxonomy (GTDB): domain Bacteria; phylum Pseudomonadota; class Gammaproteobacteria; order Pseudomonadales; family Moraxellaceae; genus Psychrobacter. Next base: position 463 of record JAUNVX010000219.1, on the reverse strand, counting down.
ACTTCGATTTGACCATAATCAATACTACCTGTCACTGCCATGCCTGGCTTGATTTGGTTGGTGCTATCGCTGCTTGGCAAAATGTGAACGTAGACCAGTAAATGCTTGGGGTCTTGAGAATCCACCAATTGACTGACTTGACCGGTGAATATAACGTGGCTGCCATCAATAGAGAAGTTAACATTTTGACCCACGGATAGCTGCGGTTTTGCTTCGATAGGTAGGGTACCTATAAACTGTAAGTCGTTAGTGCTGCTTAGCTTGACAAGGGGTTGGTCGACAGCAACAGTTTGCCCCACTTTAACGTACAATTGCTCTATTTCACCCGCAAAGGGTGCGTTTAGAGTGATTAAATCATCGATTTTATAGATAGGCTTAAACGTATTTTGCGCCTTGTCAGAGCCTTCCATATTTTGGTTAACAGTAGGGACTTTGACCAAATTATTGTCAGAAGCCTTAATGT
>JAUNVX010000218.1 GCA_030540615.1 Psychrobacter sp. | reverse complement strand
AAGCTCGCGCTAGTGCCGGTTATTTTCTTATGGCTTATTTAGGCTTTAGTGTCCCAGTTATCTTCACAGGATTAATCGTAGATAGGTTTGGGTCGCAGATTGGCTTTATAAGTTTTGGATTATTTTTATTGTTAGGCACATTGCTGTTGTTTGGTTGCCAATTTATGCTTGCTGATGGCAAATAGGCATTGGTCATTTCATAATGAGTGACTTTATGAATAACTTTGAGATAATGCTCTATTTGTTCTTTTTTACCAGAGATATTGAGCGTTTACATTTTTCAGTACCATAAAGTCGGCTCATAAAGTTCTCTCTAAACATCTGCTTGCCTACTTCAAATATATTGCCCATTACCTACCGTCCTATTAGTTATGAAACAGCGGTATTGTTGGTGTATTATGGCGTTCTAAAACTTAGACAATGATAATGACTATTATGGCTAAATTACCCTTAGATAACCCCAGCTTAGCCAGCTGTCCTATAGCGCGTAGCCTGTCGGTATTCGGCGATACTTGGTGCCTACTTATCTTGCGAGATGCGCATATGGGCTTAACCCGCTTCGATGATTTTCGTAGCAGTTTGGGCATCGCGCCGTCGATGCTAACCAAGCGCTTAACGACTTTAGTTGCAGAAGGGCTGTTGGAAAAAAAACGCTACTCACAGCACCCACCGCGTGAAGAGTATCTACTGACGACGGCGGGCCAAGATATATTGCCCGTATTATTGGTGCTAGGAGCTTGGGGCTGTAAGCATAATGCTTGCGTTGATCCATTACAAATGCCGGTCTTGGTTGATGCGGAGACTGGTATTGAGATTGAACCGGTAGTAATTGATCAAGTTACTGGGATTGAAATTGGCAAACGTGCTATCCGCAGACAGGCTTAACAGGCGTGTTTGGATCAGGCTATCATTAAGATGGCGCGCGTAAGCGCTTGGTGGCCAATGTACCCCATCCACTTTTGAATATCATTCGTATAAATGCTCGTAAGGCACTTTCATCAGGCTTGGGATTCTGCCCTCGAGCAATGCGTTTGATTTGCTCGCTATACCAGAACACATCCATTACCCCAAGATTATCAATCAGCTTAATACCGACTTTGATCGGCTTAACAGTATATCGGCTGTCCTGGCCTTGCAATAAACAATTAGGCGCATCGGGGTCGATTGTCATCAGTCTGCCAATACCCACTATATCTAATGCGCCTGAAGCCAAGGCATTATTCATACCTTGATAGCTTTTAAAACCGCCAGTGACCATCAATGGTGTACTAACACGTTTACGTACCTTTTCGGCAAACTCCAAAAAGAACGCTTCGCGGGCGACGGTCGATGATTTTTGTGCTTTTGCCACCCCAGTCTCATAAGTACCACCAGAGATTTCAATCAGATCGATACCAGCTGCGGCCAGCGCTTCGATGACTTCTAAGGACTCTTCTTCGGTAAATCCACCTTTTTGAAAGTCCGCCGAATTTAATTTGAGAGCAATAGGATAGTCAGGCCCGACTTGACGGCGTATTTCTTGATAAACCTCTAGCAGTAAACGTCGGCGTTTGGCGGTACTACCACCCCAAGCATCATCACGTACATTATGATGTGGTGATAAAAACTGACTGAGTAAGTAGCCATGAGCCGCATGGATCTGGATACCGCTAAAGCCCGCCTTTTGACAGATAGCGGCGCTGCGACCAAAACGTTCGATAATATCGAGAATTTCTGTTTCTGTCGCCGCCTCAGGCGTCGCAAACATAGATTGCGTGTCCTTACTAAAGGGCACTGCAGAGGCCGATATATTACGCTCATTAAGCCCCTTGGGTGACTGCTTACCAGGATGATTGAGCTGCGCCCAAAGCTGCGAGCCTTGGGTAGTCACCGTGTTCGCCCATTGCTGCAAGATAGCCAAATCACGCTCATCTTCGATGACCACATTACCTGGCTCACCTAGCGCCCGGCGATCAATCATGATATTACCGGTGATGATGATACCGATGCCAGATGCCGCCCAACGCTGGTATAACCTGACTAAGTCTTGAGTGGGGTTGTTGCTATAGGTAGCCAAGGTCTCACTGGTTGCAGCTTTGGCAAGACGATTACGAACAACGACTCCATTTGACAACGTCAAAGGCTGCTTTAACAGGTTGTTCTGGTCAACACAGATTGATCTCATAAGATGTCTCTTGAGCGTTTAGATAAATATCTGATGTATTTCATATAAGAGAGCCAGTACACACCCATTGCTTCATTAATAAACAAGCTTAACGCGCTTTAGGATCACCCATACGTTCTGTTGCTTTGGAGGATTCTCGTAGTGATACGTACTCTCCAGCAGCTGCCATACTCATGCGTGGCATATTGGCGTAGATGGCTTCAAACTGACCTGCTGAAACTTTATATACTTCATGCCAGATGCCGACATTACCGTTATATCCAGTACGTTTAAAAAACGCTTTCATGGCTGGCTTATGATCCAATGACTTGTCATTAGCCCACGTTATTAAGTCTTCAAAAGAGCGCCAATGTTGAACCATAAAAAAAACTCTAGGATCATCTAATGACCAAACAGTTTCTGAGTTCAGTAGCGGCTTACCCGGCAGCTGTAGCGCATTTTTAGTCATCGATTTTGCCGCTCTCATGACTGGTAACCACTCTCTCACTTTAGCGACTTTATTGATACGAAATCCGATAAGGACCACTATAAAATCATCAGGATAATTTGCCGTGTAACGGCCTTGCTTGATAGTCATAAATCACCTGGTAATGAATAAATGTAAATTTTAGCGAAAGATAATTTCAGCTGGGGTAGGGATGTAATACTATAATAATATAAGCGTCAAGTCACTATCTTTTTAGTAGTAACTAAAATTATTTATCATATACTAGTCAATATTCATGAGCTTATTTGTCTCAACTAGTGAGTTAAATATTGAGCCGTGTCACTAGCACAGCACCTATTAATGAATACAGCACATGATGCTTTGAAGCTAGTTTAAAAGCTAAAACCAAATCCTTTCTAGCCAGCTATAGCCATTGATTCGCAGACCTCATATTCTTATACGTAAACCCTATATACCTTCACCAGTAACGTAGTCAATGTAGCAGCTTTGATTGAGTCTTAACGCCTTCTTAACCGTTAAAAGCATAGACTGCTAATCTTAAAACGCCTAGCAAACCATACGATAGCCACTCATAAGGATCGACCTATGGCAGCGAATCATCAAGTTATCAATAAATGGCCCTTAACCAGCCGTATTTTTCATTGGGTCAGCGCCCTACTGTTACTAGTAATCTGGGGGCTTTTTTTGCTTTATGAAAACAGCGACAATATATCTTATCTAAATCTTCATAAAGCTTTTGGCCTAAGCTTGCTGTGCTGGATGATTGCTCGATTGATTAACCGATTAATGGTTAAAGCGCCGCCCAGATTGACCATGCCCAATTGGCAAGACAAAGTCGCTCACTTGACCCATCTTGCGTTGTATGCCTTACTTATAACCATGCCTATCGCTGGCTTTTTGATGGTGTCTTATGGCGGTCGCCCAGTGAGCATGTTTGGCTTGTTTGATATTCCTGTTTTGGTGACCCCTAATCGCAGTACGGCGCGCTTTTTTAATACCTTACATACCAATATCATTTGGACGCTAATTCTTGGCTTTACCGGACTGCATATCGCAGCGGCGCTCTATCATCAGTTGTTCAAAAAGGACAAGCTGATTAATAGGATGATGTAGCCGGTTAAACAAGCGCTCAGATGAGCATATTATTAAATGGCCTGTTTTTATCAGTTTCATCCCCAACCAATGCTACAATTATCATTCGATATATAGTCAATCCACTTTAGATTTGAGGATAAGGTATGCATATCACAGCAAATTTTGATGCAGGCAATATTGAAGTCATTAGCTTGGCAGACAAAGACAACATCCAATTGGCGATTCGTCCTGATGTGGGGGGTGAGTTTTTTCA
>JAUNVX010000217.1 GCA_030540615.1 Psychrobacter sp. | reverse complement strand
GGGACACTAAAGCCTAAATAAGCCATAAGAAAATAACCGGCACTAGCGCGAGCTTGATTAGCACCAGCAGACTTGGCCACGCCAGACAATCCTCCCAAGTAGACAAACCCATAACAGCTGCTACTAGCGGCAAAGGCTGCTAAGAGGATTGCCACAAGGCTCGCGTTTAATGCACCCCAAGCTAATAAAACGTAGCTTGGCAATAGGATAAAGAGACCTACTTTGCTAGACAACAAAGGGCTTAGCTTGCGAGCCAAAGGCTGAAATAATAAGCCGCAGCTGATGGCAAGCATAGATGAGATACCGGCGTACTTGGCAAGTCCATGTTCAGCCAATACCGATGGAATAATCGATAGTACCAATCCTGTCGTTGCCCAACATAATAAGATAGCGCCGCCATACCAAATGACCTCTCGAGTAAAGATAGGCAGTCGCAGGCTGAGTTTGAACTTACTATCCCGGTTAGGCGCAGTCTCAGGGAGTAGACATACCAGTGCTACAGATAATATTGCCCCTGCTAAGAGTAAAAAAAAGCTAGCAGGTCTTTGTGAGTCATAAAACATTAAGCTTACCGTGGTCAAAGCAGGTCCAAGCCCAAAGCCTATGGTTGTGCTAGCCGTTACCAAAGCGGTGGCACTTGCCGTATCTAAAGTGTGGGCATCACCAGATGTATCTAATAATTCAAGCATATAAGCTGTGGCAGTGGCCGCCATTAATGCGGTTGCTACGCCTAACATAAAACGCGCCATTGCCAAAGCGCGAGTATATGGACATAGTAGCATTAAGCAGGTCGCGGCTACTGAAAGTCCCAACGAAATAAGGACAGTCTTTCGACGACCGATCTGGTCAGACACCCCTCCCAAAGCCAAGAGTACAGGCACCACGCCTAAGACGTAGCAGGAGAAAGCAAGCGTTGTGGCCAATACCCCGTAACCATCATTAAGCGCATAAACCGCGTAAAGAGGCCCCTGAATATTGACACTGGTGGTAATAACGCCTAAGGCAAAAGCTAGGTATTTAGTATTGTTGGCGATCGTCATTTTGCAGTACTCATTCAGGGCTTATGGATATCTGATGACGTTGGATAAAGTCAAGACTGGGAAGTTAAGATTAAGCCAAATGATTAAAGCAAATAGAGAATAGGTTAACTAGGTACAATCCAGTACAATTAAGCAGAACTGTTTGGTGTCATAGCCCCATACAGTGCCAAATATACTAGCGTGAATAATTTTTCAACCTACTAGCAATGAGCTATAAGTCTTATAACGAGCAATGAGTCTGAAAAAATGGTGATGGCATACAATATGAAAGAGAAGTCTGATAGCAGCTTGACGCGGATTGAGATCGTAATGCGGGATGTCAAAGCAAAAGTAGCCACCGCCACCTATATGTCTGGGACGAGATTGCCATCCATTCGAGCCACTGCTAAGACTTATGGATTTTCGCCCTCTACAGTGGTAGAGGCTTATGAGAGATTGGCGACCGAGGGACTAATATATTCAAGGCCTGGGGCTGGGTTTTATGTGGCCAATATCACCACGCCTTTATCATTGGCTGATATCTCGCCCAATCTCGATCGCGCCGTTGATCCTCTTTGGGTATCGAGACAATCGCTTGAGATATCAGATAATACTTTAAAGCCTGGCTGTGGCTGGTTACCGCCTGACTGGCTATATGAGGAGGGGATACGTCGAGGATTGCGAAGCGTCGCTAGAGCGAATGCCTCTATAATAAGTGAATATGCCACGCCAATGGGTCTAGCAGATTTGCGTCAATTACTGGTTCGACGGATGACAGGATTGGGGTTTGAAGCTTTGCCAACTCAGGTCATGTTAACGGGGTCAGGTACGCAAGCTATTGACTTGATTTGCCGGTTATTACTTAGACCAGGGGATACCGTAGTGGTTGATGACCCTTGTTATTTTAATTTTCGTGCTTTACTTAGGGCACATCGAGTGCAGGTTGTGGGCGTGCCTTATACCCCTAATGGCCCAGATGTAGAGGCCTTTAAGACGCTGCTAAATGCGCATAAGCCTCGTCTTTATATTACCAATTCTGCTATTCATAATCCGACAGGAGCCACATTAACTGCCGCTACTGCTTATCAAATACTGCAATTGGCTCAGGCAGCGGGACTATATATCGCTGAAGATGATATTTTTGCAGATTTTGAAAGTCAACCTGTCCCTAGATTGGCGGCCTTGGATGGGTTATCGCGAGTGCTTTATATCGGTAGTTTTTCAAAGACATTATCGGCTTCGCTCCGTTGTGGCTACATTGCAGCCAGTCCAGATCTCATTGAGCCTTTACTGGATTTAAAGATAGCCACAAGCTTCGGTGGTGGTCAACTGGCGGCTGCGGTGGTGCTGTCCGCATTAACTGACAGTGGCTACCGTAAGCATATGAGCCACATTCATAGCCGTCTTGCCAATGCACGGGCACAGACTATCCCTAAACTCACCAAGCTCGGCATTACCCCGTGGATAATACCGCAGGCAGGCATGTTTCTTTGGTGTCAATTACCAGACAATAATAATGCAGCTGAGTTGGCAAAGCGATGTTTAGCAAAGGGAGTGATACTGGCACCTGGGGATTCTTTTAGCCAGTCCCAAAGTGCAGGACGTTTTATGCGCGTTAATGTGGCTCAGGCCTTACATCCTCGTATCTACGAAGTGTTGGCAGAGGTTTTGGTTTGATGATGGGTAAAAGCTCTTCTCAATCTTCCACGGGATTAGCCTTAAACTTAAAACACTAAATAAGTAAAGCTAATGATAATTACCCAAAGGAATCATAACATTTGAAAATAAAAGCTATCTTTAAATACTAATAGCTTTACCGAGCCATTCTGCCACCACACTTACACGAGCTGAACGCCTAACATCAGGATGCATTACAATATATAAAGGTCTTGAGTGAAGCAGCGGCACAGTCTTTAAATTTGTCGTTAAATTACCCATAGAATCGTCTTCATTCTCATAAATAGTGTCATTGGCAGTATGCTCGGCATCTAAACTTGTCATAATGGTTTTTGTAAGAGGGTTTATAGGCACTAAGTCCGTATATTTAGCCGCTAAAAACAAGGGCAATATCGCGATACCTAATTGTTTGCAAGCAGCACTATAAGTCACATACAAGTCATTGCTACTTAATCCAATCGTATAGCCGTGGTCAGATACAAGAAGCTGTAACCAGTTTGCTAACCTGTTATTTGCGCTAAATTCAATTAATTGCCAATCACCTTTTGGCGTATGCTCAATATAATGCCGATGAGTAAAAAATCCATATTTTACCTGTCCTATGGTACGAATTAGTAAGTCCTCTTGCTCGGGTCGTTGTAGTCGCAGTGCTATATCAGCCTCTTTGCGATGCAAGTCACTAATATGTAAATCGCCCCTGAGATGAAGGACAATATCAGGATATTTCTCTTTAAAGGTAGGGATCGCTTTTATTAATAATTCGTTTGCTAATACAGGTGGTGCAGAAATCACTACTGAACCTTGCAATGCATTTTGTTCGTATGCCAAACGCTCGAACGTATTAACTTGCTTTTGTACCTCTATGGCTTGTGCATAAAGATACTCACCTTCTTCAGTCAATTGATAGCGTTTACCCAATCGATTAAATAGCTTTAATCCCAGCCTACTCTCAAGTCGATCAATACGTCTTGAAACTGTGCTGTGCTGTACCCCTAATTTCTCAGCGCTAGCAGTTAAAGTCTGTTCTTCAACCAAGCAAATAAAAAATACCAAATCACCCCAATCCATAACTATCTCATTTGTTTAATCACTTTAATTGAATCTATCATTCCCTAGCTTTGTGCATTATTGCACAGTGAGCGCTATTTTATCGTCTGTTAATCAAGATAGGTCTCCTCTACACTGATTTATAGCGTTATAGCTTAAGAAATGTCAGTTGTTCATTTTAAAGATTTTGTTTTAACTAGAGATAACTCTTGGAGGGGTTATG
>JAUNVX010000016.1 GCA_030540615.1 Psychrobacter sp. | reverse complement strand
AGGTCAGCATCTACTTTATCTTCGGTGGGAAAGGCACCAATCCCTAATAGGCCATTTTCAGACTGTAACCAGACGTTCATGCCCTCAGGGATATAATTGGCCACTAGGGTCGGCAGCCCAATCCCTAAATTGACATAGTAGCCATCTTTGAGCTCTGCTGCTGCACGCTGCGCCATTTGTTCTCTTGTCCATGCCATTACTCTACTCCCTGATTGTCATTAGTGATGGGATAATTAAAAATGATTAACGGATTGTTAAACTGTCGCTAAAAACCAATTAAAACCGTTTGCACTTTGCTTAGGTTATATCCTTACGCATTACTTTTTGCGTTTTATGCACTTTAGGCCTGACTCGTTGGTTGCGTCGTGACCTTTTCAATACGTTTTTCAGGCGTGGCGTTCAAAACGATGCGCTGAACAAAAATCCCTGGCAGATGAATCTCGTCAGGATTAAGCTCGCCTATCTCTACGATTTCCTCAACTTCTGCCACTGTGATTTTACCTGCCATAGCGCAGTCCGGGTTGAAGTTACGCGCGGTTTTATTAAAGATTAAGTTACCTGCCTTGTCCGCTTTTTGCGCTTTGATGAGGGCCACATCGGCGGTGAGTGAGTGCTCAAGCACATAGGTTCGGCCATTAAACTCACGGGTCTCTTTGCCCTCCGCGACTTGTGTCCCCACGCCAGTGGCCGTATAAAATGCTGGGATTCCTGCTCCCCCTGCCCGCAGCTTCTCAGCTAGCGTCCCTTGAGGGGTTAGCTCCACCTCAAGCTCGCCGCCCAGATATTGACGCTCAAATTCTTTATTCTCGCCCACATAAGAGGAAATCATCTTTTTGATTTGCCGCGTTTGCAGCAACAACCCCAAGCCAAAGTCATCGACACCGGCATTATTACTGATACAGGTCAAGTCTTTGACCCCGCTATCTCTTAATGCGATGATTAACGCCTCAGGAATACCGCATAAGCCAAACCCACCAATGGCTAGGGTCTGACCATCTTTGATAATGTCTGATAGGGCCTCATCAGCACTGTTGAATACTTTGGATTGACTCATGGTTGTCTCCTTGTCAAAAGCCAGTTAGCTAAATAGGTAAATTGGATAAGTAAATTAGTGTTTTAGTGCATAAGTATTAGCGCATAAATAATAGTACTAAGACATTTAAAACAGTAGATTGCGCGGAAATTTATCGATGTATATCATATAGTTTGGGGCGTTAAAATATTTATTTATCACTTATTACTTTGAGACATTTCATCTCATTTTAATTTATGCTAACTTAGCATATTATTTTGCAAGCGACCAGTCTCAGCGTTTTATTATTCAGCGTATTTATTTTGACCTTTTAAGAGATTGTAAATAACGAGTTGTTTACGACCTATTTATCTCACCACCTATTCTACTACCTGATGGAGTCAGGTCGATTAACGCCAAGGAGAAGGCAATCATGTTCAGTACATTGGCTATTGTCGTTACTTTATTGCTGCTGATGTTTTTTGCATATCGTGGTTATTCGGTGCTCATCTTGGCACCTATTATGGCCATCTTAGCCGTGTTTTTATCCGGTGATTTTTTGAGCAGTATCCCCGCTTATACTGACGTCTTTATGAGCGCTTTGAGTGGGTTTTTGCTGAAGTTCTTTCCTATCTTTTTATTGGGAGCGCTATTTGGCCGATTGATGGCAGACTCAGGCGCAGCTTCTGCGATTGCCAAGACTGTGGTACAAAAGCTCGGGGCCAGCAAGGCTATTTTAGCCATTATCTTAGTTTGCGCTATCCTCACTTACGGCGGGGTGTCGTTGTTTGTGGTGGCCTTTGCGATTTACCCCATCGCCAAAAATCTATTTAAAGCCGCTGACATTCCCAAACGCTTAATCCCAGCCGCTATTGCTTTGGGCTCATTTACCTTTACCATGACCGCCTTGCCCGGCACGCCTGCTATTCAAAACGCCATTCCTATCCCATATTACAACACCAACGTCTTTGCGGCTCCTATTTTGGGCATCATAGGCGGCCTAGTGATGTTTGTCTTAGGCTGGCTATGGCTTCAATCTCGTGCCAACAAAGCCATTGCAGCAGGCGAAGGCTATGGCATCCATGAGGAGGAAGAGGAGCTAGAGACGGTTAAGAGCTATTCAGACGCTTCTAACCCGCGGCAGTTGTCATTTATGATGGCAATGATTCCGCTGGTTATCGTCATTGGCTTGAATGCGCTGCTGACTTATCTAGTCTTTCCAGCCATGGACTTATCAGCCCTAAAGTCGCAGTTCCCAGAGCTGAACATCGAAGGCTCTTTGGGACTTTGGTCGATTATCATCTCGCTGATTTTGGCTTGTATTGTTTTAATTGTCCTGAATATCGGTCATTGGCACAACCTACAAAAGACCATTAACCGTGGGACTTACGAGTCCATGCTACCTATCTTTAACACGGGCTCTGAAGTCGGTTATGGCGCTGTTATTGCCTCATTGGCTGGCTTTGTCATCATCCGTGACAGTATATTAAATCTTAATCCTGACAATCCTTTAATCTCTGAAGCAGTCGCCATGACCACTTTGGCAGGTATCACTGGCTCCTCCTCTGGGGGCCTTAGTATCGCTTTGGCCACTTTGGGTGAGGACTACCTAAAGATGGCGGTGGCCGCCGGTATTGACCCAGAGCTTATGCACCGAGTGGCAGTGATGGCGGCAGGTGGCCTTGATACCTTGCCTCATAGCGGCGCTGTTATCACGCTACTGGCCATCTGCGGCTTAACCCATAAACAGTCATATCTTAATTTGGCGATGGTGACGATGGTCATCCCCATTATAGCCACTGTATTGGTCATCTTTTTAGGCAGTATGTTTGGCTCTTTTTAGGGCTAGCCTGTTGGCTTATTACTGTCTTGATTAAGTCTAATTTTATTGGTCTTATCTTTGCCAATCCTAGCCTTATTTAACGACATTGCATTAATTCGTTAAATAAGGCTTTTTTGATAACCCAAGTCTCTTAAACCATTAACCAAAACACTCCCATGATAATAACGCCTGAGGCAATCAGTATCATCAAGCAATAACCCATGATAGCGCGAGCATCAAGACCGGCGATACCCAGTAGCGGCAAGGCCCAAAACGGCTGAATCATGTTGGTCCAGGCATCGCCCCAAGCAATAGCCATGGCAGTCACGGCTGGATTAACCCCAAGCTCCACCCCTGCCGGAATCATCACAGGCCCTTGGACCGCAAACTGACCGCCGCCAGATGGGACGAATATATTGACCAATCCTGCACTTAAGAAGGCATAGACAGGAAAGCTTTCGGCAGAGGCATTATTAATAAAGAACTGTGTCACCTCTGTGCTAATAGACACGCCATCTGGGTTGGCTCCGGTCATAATGCCCATGATGCCGCCATAAAATGGAAATAACAGCACAATACCTGTAATACCACTGATACCTGAATTAACGGCGCGGTAATAGCGCTCTAAAGTGCCATGAGCCAATAGCCCTATGAATAAGAATAGCCCGATGACGATATTGAGGCCTAGGTCAAAGCCATTACTGCCAAACTCGTTGATATAGTACATCAGGGCTAGGGCCAGCAGGATAATCGCAACAATGCGGCTATCATCTAGCTTTTGGGCGGGCGTATGACGCTCAGGGACCGTGTAAGTAGTGGTTTTGATGAGAGTGGGGTCAATAATGGTTGGATTCTTGGGGTGCATAAAGCGATTGAGCAGGGGTAATAGCACTAACAATAGCCCCAATAGCACTAAATTATAACTGGCAAAGATGGTCTGCGACAGGGGCACAGCCTCTAAAATAGCACCTCCTGAGAGTTTTTGAAGCGTCTCGCCCCCAGTACTGAGCGTTAAAGGGATAGAACCTGACAAGCCGCCATGCCAAACCAAAAATCCTGAATAGGCCGCTGCAACCAGTAATGGATAATCGACATTAGCGACCTTTTTGGCCAATGATTTGGCAAACACCGCCCCGATGACCAGACCAAAACCCCAGTTAATCCATGCCCCTAACAAGCCTACCAAGGTGGACACCATAATGGCAGCGCTAGGAGAGTGAATACGGCTAGCGATATTGTCTAATAGCCGCTGGATAAATGGTGCGCTGGCAAGAGCGTAGCCGCTGACCAAAATCAGGGCCATTTGCATCGCAAAACTATGCAGTGACCAAAGTCCATTGCCCCAATGTCCTGCCATAGAGAGCAAGTCTTGACCCGTCAGCGCTATGCCTGCGACAAAGGCAATGAGCGTTAAAACAATTGAAAAAACAAAAGGCGATGGCAAATAACGATTGACCAGCTGAACGCTAGCGTTGGTGAGCATAGCAAACATCTCAGACCTCCTTGTCTAATTTGTCTAACCAATAGAATAAAGATAAAGCTAACATATATTTTTTTATAACGATACACAGTTTATCATTAAAACTGATTAACTGGGCATCTTGGCCTTTTAATTGCCATATGTTCCCATCAAATATACTGCCTGACAGGTATAAGCAGTTTCACATAATCAGGGTTTTTGCGGTATCATAGGCGCAATTTTATTATTGTTTCTCTTGTCCTCATATCTTTTATCAATCAGCTACCCTTATAGGTGATGTCGTGCGTCAAATTTTAGTTACCAGTGCCTTACCGTATGCCAATGGTCCTATTCATCTCGGCCATATGGTCGAACATATCCAAACTGATATCTGGGTTCGGGCCATGAAGGCGCAGGGCCATCAAGTGACTTATGTCTGCGCTGATGATGCTCACGGCACCAGTATCATGCTAAAGGCACATGAAAACGGTATCTCACCAGAAGACCACATAGCAGCCGTGCGCGACTCCCATGAGACTGATTTTGCTAAGTTTTTGATTCATTACGACAATTACTACACCACTCACTCTGATGAAAACCGTGAGTTTTCTGAGCTGATTTATCGGCGTTTAAGCAGTGCCGGTCATATCTCAACCCGTGATGTTGAGCAGCTATTTGACCCAGAAAAGCAGCTGTTTTTGGCCGACCGCTTCGTCAAGGGCGAGTGCCCTAAATGTGCAGCTGAAAATCAGTATGGCGATAACTGTGAGGTTTGCGGGACCACTTATAACGCCACAGAATTAAAAAACCCTTACTCTACCCTCTCAGGGGCAGAGCCTGTTCTAAAAACTTCCAAACATTACTTTTTTGACTTGCCAGAGTTTAGCGAGTTTTTGCAGCAATGGACGCGCGATGAAGGCCGATTGCAACCCTCTATCGCCAATAAGCTTCAAGAGTGGTTTGACGCGGGTCTTGCCAGCTGGGATATCTCACGCGACGCGCCTTATTTTGGTTTTAAAATCCCTGATACCCCAGCCGATGAGCCAGACAAGTATTTTTATGTTTGGCTCGACGCCCCAGTCGGCTATATGGCGAGTTTCAAAAACTTGTGTGAGCAGCGCCGAGGCTCTACTGACCCTGCCAAGCCTGAGCTTAACTTTGATGACTATTGGTTAGCAGAGAATCAGCACAAGACTGAGGTGTATCACTTTATAGGCAAAGACATTGTCTATTTTCATGCGCTGTTTTGGCCAGCGATGCTCTCAGGCAGTGAGTTCAGAACGCCTACTAGCGTCTTTGCTCATGGATTTTTGATGGTCAATGGCGACAAGATGAGCAAGTCGCGTGGTACTTTTATCAAGGCCAAAACCTTCACTGAGCATTTGCAGCCTGAATACCTGCGTTATTATTTTGCCAGCAAGCTCTCTGACAAGGTCGAGGACTTTAACTTGGATTTTGATGACTTTATCCAAAAGGTCAACTCTGACTTGGTGGGCAAAGTGGTCAATATTGCTAGCCGCTCAGCAGGCTTCATTAATAAAAAGTTCGATGGTGTCCTATCGAGTAATAATGCTGAACCTGAGCTACTTGCTGACATCACGCGCACAGGAGATGAGATTGCAGCAGCTTATGAAAACCGCGAGTTCTCCAAAGCCATGCGCTTAATCATGCAATGTGCGGACAAGGCCAATGAGTATATCGACGCCAAAAAACCTTGGTCTATGGCCAAAGTCGAAGGCTCAGAGCAAGATGTGCAGGACGTCTGCACGGTAGCTATCAATATCTTCCGCCAGTTGATGGTTTATCTTGCGCCTGTGCTGCCCGAATTAACGGACAATGCCAAGGCGTTTTTGAACATTGATGATTTAAGCTTTGCCAGTCGTCATCAATTGCTGCTTGGTCATCAGATTAATAAATTTAAGCCTTTAATGCAGCGGGTAGAACAATCTCAGATTGATGCCATCATTGAGGCGTCAAAAGAGTCACTTGAGAGCACTGAACAGCCCAGTCCAACATCTGAACAAGCGGCTCAAGCAGCTTCTAGCCCATCAAGCTCTGCTCTATTACCAAGTGACTCAGACAGCTCAGATATTGATTCGGTTGACTATATCAGTATTGAGGACTTTGCCAAAGTTGAGATGACCGTGGCCAAGGTGATGGAGTGCAATCATATCGAAGGCGCGGATAAATTGCTCCAATTCACGCTTGACGTGGGAGAAGACAAGCCGCGCAACGTCTTTAGCGGTATCCGTAAGTTTTATGAGCCAAAAGATTTGCAAGGCAAAAAGGTGATTTGTATTACTAATTTGGCCCCACGGAAAATGAAGTTTGGGGTCTCTGAAGGTATGATTCTCTCATCAGGAGACCCCAAAACGGGCTTAACTGTCATCACATTGCCCGAGGCTTGCCAAGTGGGTGACAAGTTGGGTTAAGGTTTTTGATTGGGTAGCTGTTAATTAACCGAAAACTTAGCCCTACCATCAACCGCAATCCTAGCCCCATCATCCATATAAAATCTAGCAACTCCTTTTAAGTCCTAGTAAACTCAGGTTTGCTAGGATTTTTTATTAACACCCTTTTAAGGACCGTTTAATGGGCTTTTTCCGATTGCTAGGTTATTTGTTAGTGTATGGCAGTATTGCTGCTCTAATATATTGGGGAATGACGGATGACCCTAAGGGGCTTTGGGCTGCCATTGCTATGATAGTAATCGGTAGCATTTTATTAATGTTTACCTATGATAATCGTCGCCGTCGTTCTTCCAATCATGGGAGCTGGCTAGATGCTTGGGATGCTATCGAATTGATAGAAATCCCTTTTCGCCTACTGGGCTGGTTATTTAGCAAAATCTGGCATATTTTTGATTAGGGCTAGATTTTGATTAGGTCGTAGTCCAAAACAGTTAAATTAGCTTATAACGCTGTTTACTCTGTTAATCATTTAAGACGATACAGCGCTCATTATTTTGGGTTGCGCATTGTTACATTGCTGTCATAATAGAGAGCAATTAGAGAATAGGCTTTGAGCGCTAAAGGGGCCTGAGTCAGATTAATGCCTGCTAAGTCAATTTATTTTGGCAAGTGGCTTGTCAGTGGACTGTTTTTAAGCTACTTTTATCCAGCTTAACTTGGCTTAAATCCTTTCAAAGGGTTTAAACAGGTATTTAAAAGGGTTTAAGCCGTCGCTTGGCAGACTTTAAGCATTAGCCAGGCAGACATTTAGCCTACTCTAATCAGGCACTTGAACCAACTGTATTGGGTTGGCTCAAGGCTAAGAGCGATTTACCCACCCTTTAGCTTGTGATATAGCTTTTACTCATTCATATACCAATTGACAGCGAGCCTATCACCGATGACACCAGCAACAACGATTGCCTCAGGATTTCGCCTTGCTTTAACCAGCTCATTGATTGCAGCTTTAAGCTTGACCGGCTGCAGCAAATCTGACACCACTCCTACTCCCACAGACTCAAAAGAGACTGCGGCATCTGCCGCTGTAGACAAGCCGGCCAAAACGATTGCCATTACCCAAATCGTTGAGCATCCGTCCCTTGACGATATTCGCCGGGGTATCACCGAAGAGTTAGCGGACAATGGCTACGTCGAGGGCAAAAACCTCACCATTAACTTTCAAAGTGCTCAAGGCAATACAGCGACGGCTGGTCAAATTGCTAAGCAATTCGTTGGGGATACGCCAGACGCTATCGTCGCCATATCGACCCCATCCGCTCAGTCTATGGTTGCCTCTACCACCACCATTCCCATCTTTTATACAGCGGTCTCTGACCCCGTTGCCGCCAAGCTTATCGATGCCAATAACAAGCCTATCCAAGACAATGTTAGCGGTCTATCAAGTCAGCTGCCGCTTGAGCCTCAGCTAGACCTCATTAAAAAGATTAAACCCAATGCTAAGACCGTTGGTTATGTTTATAGCCCCGGTGAGGTCAACTCAGTCGCTCTTCTCAAACGCTTGCAAGAAGCGCTACCAAAGCGCGGCCTTAAACTATTAGACATTCCGGCCAATCGTCCTAGTGATATCGCTATGGCCACTCGCAGCTTACAAGGCCGAGCCGATATCATCTATACTTCGATGGACAACAATGTCGCTTCTGCTTTTGAGGCCATGACGGCCGCGGCCAATGAGTTAAAGATACCCATTATCGCCTCCGATGAGTTCAGCGTAAAACGCGGGGCTACAGCAGCGCTTGGGGTCAATGACTATGATTTTGGTCGTACCACGGGCAAGATGGTCTACCGCGTCTTAAATGGCGAGGCTATGGTTGATATCAAGCCTGAAGTAATGAACACTTTGACCTTGTTCATCAGCCCGCAACACGCGACCGCTCAAGGGGTCACGCTGACTGATGAGTTGACCAAAGATGCGGTGAATGTAGATACCAAGCCTTATTAGTTTGATGAGTATAATCAGCTATTTGGCTTAACATAATTACCAATAGTTAATAGTACCTAACATTAGTAGCTAACTATTGAGAGTTGACTATTAACAGCTAGCAGCAATACCCAGTATTTAAAATCAAGCTTCAAGCATCAGGTACCAAGAACGAACACCAAAAACCAGCAGACTATTTAAGGCCAGTTGTGTTTTACAAGGAAGTGGCTAGGTTAAGGGTCAACCGGCAAGTAGCCTGGCTGTTATTATTATGACTTAAGGAGCAAAATATGTTTAATCCCAATCGATTTGTAAAGACCCTAATGTGGGGCGGCGTGGCCACTGCCATTTTGACAGGCTGTAATAAACCTGCCAATGAGACCACGGCGGCTGACGCTACGACAGATAAAACGGCTGTCGTGGCTGACACTGCTGTCAAAAACGTGGCCATCACCGCCATCGTTGAGCACCCTGCCCTTGATGCTGTTCGTAAAGGCGTCATTGATGAGCTCAAAGACGAGGGCTTTACCGAAGGCCAGAACCTCAAAATTAACTTCCAAAGTGCTCAAGGCAATACCGCTACTGCTGGTCAGATTGCCAAGCAATTTGTCGCTGACAACCCTGACGTTATCGTCGCGATAGCCACGCCATCCGCTCAGTCAGTTGCCGCAGCTACTAGCAGTATTCCTATGGTATTCTCAGCGGTCACTGACCCTGTCGAAGCCAAACTCGTTAGCAAGCTTGATGGGTCGGGCACCAATGTCACGGGGGCTTCTGATGCCCTACCGTATGAGCCGCAGATTGAGCTAATGCGTCAACTTATCCCAGATTTAAAGAACGTAGGCTATGTCTATAGCCCAGGGGAGGTCAACTCAACCATCGTCCTAAAAAATCTAAAGGACAAGCTCACTCCCTTAGGCATCACTGTTCATGAGTCTCCCGCTCAGCGTAGCACTGACATTGCCATGGCGGCGCGTAGTATCGCTGACAAGGTTGACGTCATCTATACCTCTACAGACAACAACGTGGTCTCCGCTTATGAGTCGCTGTATCAAGTCGCTAATGAGAGCAAAGTTCCCCTAGTGGCTTCTGACACTGACTCAGTAGCTCGCGGTGCAGTGGCGGCATTGGGCGTTAATTATTATGATTTAGGTCGTGAAACAGGCAAAATCGTTGGGCGCATCCTAAAGGGTGAGAAACCTGGTGCTATCCCAGTCTATATCCCGCAGTCCGTTGACTTGTATGTGAGCCCCGCTCATGCGACCGAACAAGGCATTACCTTGCCACAAAGCTTAATCGACAAAGCCAAAGAAGTTGTGAAATAGCTATTAGTGCTAAGCCAATTAGCGCTATGCCAATAATGAAGAGCTTAGCAATCGTTTAAGTTAACCCATCGCTTAAGACACTAGAGGCTGAATGAAGCCAAGCATCTAGTGTCTGACTAGTGCCCATAACAATGTAAAATTATACCCATAACTATACCTATAACTGTCTTGCCGACCTGTCTTTGCTAAATGGATTTAGACTCAGGCGCTGTTTATAAAGCACTATCTATAAGACATAATTATTTATTTTGAGGAACAAAGTATGTTCAATCCCAATCGTTTTATTAAGCCCCTCTTATGGGGTAGCCTATCGGCCGCTTTGCTGACGGGCTGCAACCAACCCACACCAGAAAATAATAATGCGCCAGTAGACACCAAAGCCTCAGCGGCTCCTAGTGATACTGAAATGAAAAAAGTAGACATCACGGCTATCGTTGAACATCCTGCTTTAGACGCCGTCCGCGAGGGCATCATCGCTCAGCTGGCGGACGATGGTTATGTTGAAGGCAAAAATTTAAAAATTAACTTTCAAAGTGCTCAAGGCAATAGCGCTACCGCAGGACAGATATCCAAGCAGTTCGTTGGCGAAGCACCTGATGTCATCGTTGCCATCGCCACGCCGTCTGCGCAGTCAGTAGCAGCAGCCACCAACACCATCCCCATTGTTTTCTCGGCGGTCACTGACCCCGTCACTGCCAAACTGGTCAACTCGCTAGAAGGCTCAGGGACTAACGTCACCGGCGCTTCAAATGCCAGCCCTTATGAGCCACAAATAGCACTAATGAAACAGTTAATCCCAAATTTGAAGAACGTCGGCTATGTTTATAGCCCAGGCGAGGTCAACTCAGTGGTAATCTTAAAAGACCTCAAAGAGCGATTAGAGCCAATGGGCATTAAAGTCCATGAAGCCCCAGCGGCCAGTAGCAATGACATCGCCATGGCAGCTCGTGGTATTGCCGGTAAAGTAGATATGATTTACACCTCAACGGACAACCATGTGGTCTCAGCCTATGAGTCATTATACCAAGTCGCTAAGCAAAACAAGATACCTCTAATTGCCTCTGACACCGACACAGTCTCTCGCGGTGCAGCAGCCGCCATGGGGGTCAACTATAATGAATTAGGCCGAGAAACTGGCAAAATCGTCACGCGAATATTAAAAGGGGAAGCGCCAGGGACTATCCCTGTTTATCGCACTCAGTCGCTTGATTTATATGTCAGTCCTAAACATGCCAAAGAGCAAGGGTTTACTTTGCCGCAAGCAGTACTAGATGAGGCTAAAAAAGTGGTAGAATAAATCAGCTATGGCCTTATTCTTCTATTGATGAGGTTTTTATAGCCTTTGATTAAGTTTTTATAACCCTATCTTGATTTGATGATTGCCTATGTCCTTAATTGCTTTTTTTGGTGCGCTTGAAAGTGGTCTTATTTACGCCTTAGTTGCTTTAGGCGTCCTGATGTCATTTCGCACACTTGATTTTCCTGATTTGACCGCTGACGGCAGCTTTCCTTTAGGGGGCGCCGTTGCAGGGGTAGCACTGGTCGCCGGGGTCAATCCTTGGTTGGCCTGTCTTTTTGGCATGGGTGCTGGAGCATTAGCCGGAGTGGTCACGGCTTGGCTACATGTCAAATTAGGGATATTGCAGTTATTGGCCAGTATTTTGGTCATGGTGGCGCTATATTCTGTTAATTTACGGATTATGGGCGCGCCCAATCTGCCCCTATTAGGCGAGCAGACCGTATTTAGTACGCTGGTGACCAATGAGAATGGCTCATGGATGCGTTGTCTTATCATCGGCGGCGTGGTCATTATCGCCAAGCTGTTTTTGGACTGGTTCTTTAGTACTGAGGCCGGATTGTCTATGCGAGCCACTGGTTCAAACCTACGCATGGCTCAGGCTCAAGGCATCAATACCTCACGAATGACCATCGTGGGTATGGCAATCTCAAATAGCTTGATTGCCCTAGGTGGAGCGCTATTTGTTCAGACCCAAGGCGGCGCAGATATCTCTATCGGTATCGGTACTATTGTTATTGGTCTAGCAGCCGTCATCATTGGTGAGACCATCATTCCGGCCAAACGTATCTGGCTGATTACCTTTGCCGTCATTTTAGGGGCGGTTATTTACAAGTTATTTATTCAGGTTGCCCTATCTAGTGACACGCTGCGTAGTATCGGCTTTGGGTCACAAGATTTGAACTTAATCACGGCCCTACTCGTGGTGATTGCTTTGCAACTGCCTCAAATCAAATCCAAACTGATGGCCAACCGCCGACGTACCTAGTTGGATGGCTTAGCTGAACTGTGGTTTTGAAATAGTCTATATAAAAGACACCCTGCTAGTTATTAAGGACTTATCCCTATGATGCAAGCTCATGACCTGCGATTAACCTTTAATCCAGGCACGCCCATTGAAAACCCTGCGCTTCGCGGTATTAGCCTCAATATCGATGATGGCGAGTTTGTCACCGTGATTGGTACCAATGGGGCGGGCAAGTCCACTTTTTTGAATGCTGTCAGCGGCACCATCCGCGTTGATAGCGGTCAGATACTGTTAAATGGCATCGATGTCACCAAAAAATCTGCCCACCAGCGTGCCCATTGGGTCGCTCGGGTGTTTCAAGATCCTATGGCAGGCACTTGTGAAGCCCTGACCATTGAAGAGAATATGGCGCTAGCATTTAAGCGCGGCGACAAGCGTGGTCTTAGTTTTGCCTTGAATAACCAAAACCGCGAGCTATTTCGCGAAAAGCTTGCGGTACTCAAGCTGGGTTTAGAGAACCGCTTAAGCGATAGAATGGGGCTGCTATCAGGCGGCCAGCGTCAAGCGGTTAGTCTGTTAATGGCCTCATTACAACCTTCTAAGATTCTATTGCTAGATGAGCACACTGCTGCCTTAGACCCAAAGACTGCCGCTTTTGTCTTAGAGCTTACCGATCAGATTGTCACTGACAATCGATTAACGACGATGATGGTGACCCACTCTATGCAGCAAGCCCTGGCTCATGGCACTCGAACGGTCATGCTGCATCAAGGTCAAGTGGTCTTAGATGTCTCAGGAGATATCCGCAAAGGGATGACCGTCCATGACCTTCTAGACATGTTTGAGCAGACTCGCGGCGAGATAATTGAAGATGACAGCTTGATACTGAGCTAATACAAGATTTTGCTATTGGCCCAAGCAAATTTATTTATACTGCAACAGTCAGCTCAAAATCAAACCTTATCTACAATGATAAAGAGACGCCCAGTAAGCGTCTTTTTTGCTCTTTAAAGCTGGGTTTTGGGCCACTCACTGTAGGCATTGGTTTTAGACGTTTGGTTGGTTTAGCCCTGCACTAACTTATCAAGGCGGTTTAAATATGGCTCACGACAATCGACTGGTCGCTATCGTTAGCATCTTGGCTATCCTAATCTTTGGGGCGGTAGGTTATGGCTGCGTTACCTCGCGCTCTGCAACATCTGGTGCTGCTAGCCCGCCTTCCTCATCACCCGCCCAAGGCCAACTAGGCCAAGATACGCAAGCTTCTTCTGAAGCTATAAAGCAGTCAGATAGAGCATCTAGTCAATCATCTGCCCCTATCTTGAGCCAGAATGTATCCAATGGAAGCGGTTCGTCTACCAGTGCTCTCAATCTAAGTGACCCGGCGACATCGGCGGCGTTGACCAACATGGTTCGCCCAGAGATTCGTCACATATTACAAAGCAAGTATTCAGACCCAAGCGAGCAGCAAACGGCTCTTATAGGTGCAGGTCTGCTTCAATACTATCTCAATCAGTCTAGTTCAGCGCAAAAGCAGATGGCCGTTAGGCTCATGAAACAATATGACTGCCAAATGATTCGTTTGACGCAAGCAGACCAGACCTTGATTAAGTCACTAACTTTTGACACCCCTGAGCGTATGGCCGCCATCAAAACTGGCTTAAAGGACTATCAGCCACCAGTGAGCAGTGAAATCGTTATTGATAATAGTGGCAACGCCATAAGCCCCTGTACTTTTTAACTTGCCCAACTGGTTTTCTGGGCCATTCTATTCAGATTATTCTTTTTTACCTCAATGAGCTTGGTTGATGGTAATCAACGGCCTTATTAGCCAGATAATTAATGGGCCCTATCATTCATGGACCATTTAATTACTTTATCAGTCATTTAAAGGACGCCTATCATGAGTCAGCAATTTAACCCAAACAAACCAAACCACCCAGCCATTACCTCAGCAGCTGGTCCATTAATGGCGACTGTTTCTAAGACCCTCGCCATGACTGCTCTATTCACTGCTCTTGGCCTAGGTATGACACCCGCCCTAGCCGCGCCGCAGTCGGCCAGCTTTACTCAATCTGCAAATAAGTCGGCCAATAATGCTGCTGTCACTGTTTTGCCATCTTCCGCTCCTTCAGCTTATTTGGCGCGACCTGACGTCTCAGTGTATTTTTTGAATGGTATTTTTAATACTGATGTTCAGGCACAAACTTCGGCCATTGCCTTATTCAATCGCTTGAAACAAGACCCCTATTTTTTGAAGTTGGTCAATAACAAACAAGTCAATCTTAGAACTCTTTACAATCCTGCTGACCCTTTCATCGGTGATTTGATTGAGCTTGGTGAGCAGGCTAATATCCAAAAGTCTGCCTTAAAGGCCACCCAATATCGCCTAGATTCAGAGCACCTAGCCGAGATTTACGATACTGCTGATTTGGCGCAGGTCCGTCAAGCTATCTATAATGAAGAGCTGTATAAAGCTCAGCAGGCCTATCAAGCCAAGAAGGTTTCAAGCTTAGACTTTATTCATAACGCAGGCAACCGAGTGATTAAGCAGTATCATGCGCTCGCTGATGAAGTTCGCCGAAGCTTGCTCGCTGGCGATAAAGTGGTGATTGTAGCGCACTCTCAAGGCAACTATGCTGTCCAGAGCATCTATAGTGAGCTCAATCAAGACCCCAAAGTCAAAGACTTGCTCGCCAAAAACTTAAGTGTGGTAGGCGTCGCCAATGTCGCAGCCACCACACCTACCGCCAGCTATATCACCAATAAGGACGACCAAGCCGTCTATACTTGGCATACCCTTCAAGGCGGTCAACCGATGATTGCTAATTTTTCTGCAATTTTCGCTGATGGTGAGCCTTTAGGAGGCGCTTTTGAGTCAAAAGTCCAACAGCAGAATGACAGTCAAAACCATGGCTTCATTGAGACTTATTTGTCAGCTCGCTTTGACGACCCTCAAAACTTTGTTCCTCATAACCCTGACATTATTGAAAAATCTAGCCAAAACAGTCCTAAGCCAAAGACCATTTATGCAGTGGTGGTGAATGAAGTGATGACGGGACTTAAGAGACTATTGGCTTAGCTAGCATTTTGGCTTAGCTAGCGTGTTGGCTTAACTGCCTTGACAAGATTACTGACAATATTACTTCTGCGTAACATTTATTAGCATCATCACACTAATTTGGCGGTATTCATTTGCTTCATGGCTTGCTATCTTAGGGAGGATTAAGAGGTGAGCCTAAAATTAGGCTGAAGTTAACCTGTAGGTAGCTAATCGATTATAGATAGCGAGTCAATTGACGACTGGCCTACGGTTATTAAAAGCTTATTGCTATTCACAAGAGGTACTGCATGAAATTATTAAAAATCCTACCCCTAGCCTTATTAGGCTTTGCCGTTATCCCCCAAGCCAATGCGGTCGACATCAAGCAAGACCAAATCAATGCTTGTGTGGATGGCGCTGTAAAATACAAGGTGGCAGACAAGGCAACCGCTAGTAAGCTTTGCAATTGTACCATTGGGGTTCGAAGCCGCATGACCATTGGTCAAATGTGGGAAATAGAGAGCTATGCCCAAAGCAAAAAAGACCCCTCAAGCCTGCCTTATGTCAAAAAGCTTCAGCAAGACTTGCAGCAGTGCACCAATGGCCTAGACCTTAAGCCACCACAAAAGCCTAAATAGAGGCCTACTTTTCTACCCGTTGTTCTTTTATACTAAAGCTGGCATCTGTCAGCTTTTTTGTAGGTTTTAATCTTGCACTTCCCTTTTTAAAGGGTGAACAAGGAGAAGTCAGTCTCCCGTGGACAGTTACCCAAAGTGCAAGTCGTATAGCTATGCTTGTAGGAGCTGAGGAAGGATTTGATAAAACCATTTATAACAATAGATTACATTAATCCTTATCCCAAATTTAGGTTAATTAGCGAGTCATAATAAGCTGACTAAAGCTGTTCTTCATAGCGTCTAATTGTGCTTATGCATTACTATTGATAGTATGGACAGTAGGATAGGTTAAAACATAATAAATTCAAAGGATTGCAATATGGCCAAACCCAGCAACGAAAGTCTGACTCTTCCTGATTTTGAAGTACCTATAGTGAGTAAAGTAGATAATCAATGGCTAGAGGATAACATCAACTTATCCCAATGGCAGACTGAGCAAAACCATGGTTTAATCCTTTATTTCTACCCCAAAGACAATACCCCTGGCTGCACCACACAGGCCAATGATTTTACTGCTCATAGTCAAGCGTTTAGCGCGCTCGGCTATACAGTGATAGGGGTCTCACGCGACAGTATTGATACTCATAAAAAGTTCATTGACCAACAAAACATACAAATACCGCTGATTAGTGATGAAGATGAGCAGCTGTGTCAGTATTTTGACGTCATTAAAGAAAAAAACATGTATGGCAAAAAAATCTTAGGATTGGTACGGTCAGCGTTCGTATTTAATCAAGCCGGACATCTCACCCATGCTCAGCGCAATTTACGCGCAAAAGGCTATGCCGAGCGGCTGTTGACCCTTCTTCCTGAGGCCTAAAGCCTCCTTTACTTAATCGTTTGTTGACCTGCTTTATTTAAACCTATTGGGTCATGCCATTTATTAGCATCATTTATTAATATTACTGATTCACACTACCCTATTATCTCTAATCTACTGCTTTAAGGATTATTATGAGCGCATCTTCTTCTGACTCTCAAGCCACCCGCAGCGTTGATGTGGCTATTATTGGTGCCGGTACAGCGGGTCAAAACGCCTTTAAACAAGCCCGAAAACAATCGGATGATATCGTCATTATCAATGAGGGGTTTTGGACCACTACCTGCGCCACTGTAGGTTGTATGCCCAGCAAATTGCTCATCGCTGCTGGGGAACGCGCTCATCATGCTAAGGCTTCTGAAGAGTTTGGTGTCAAAGCAGACATCAATATCGATGGCAAACAAGTGATGAAACGGGTGCAAGCATTGCGCGATTATTTTACCTCGCATGTTCAAGACAGCGTCGATGACTGGCCAGAGGATAAAAAAATCTCAGGACGAGCTTATATCAATAGCGACGGCCTCATCGAAGTCAATGACGAGCTTATTAAAGCCAAACATGTGATTGTCGCTACCGGTTCGACGCCCTTTGTTCCTGAAGGTTGGCAAGATAACCTAGGAGAGCGGCTATATACCTCAGATACTATCTTTGAGATTGAGGATTTGCCCACCTCCTTGGCCGTCGTCGGTGCTGGCGCAATAGGCCTTGAGCTGGCGCAAAGCTTTAGCCGACTAGGGGTCGAAGTCACCTTATTGAACCGAGCCAATAAAATCGGTGGTCTAACCGACCCCAAAGTTAATGAACAGGCAATTAAGTGCCTGAGCTCAGCGCTTACTTTGAAGCTTGGTATCGAGATTACAGCAGTGGCTCTAGACGATGACCACGCCTTGATACATTATCAAGATGAGTCTGGCAAGGCTCAATGCTGGCAAGGGGATGCTGTGCTAGTCGCCACAGGTCGCCGTAATGAATTAAAGGCGTTGGGGGTTGAGCATTTAGGGGTTGAACTGGATAAAGATGACAAGCCCAAGGATTTGGATAAAAATACGGGTCAAATCAGTAACCTGCCAGTGTATGTGATTGGGGATGCGAACGCTCATCTGCCCCTATTACATGTGGCAAGCGACGAGGGCTATAGCGCTGGGGCTAGTGTTTGTGATGATACTCAAGCAGCGAACCTGCGCCCGCCTGCACCGCCGCTATCTATCGTGTTTTGTGAGCCGCAGATTGCCAATGTCGGCCAGTCGCTAAAGGATATCAAAGAGCAATCACTAGACCACGTCATTGGTGAGGTCGATTTTGGCAGCCAAGGTCGCAGCCGTATCATGGGCGTGAACTGCGGTCTACTTAGAGTCTATGCCTGCAAAAAGACCGATAAGATACTAGGAGCGAGCATGGTGGCCCCTGATGCCGAGTATATCGCCCATATCCTCGCCACGGCCATTACCAATGAGCTCACCGTCAAGCAGCTATTAGACGCCCCTTTTTATCACCCGACTATCTTGGAGGGTCTACGAACTGCGCTACGACAAGTCCAAGATAAAATGGACCTTCCGCACCAATCAGACTAACAGCGATGCGTTTTATAGTACGAGTACCTAGCCGTTATTTCTGATAGATATAGACTTAATGCCTACAGGCTCGATGCTTTATAAACAACCACTTGACAAATAACCACTTTATAAACACCTACCTCTCTTACGGATTTTAAGATGGCAATCGCTGGTATTAAAGAGTTCTTTCAGGAGATTGTGCGAGATTTGCATACCAGCTTTTACTTAGCTATCGGTGGCACTTTGGAAGAAGAAACGCGTGATTGGTCGTCACGCGCGGCTAATATTGCCAGTACCAGTATCAAGATTCTAATTTTGCTAGCGCTGGTCAGCTTTTTGTATTGGCTGGCCAATTACACCATCAAAAATAACCAAGACCGTCTACGCTTGAGCGAAAAACGGCTCAAGATTGTGCGCTCAGTGCTACGATATATTTGGGTCACCCTAAGTATCATTGCCATCATGAGTCAGCTCAATGTGGCTCCTGGCACGGTCAAAGCTGTGGCCAAAGCCAGTATTTGGGCAGGGATTTATTACGTACTTTGGGCCACCTCAGGTCAAGTGATTCATAAGGTGCTTGAGCATTATGGCCTAAATGCTTCTATAGAGCAGCTGCTCAAAAACCTCTTGTCAGTGATTATCTTCATCCTAGGTCTCGCTAGTGTCATGGCCCAATTTGGCTTTGACATTGTGTCTTTGGTAGCCGGTCTTGGTATCGCTGGTCTGGCAGTGGGTTTTGCGGCTCAATCCACCCTAGCCAACTTTATCGCTGGCATTACTATTTTGCTTGAGCAATCGTTTCAAGTGGGCGACTGGGTCAGTATCGGCGACCGCGAAGGTCGAGTGGTGCTCATCTCACTGCGTACCACCCATATCTTGACCCGCGACAATATCACGGTCATCGTGCCCAACTCTAACGTGGCCTCATCCGAGGTGATTAACCTTACCTCCAAAAACTTCGTGCGCTTTGACTTTCGGGTTCGCATCGCTTTTGAGGCAGATATTGACGATGCCCGCGCCGTTATTATGCAAGTTTTGGAGGCCACTGATAGCGTGCTCAAACGTCCTGAGCCCTCTGCCACCATCGCTGAGATTGGGGAATACGGGGTATTTTTTATCGTCCGCTTTTGGGTTACCCCTGCTGCCGTGGCTAGGCTGCCTAGGCTCAAAGAAGGCTTGATTGAGAATATCAAAAAAGGCCTAGATACAGCGCAAATATCAACTCCCTACCCGCACATGCGTCTACTCATGCCCAAAGACGTTGACTACCCCATCCCTACCAAGCCATTTGAAACCACCACTCATATCGATAATGGTGCCAAACCTGACGAGTCCTAGCCTAATGACGTGCTGATTGGCTCGCAAATTTCTAATGCAATTACTTGAGCTCTAAAGCCTTCATAAGGCAATTGTGATAGAATCCCTTTTTAAGCAATCACTCACATCAGACAGGTAGATTCATGACCAGCCCCACATCCCAGCCCTCTCACTTTGACTTTATTATTACTTGTGCCGATGGCCTTGAGCTTCCTCTTCAGACCGAGCTGGCTAGCCTTGGGATGGTCAGTGACATCAAAAGTACAGGTCGCCTAGCGGTTCATGGCACCCTAACAGACTTGTATAACATCTGCCTATGGTCGCGAGTCGCCTCTAGGGTACTGCTGCTGATTAAAAGACGTAATATCAATAAAGAGTATGATGTCGCTGAGCAGCTTTATGGCTTGGCCAAAAGCGTTGATTGGTCAGAGCAATTTGGTCTTAAACAAACTTTTGCTATTCGCGTCTCAGTGGACAAGCGAGTTAGCGTCAGTCAGCAGTTTGCTATGCTACGGATTAAAGATGCTATTGCTGATGTGTTTAACGATAAATTCGGTGAGCGCCCTAACGTCGATAGCAAGCAGCCTGACTTTACGGTTTTCGCGACGGTCAATGACAAACAAGCAGAGTTATATTTGGACCTATCAGGGACCAGCTTGCATCGCCGTGGTTACCGCGTAGCAATGACTGATGCTCCTCTTAAAGAGAACTTGGCGGCGGCCTTATTAATCAGTAGCGGCTGGCTTGATAATAAGTTGCCTTGTTTGGCTGATGAGGATTCGGCTACGACTTGCAGGGCAACAGATGAGCTAAAATATGACGCCTTGATTGACCCCATGTGCGGCTCGGGGACGTTCTTAATTGAAGCGTTACTCATGTGCTGCGATTACCCGGTAGGGATTGATAAGGCTGAGAGTCAATTTGGTTTTTATGGTTGGCAGCATCATGACAGTGGTTTATGGCAATCGATGGTAGATGATGCTCGCGGCCGCTTCCATTACGCTCTAGACACCATCGTTCACTATGCCAAACCCGCTGGTCAGACTGAGCCAGCCGATACGACCGTTTGCTTGCCCACTATCATCGGTTATGACTCAGATGTAGGCGCTATTAGAGCCGTGCACAAAAACATGATTGCCGCCGGACTTCAAGCGCTCATCCCATTGATTACCTTAGAGCAGCGACCACTGAGCAGCCTAAAAGCAGGGCTCGGTAAGTTTATTGAAGCAGACCAATTAGCCCGTCCCCTTATCATTACCAATCCGCCTTATGGCGAGCGCTTAGGCAGTGAAGACTTTATCAAACCTTTGTATCAAGGTTTAGGTCTAATTCTACAAGATATCTTCTCTAGTGATGAGACATCAAAGGGACAATCTAGCCAAAAATCTCAGGCGACTAAAGCCAATAAAACCCCTGCTCATCAAGTAATGCTGGGGGTATTGGCGGCGCAAGTGGAACATGCCGATATCTTGCCGATTAGTGACCCGCAGACGCTGCGCTGTCATAATGGTGCGATTACGGTCTATTTCCGTCACGGTAGTCTTATCCCTAACCGCCATGAGACCCTTATTCAAGGCTTTGAGAAGACCGAAATCAGTGTTGAAGGGGCACAGGACTTTGTCAATCGTCTGCAAAAAAACCTCGCTCATCTCAAAAAACTTGCAGCTCGTGACCCAGCGGTAGGCGGCGTGACCAATCTGCGCGTCTATGATGCTGATTTGCCAGACTTTAAAGTTGCCATTGATGTCTACGGGGATTATGTCCATGTGCAAGAGTTCGCCCCGCCAAAGAATATCCCACCTGAGACCGCCAAACGCCGTTTTAATCTAGCCCTGCTAGGCACTCGTGAGGTACTAGGCATTAACCGCGAGCAGGTGTTTATTAAGACGCGCGCGCGTCAATCCGGCAACGAGCAATATAGCAAACAGACCCAAAGTGACAAGCGTGGCAAGTTCTATATCGTTCGCGAAAATGGCGCTTATTTTTATGTCAATTTCACTGACTATCTAGACACTGGACTGTTCGTCGATCACCGCAATATGCGAGGGTTAATCAAAGCGGCCAGTCGCGGTGCTGATGTGCTCAATCTATTTGCCTATACCTGCACCGCCAGTGTTCATGCAGCCTTAGCAGGGGCTAAATCGGTGACCAGTGTCGATCTATCGCAGAACTATCTGGACTGGGGCAAACAGAACTTTGCCTTAAATGGTCTAGACATGAGTGGCAGCAAGTATCGCTTTGTCAGCGAGGATATCTTTGAGTGGATTAAAGACAACACTGAGCAGTTTGATACTATTTTTATCGACCCACCTACCTTCTCAAACTCCAAAAAGTTTCAGGGCACCTTTGATGTGCAGCGTGACCATACCGCTTTAATCAATCGCGCTATGAACCGCTTACGCACGGATGGCGTCTTATATTTCTCTAATAACTTCAGCAAATTTGAATTAGACGAGACGCTGACTCAGCGCTATGAGATACGTGACATCACTCATGAGACCATTGGCTTTGACTTTAATATCAAAAAGCCCATTCACCATAGTTTTGAGATTCGACATCAGCGCTCTTAGCCATTATGCTTAATGCTTAAGGAAGGCCACTTATTGAGTGCACCTTATTAAGAGCGGTATATTAATAATGATACGTATTGCGCTTTGAATATTGGCATAGATTGTGTTAAAAAGCCTATAGATACCTTGAGCTTATTTTTATGGTCGTCATTTGCTAGCTTGTTTAACGGTTGCTCTTGACGGGCTATTTGGATTCACACTTTTCATGTAACACTTATTTTATGAAACACTT
This sequence comes from Psychrobacter sp., assembly GCA_030540615.1. Lineage (GTDB taxonomy): Bacteria > Pseudomonadota > Gammaproteobacteria > Pseudomonadales > Moraxellaceae > Psychrobacter. The sequence continues at coordinate 7,493 of JAUNVX010000016.1, read as the reverse complement.
AATTCTCTAAAAAAGGACGAGACTAATGGCATTATCACTCAATAAAGGCGGTAACTTATCGCTAACTAAAACAGACCCCAACTTAAATAAATTACTGATTGGACTTGGCTGGGATGAGCGCGCGACCTCTGGTGCTGAGTTTGATCTCGATGCCAGTATATTTTTACTCAGCTCAGCCGGCAAGGTGCGCGGCGATCATGACTTTATATTTTATAACCAATTAAAATCTGACAATGGCGCGGTTGAGCATACCGGTGATAACCGTACTGGTGAAGGCGATGGTGATGATGAAGTCATTAAAGTGAATCTCTCCCAAGTGCCAAGCGATGTTGACAAGATTGTGGTTACGGTCACCATCCATGACGCCCAAAACCGTCATCAAAACTTTGGTCAAGTGGCGAATGCTTTCATCCGTGTGGTCAACGAAGAGTCAGGCACAGAAGTGGTCCGCTTTGACTTAGCAGAAGATTACTCTATTGAGACTGCCATGGTATTCGGTGAAGTTTATCGCCACAACGGCGAGTGGAAGTTCCGTGCGGTTGGTCAAGGCTATTCTGGTGGCTTACAAGCCATGTGCCATCAATATGGCGTTAGTATTTAACTAGGCGCTAGAGCTAAAGTATTAAAACCAAGCAAAATAGCTCAAGCTCAACAAAAATTTATAGTGCAATTCAAAAAAAGTGGTTATCATTAGCCACTTTTTTTATCTGCCTGATTGTTTTAAAACTGTCAGCACCTTTTTTATAATAATATCGTAATCACTAAATATGATGGTTATCACTGGTCTTTACTAGTTATTACTGAAAATGACCTAATACAGGATATGTCATGAGACATTTTTATTTCGACATGATTTTCACCACCATTGCCCTAGCAGTAGCGGCTTGGTGGGGATTTTCACATAGTGGCATGGGCGGCCTGATTTCTGCCCTCTCTATTACTGCTATTTTAGCAGTGATGGAAATCTCTTTATCTTTTGATAATGCCGTGGTCAATGCCTCTGTCCTTAAGCATTGGGACAAATTTTGGAAGATGATATTTTTGACCGTCGGTATCTTAATCGCCGTCTTTGGTATGCGCTTGGTATTCCCAATCGTCATCGTTTCGGTCACAGCCGACATGGGCATGATGGACGTCATCAACCTAGCATTATACAACCCCACTGAATACTCAGCCAAGCTAATGGCACACCATGCTGAGATATCAGCCTTTGGTGGTATGTTCCTGATGTTAGTATTCTTGAACTTTTTATTCGGTGATAATGAAGTCCATTGGTTTGATTGGTTAGAGAGCCGTCTGGCCAAATTTGGTCAAGTTGATGCGATGAGTGTCTTTGTCGCTTTGGCCGTTTTAATGGTGTCATTAACTTGGGTCCATGCTGAGCAAAAGTCAGCCGTACTTATGGCCGGTGTCTGGGGTATCTTAGTTTATCTTGGTGTTCAGGTGATTTCAGGCATGCTTGAGGGCGATATCGAAGAGGCTGAAGAAGACATCGAAGGCGGCGTACCATTGACCAATAATCTTGCCGATGCTGGTAGCGCGGTGATGAAAGGCGGTATTGCAGGATTCTTATATCTAGAAGTGTTAGATGCTTCATTTAGTTTTGATGGGGTGATTGGCGCGTTTGCGATTACCAATGATGTGATTATCATCATGCTAGGTCTTGCCATTGGTGCGATGTTCGTACGGTCTATGACCATTTATTTGGTGGACAAAGGCACTTTGGATGAGTTCGTCTACCTTGAGCATGGGGCGCATTATGCCATTGGCGCATTAGCAGTCATTATGCTGTTGTCGATGAAGTTCCATGTTCCAGAGATTGTCACTGGTCTTATCGGTATCGCGTTTATCGGCTGGGCTATTTTGGCCTCCCTTAAGCATCGCAAGCTTGAAGCCAGTAAAGGTTAAACAACATCGAGCAAACCTTAGATGATATTTTCACACAATACCCGCACAATCTCCCCTTGCTAATGGCAGGGGGGATTAGTATAGTTAACGTGAGTCTCGGCTCACGTTTTTTATGGCTGATATATTGTGCTTGAGTGATTGATTTTATAATCATTCTGACCAAGACTGTGGCGATAATTGATTTGAGCAATAGAGCAAAACTAAGTTTTTATTGATATATTTTCGTTAATTTAACCTCTTATATTTTATATAATCAATCAAAGGATGACCAACATGGCTATTAGCTTAACCAAAGGCGGCAACGTCAACTTATCAAAAGAAGCCCCAGGCTTAACCAACATGACCATCGGACTTGGCTGGGATCCGCGTGCCACTGACGGCCAAGACTTTGATTTAGACGCTATTGCTTTTTTGCTAGACGAATCTGGTAAAGTGCGTAACGATCAAGATTTTATCTTTTTTAATAACTTAAAATCAGGCGATGGCTCAGTCGAGCATACCGGTGATAACCGTACTGGCGAAGGCGATGGCGATGATGAGTCTATCAAAGTGAACCTAGCAGCTGTGCCAAGCGACGTCGCTAAGATAGCTGTCTGCGCCATTATCTATGAAGGCCAAGCCCGCAATCAAAACTTTGGCCAAGTGGCTGACGCGTTTATCCGCGTTATCAATGACAATGGTAATACTGAGATCGCCCGTTTTGACTTATCTGAAGATGGCAGCACTGAGACAGCGATGATTTTTGGTGAGATTTACCGCCATAATGGTGAGTGGAAATTTCGCGCGGTCGGTCAAGGGTTCGCAGGTGGTCTTGGCCCATTAGCCACTTCTTATGGCGTCAGTGTTTAATCACACTATAAAATTCTTATGACCTCTATAGTCAGCTATTGAATGCCATATGCCTGCCTTACTGCTAAGTTTGGCAGTGTCTATGGCATTTTTGCTAGGTCAATAAAATTTGACTAGGTTAATGACATCTTTACTCGGTTGACGACTCTTAGCTATTTTTATAGGCGGAATTTATGGCAGCGACATTTAGTCTTATTGGGACAATCGAGCCCTTTTTGCATTGCAATCTTAAAAAGGGTGACTCTATCTACTGTGAAGCCAATGCCATGGTGATGATGGAGACCAATCTTGAGCTAAAAGGCAAATTACAAGGCGGTATTATGCAGTCTTTAATGCGCCGTTTTGCCAATGATGAGTCGCTGTTCCAACAAGAGATTGAAGCCGTACATGGTGAGGGCGATTGTTTGCTGGCCCCCACTCTCGATGGCGATATGCAAATCCTAGATGTCGGTGCTAATCAGTACACCTTAAGTGATGGCGCTTTTGTCGCGGCCTCTCGCAGTGTCGAAGTCCGCGCCAATATTCAGCGCAATCTTGGTGGCGCAGTGTTTGGAGATACAGGCGGCTTTGTGATTATGCAGACCCACGGCACTGGTCAAGTGGTGGTCTCCGGATTTGGCTCACTATTTGAGATTGACGTTGAGCCGGGCAAAGATGTCATCATTGATAATGGTCATGTGGTCTGTTGGGACTCTCGCCTCGACTATAGTCTCTCTGTCTCTACCAGCAAGAAAAAAGGCTTTATGAGCAATATCATCAACTCTGTCACCAGTGGTGAGGGCATGGTGCTTAAGTTCTCAGGCCAAGGCAAAGTCGTTATCTGCTCTCGCAATCGTGACAGCTACAAAGGCTGGATTCAAAGTGTGCTGGGCACCAACTCTGGTGGCCGAGGCAGCAGCGGTGGCTTTTTAGACCAGATTATGTAATGTTAGGCTATGACATTATTTAGACAACTATATAGATTAAACAACTATGTCTTAACTTTTTCACTTGGTGCTTTTAACTAGCCACTTTTTAATTCGCAATTTTATATCAATAACTTTTATATCAACTTATAACGATTAAAGGACAACATCATGGCAGTAAGTCTTCAAAAAGGTCAAAAAATCTCGCTAAGTAAAGAAGCGGGCGGCGATCTCACCCAAATCAAGATGGGACTAGGTTGGGATGTGGCCCAATCAGCTGGCGGTGCCAAAAAAGGCGGCTTTTTAGGCAATCTATTTGGTGGTGGCGGCGGTGGCGGTGATAGCATCGATTTAGACGCCTCATGCATTATGTTTGACGCCAATAAACAGATGGTCGATGCGATTTGGTTCGGTCAATTAAAGTCCAAAGATGGCAGTATCTTGCACACTGGAGATAACCGGACCGGAGATGGCGACGGCGATGATGAGGTCATCAATGTGGATTTATCCCGCGTCCCTGCTAGCGTTCAATCGCTGGTATTTACGGTCAATAGTTTCACCGGTCAAACATTTGAGACTGTCGAGAACGCTTTTTGCCGCATCGTTAATGCCAGCAATAATTCAGAAGTAGCGCGCTATAATCTCTCGTCACAAGGCAGCCATACAGCAATGGTCATGGCCAAGGTCTATCGTCATAATGGCGAGTGGAAAATGCATGCTATTGGCGAAACCGCTTCTGGTCGAACTTTTCAGGACTTGATGCCTGCGGTTGCGCCACATGCTTAGAGGTTAAATTGCTATTTCTTATTCATAATAAACGCTGCCTTTGGGTGGCGTTTTTAGTGTATAGGTAACTTATTTTTAGTCATCTTCTAACTTTGCAACCCTTCTTTCATATCTATTTAATAGCCTCGATGCTGAGGCTATTTATCTTTTATTTCTAACACTTTTTTGAATCCACCCCTACCCCTTTTTTGCGAGAAGAAAGGGTTTTAATTTAAGGGTTATACTTAGGCTATTTTAGTAAGCTATAACGGCCTACTTTCGAGCCTTTTGCCAACTAAATCCCCAACCAAATGCCTGATCCATGTCTTTATGACCACTAAAATAACGGTTGATTCGCTCGACGTTGATGCTGCCTTGCTGATTGACCAAACGAGCAATGGCGCACATCGGTAATGAGCTTGCCCCCTCAGTCAATCGTGTCTCAATCGGTGGCTGCTCAGGTACGTGGATAGTGACCACGCCATCGGTCTGCGACCAGTTGGGAACGCCCTCATAGATAAAGGCAAAGACAAACACTTCCTGAATCTGCGCCCACTGAGCGCCATTGATATCTAGCCATTCGCCAGTGGTGAGCTGCCCTGTCCTATCATCACCGCGTAATAGCACATAAGGATCACGGTCTAGGCTACCAAAGCGGTTACCTAAGGCTTGAATGAGGGTCTTCTCGCCATTTTTGAGATGCACCATCGCGCCGACATCTAGGTCAATGCCCTTAGAATGCTGCTTGAATAAATCACCAAGCAGGCCTTTTTTGGGAGCGCTGCTGTTGTCGGGTCGTTGGTTCCAGTTTAAGTTGATAGAAATCTTACCAAAATTGTCTTTTTTCTTAAGGTTAATGGTCGATTGGTTTTTGGTCAAAGTAATCTTAGACAGATTGACAGTTGATGGCTCAGGACTGGCTGAGGCAATGGGTAGCGGCATTTGGGAGGCCTGATTGGGTTTGCTAGTATTGACAGGGCTAGGCGTTGATGAATTGGGTTTTGACGTATTAACTGATGAAGCGTTCTGGCTTGAACTGCTTGACTCACTCTCATCGGCAATCTCAACGCCGAAATGCTCAGAGAGGGGCTTAAGACCTCCATCAAAACCTTGTGAGATAAAGCGAAATTTCCATGTCCCTTGGCGGCGATAGCACTCGGCTAATATAACCGCTTTTTCGCTACGATTCGCCGCCTCTACCTGACAAGTCAAAATAACATCATGACCATGCATGACTTGAACGTCAATGTTGCCTATCTGCGCTAAAGTCTGATTGCTAGAAAAAGCTAAGGCAATCTTTTCGATTTGAGCAGGTTGAACGCCTAGATTGATATCGAAGAAACCATCAGTCTCATGACCCCGGAATAGCACATTGCCATCATCACTTTGGGTCTGCCCATAAAAAATCATATCGCCATCACCACGTACTTTGCCAGACTCAGCAAGGCGGTAAGCGGCGCAATCAATCGGTCGCTCACTGATAATACGAATACTAATACTGTCAGTGGGTAATGGTGCATTGGCACCTGCAATTAAAGTTTGAATCATGGATTTGTCCTTATCTGATTATTGTTTTTGGTCATTATCAAGTCTATATGTTTACCAGTATTCGTCGCTAGGATTCTATTAGCCGTGTTTGTAACAACCATGCTTCTAACAGTTATACTCCTAACAATGCTACGGCATCTAAATCTATCCCCTTTAGTCTAGCAGATGATGCGCTTGAGGACATCATGACTGATAACAGCGATTCAATATAACCCTTAACGCGGGATAATTTGCTAGCCTATTGGTCAATCGCTTGACTTGGGTACAAGCTATCATAGTAAACTGTGCTCTTTGACCCGTACTTCTTAATCCGTACTCCCTGACCAGTGTTCAACGGTCTTAAGCTTAATTATTCATCATCCAATATTGAGGCCCCAACTTTATGACCAGCCCTGCAACCAACGTCTGGCTCGCTGAAGGACAATCTAGTCAGCGCGATATGCTAGCTAGCCTTCAAATGCTCAAATCCCAACACATGACAGCCTCAAAGCCGCCCTTCACTGTCTATTGCTCGCACCGCTCGTATCGGCCTGAAATATTTGAGTTCGCTGATCAAGCTTTTACTGAACCTAAAGAGCTGACCACCAACGTGAGTATTGAAAGCGTTGAGTCTATCTTGAGTGATTTAACTGACTTAGCAAGATGGCAGTTCGTTTTAGAGCAGGCGCAGCAGCATCAGGTCAAGGTGCTGCTTACGGGCCGCAACAGTATCGCCTATGAGGCGCAGCGCCCTTTATTTGAAGCCGCTGGTATTCGGCTGTTAACGGGCGCGACTTGCACCGAAATGCTGGAGAAAATAGATGATAAGTTTCAGTTCATTCAGCACTGTCAAACTCATGGTATCCCAGTATCTGAAGGCTGGCGCTTTGATAATTTAGCACAGTTGACCGAGCTGCTAGAAAAGCATGGTCATCAGCTACTGTGTGTCAAACCTATTAGTGGGATATTCGCCCAAGGGTTTTGGATATTGGACACTGGGCTAGATTCTGACGCTTTAGGACAAGAAAACCCACAATTTGATAGCTTTGAGCATCTGTACTTTACTGACAATCGCCGCATCCAAACTGAGCAGTTTATCTCGGCTTACGCCAATAGCCAGATGGTGCTTGAACGCCCTATCCCGATGCTGCTCATGCCCTATTTAGCAGGACGTGAATACTCAATCGATGTGGTGTGTGAACGTGGCGAGGTATTAGCCGCTATTACCCGTCATAAAGTCGGCAAGGTGCAGCACATTGGCTATGATGAGGAAGTGATGCAAGTGGTGATACCGCTGATTAAGGCTTTTGGCTGCGATGGCATCGTCAGCGTTCAGACCAAGCAAGATGATGAAGGCGTCCACCGAGTACTTGAGATTAACAGTCGACCCTCAGGCGGCATCGGCTATACCACTCATAGTGGTGTCGACCTCACCCAAGTGGGCTTTGGCTATTGGCTTGGCTTGAGTGGTAAACCTAATCTAACTGACATTGCCAAGCAGATTATACCGTGTCAGGTGCGCTCAATTATGGTGAGTGT
>JAUNVX010000015.1:3218-30026 GCA_030540615.1 Psychrobacter sp. | reverse complement strand
TTACTAGATCCATAAAAACAATGTAAAATCGGCAAAAATTATAACTTATAGTCAATACTTATCTAAAAGTTCATTCGTTACCGATTTCATCATGGCCATTAAATGTCAATAATGACGACGTGAACCAAACTGACCACTATAACCAATTCTCAATCTACAAAAATCAAATCAGAAATAGCGTTTAAGCAGTTATATCAAGGCTTTCAAGCTTTCGCAAGCTATTTTACATTTTTAATGCATCCGTTGGCGTTTTTTAGCAAAAAAAGGCGATAGGACGCCAAAACAATACACTTTAACGGCTCTAATAATGCTAGCGCTCAATAGTGGATTATATAGTGCCTTATATGGTGACTATTTTGCATTAGCTGATTATTAAATGATTATCGCGTATCCTATGGGTTAGCTTGCTAAAATGACGAGGTTGCTTAGTTATTGATTTATCCTATTACCCTGTTCTATTTATCTTAGAATACTCAGCTTATAACAGTTTATTTACCATAAACTTAGAAGATTAACGATTATAGATACAGTAGCAAAACCCCTCGCACTATAACGACTTAACAACATTTTATTGACTGTGATTTGATAAACTTACCCACAATAATGTATCTTAGGTTGTCTAAACGTTGGCTTTAGCCCCATCTCTTGGCATTAGCGTCATCAAATGACCTATTGTCAATGTCTGCAACCGATTCATAGTCGATTTGCTCACCTATTTGGACTGACTACATGAAGCGTACTACTTTGTCTCATTCTTTATTAAATATTATTTTGGTATCTATCGAGTCCGCTTTAACCTTATTATTGCGCTTAGACCCTGCTCTTCGTAAAGCGGCTTATCCACTGGCTAAACAGGGTACTGTAGTAGCTCTGCGCTTATACTTGCCTCATACTGAAGTTTTTGCGACTTTTAGCTATAAAGGGGTACTGTTAGATGCGGTGATGCCTGCCAATCGCTCAGCACCCGATGTTATTATTAATGCCTATAGCGTTCAAGTACTCAATGTCTTAGTGAGTCATGATGAGTCGCAAGTTAATAAATTACAGATGCGTGGTGAGGCGGGCCAAGTTGAGCTGGTCAAGAGTTTCTTATTGCAGCTAGGACTGGGCAGCTTAGTTCAAAGCTTATTAAAAAGATTCAAAGGCTCAGATAAAAAATCAGCCAGTCAAGAAGAAAAAGACCAAAAAAGAGAAGACTATAAAGCCCGCATTGCTCAACAGCAAACCCAAATTAATACCTTAACCATCAAAAACCGTGAATTAGAAACCACCGTCAAAGAGCTACAAAGCAAACAGAAAACGCTTATTATTAGTTTGCTTGTGGCCATCGTTGTGGCTATTGCAAGCGTTATTGGTTGGTTGATGTCAAATTAGTCAGAGCTGTCTTAGATTGATATCTTACTTGATGGGCTGAGCGGTTATTTCTAAAAATATGTAAAGCTTACTTTAAAGATTGCTATAAGAACTAACATATTTTTAGCCCTCCTAAACACTGCTTTTATAGCAGTGTTTTTTTTGGGTTTAGGAAAGCCCAACGTCTTTACTTAATTTACACCTTATTGATTAGCTTAACGTAAGTTTCTGACTGTTAAGTCAAATCAATCTTGACTATTTTACTCGGGATTAAGTATAATGGCTTCGAAGGCAAAGACAAATTCGTCATAAAGTGAAATACAGTACCTATATTTATCGAGTATTTATTAAGTCAGTGATCTATTGAGTCACTACTCATTAATACCACTGTATGAACCTTGCCTAATCATAATAATGTACCATATCGAGGGAGATAGCACATGCGCTTGACGACAAGGGGTAGATATGCCGTAACGGCTTTACTCGACTTAGCTTTGCAAGACAGTCATCAAGACGGGGCAGTATCCTTATCTGATATTGCTAAGCGACAATCTATTTCTATTTCTTATTTAGAGCAGCTCTTCTCTAAACTAAGAAAACGTGGTTTAGTCACCAGTATTAGGGGCGCATCAGGTGGCTACCATTTGGCAAAACCTCTCGATCAGATTGATGTTATGAGTATTATCTCAGCAGTCGATGAATCGGTTAATGCTATGCAATGTGAAGGCCGAGGAAATTGTCAAGATGGCGCCATGTGCCTAACTCATGATTTATGGTGTGCGCTGTCTAATCATATTGAGCATTATCTACAAAATATTACCTTAGCCCAATTATTGGATTTAGAAAATGTTCAATCCGTCTCAGAACGTCAGCATTTGATGGCTGATAAAGATATATCCACTATTACATTACCGACCAGCGAGGTGAACCCAGCATGAGTCAAACCCAACAATTAATTTATCTAGATTACGCCGCAACGACGCCTGTGGATAAGCAAGTGGCACAGAAGATGACGCAATATCTGACAATTGATGGTGTCTTTGGCAATCCTGCTTCACGCTCACACGGCTATGGTTGGCAGGCAGAAGAAGCGGTTGAAACTGCGCGCCAGCAAGTGGCAGAGGCAGTTAATGCTGATCCTCGTGAAATTGTATTTACCTCGGGTGCAACTGAGTCTGACAATTTAGCACTTAAAGGTGCTGCCCACTTTTATGAGTCTCGTGGCAAGCATATTATTACCAGCAAAATCGAGCATAAGGCTATCTTAGATACTTGCCGTGAGCTTGAAGAAGAAGGCTTTGAGATAACTTATCTTGAGCCAGAACCCGGCACAGGTATGATTCGCCCGCAGCAGGTCAAAGATGCGCTGCGTGAAGACACTATCTTAGTCTCCTTGATGATGGTTAATAATGAGCTTGGCATCATTACTGATGTGGCGGCGATTGGTGAGATTACTAGAGAAGCTGGTGTTATCTTTCATGTGGATGGCGCTCAAGCAGTCGGTAAAGTACCCGTTGATTTGCAAGCTTTAAAGATTGATTTAATGAGCTTTTCAGGCCACAAAGCTTACGGCCCCAAAGGGATTGGCGCTTTATTTGTCCGCCGTAAACCAAGGGTGCGTCTTAAAGCTGAACAACATGGCGGAGGTCATGAGCGTGGTATGCGCTCAGGTACCCTTCCCACGCATCAGATTGTTGGCATGGGCGAAGCCTTTAGTATCGTAAAAGAGCGTTTTGAGCAAGATTATGCTCATGCGGCCAAGCTTCGTCAAAAGCTTTGGGATGGACTGCAAGATATTGAAGAGATTTATCTCAATGGTGATTTGCAGCACAGCGTGCCTCATATCGTCAATATTAGCTTTAACTTCGTAGAAGGTGAGTCTTTGATGATGTCGCTTAAAGACTTAGCAGTATCCTCGGGCTCTGCTTGTACTTCAGCCACTCTTGAACCCTCTTACGTGCTTAGGGCTATTGGCCGCTCTGATGAGCTGGCGCATAGCTCTATCCGCTTTAGCTTTGGTCGTTATACGACAGAAGCAGACATTGATATCGTGCTTACCCAGATGCATGATGCCGTTGACAAACTTCGCGCCTTATCACCTCTTTGGGATATGTATCAAGAAGGCGTAGATTTAAACTCTGTTGAGTGGTCTGCCCATTAAAGCCTTTGCACTACTAGCAGCGTTCATTGACTGATACTCTGTACTATCTTCAATAGCTTGACCCGCTTATGCTATTGATTTAAGAGCAGTTTGACCCCAAATATATAAGCTACCCTCTGGTGGCTTACCTAACTAGGAGAAAAATCATGGCTTATAGCGATAAAGTAATTGACCACTATGAAAACCCTCGCAACGTTGGCAATTTAGACAAAGATGCTGCTAATGTGGGCACAGGAATGGTCGGCGCTCCCGCTTGTGGCGATGTAATGCGCCTACAGATTCAAGTCAATGATGATGGCATTATCGAAGACGCCCGTTTCAAGACTTATGGTTGCGGCTCGGCTATAGCTTCAAGCTCTCTGGTGACTGAATGGCTAAAAGGTAAAACTTTAGACCAAGCGGGCACTATCAAAAACAGTGATATTGCCGAGGAGCTTGCCCTTCCCCCTGTCAAAGTGCATTGCTCAGTACTGGCTGAAGATGCCATTAAAGCGGCTATCAGTGATTATCAAAACAAACATCAATCTGTGAACGCTTAACATAGTGCTTAGCTAGTTATTTGATAGTGAACAATTTGATAGTCAGACATTTGTTTTAGATGGCTTGTTTGATAAAACGGGTTTACAGACTATTTGTAAGGGTGAGTTTTTAGCTTGAGCTGATATGGTCATATCATTGAGGTGATGTCATCCCTAGGGCTTTAATGATTTTAAGGTGACAATCAGCGTTAAGCTTTGTCACCTTAAACTTATCAGATGATTTACTTAATAAGCTAATCTATTAATCTAACTATCTATTAATCCCCTTACTTTTTAGTCAATTAGTTTATCCCGTGGGCTTAATAGATTAGCTCAAAGACTACTGATTAAGCTTAATTTATTATTATTATCAATCCGGCATTTACCTTTTAAAGGAGTCTCTATGATCGAATTAACTGAACGTGCGGCCAAGCATGTACGTGACTTTTTAACCAATCGAGGCAAAGGTGAAGGTATTCGTGTGGGCATCAGAACGGCTGGCTGTTCAGGATTGGCTTATGTCTTAGAGTTTGTGGATGAGCCAGATCCTAATGATGAGCGTTTTGTCAGTCAAGATGTCTCTATATTTGTTGACCCCAAAAGTATGGTCTATTTAAACGGGCTTCATATGGATTATGTGGTTGATGGTCTAAACGAAGGCTTTAAATTTAGTAATCCCAATCAAAAAGGTGAGTGTGGTTGTGGCGAGTCCTTTACGGTATAGTCTCTAGTAATAAGGCTCACCCATTAGCCAATCAAATTGCTTCTGTTTTTCAGATTGCTTACCTTAGCCACTCATTAAAGTGCTCATAAATTAGAGTGAATACCACGCTTATGACCAACACATCGACTTCATCTTTACATGATGACACGGGTACAGCTTCATCCCCTCAAGGCACACCTCAATTCAATGATTTTTTTGCCCTATTTAATCAGCCTGCCCACTTTAACATTGATGAGCAAGCACTAGATGAGCGTTACCTTGCTTTGCAAAAACAGTATCACCCTGACCAACAGCACAACAATATTAAAAACGATAATATCAATATTGATAGCCATGTTAATAGTAATATTGATAATGATGCAAAAAACTTAGCTGCCCCTTCTGAAGTGGCTTCGGCACTAATTAATCATGCCTATCAAACTTTAAAGTCGCCTGATACTAGAGCCACTTACTTGTTAGAGTCTCAGCAGCAAGCAGATACTTTGAATAACTCAATCTCCGATTTGGATTTTTTAGACGATGCCATGACACTGCGGATATCTTTAGAAGAGGCTATTGAAGCCAATGATTTGACCTTACTGCGTGAGCTGAAGCCGCAAATAGCCAACCGATTGCAAACTCAATCGCAGCGATTTGAGCAGTCCTATCAGCAGCAACATTGGCCTAAAGCCAGTGATGCCACACAAAAGCTAAAGTTTTTAGTTAAGTTAAATGCTGATATTATGGCAGGCATCGATAAGGTGGCCAATCGTGATGACCTAGATGATGATTTATATGTTTAAAGGCTTTTTAGACGCCTCGAATTAGACGAATTGAAATTGACTATTGGCTCAAATGCCTTAAGCACAATCAGTTAAATTTGCCCCTTTATTGACCCATTTTCTTCATTTAATATCCGTTATCTGAGCCCTATTATGTCCTTGTTACAAATTGCTGAACCCAATAAAAGCACTGCTCCACACCATCACCGCTATGGTATTGGTATCGATTTAGGCACGACCCACTCATTGGTAGCAGTCGTTCGCTCAGGCCAAGCACAAGTCATAGAAGCCGCGGATGCTAATGACACTCTACTGCCTTCTGTGGTGTATTACCCTCAGTCGGGGGAGCCTATCGTTGGGCATCAAGCGCTGGGTTATAGCGATGCTTCCGCCGCTAGTACCATCGCCTCTGCCAAGCGTTTTATGGGCCGAAGTCAAGCTGATATCAAGTTCTCTCACCCTTATACATTGACTGGTGATACGGCAGCGATGCCAGCATTTGTGACCGCTCAAGGTAATATCTCGCCTGTAGCGGTCTCAGCACAAATACTCAAGACTTTGATTGACCGAGCTAAATTGGCTTTACCAGAGGATAGTATTGAAGGAGCGGTTATCACGGTTCCCGCTTATTTTGATGAGGCTCAGCGCCAAGCTACTAAGGACGCTGCTAGCGCTGCTGGCATTAATGTCTTAAGACTGTTAAATGAGCCCACAGCGGCTGCTATTGCTTATGGATTAGACCAAAAAAAATCATCCTTAGATAAGCCGCAATATTTTTTGATTTATGATCTGGGCGGTGGCACCTTTGATGTGTCGGTACTCAAGTTAACCCAAGGGGTATTTGAGGTTTTAGCAACTGGCGGCAATAGCGCATTGGGTGGCGATGATATTGACCGGCTTTTGGCCAATTGGCTCATTGTCCAATCAGGTGTTTTGCCTGAAGCAGTAAGCCCTCATGACAAATCAGTGCTTGCTCGCCTCGCTCGTGATTATAAGCAGCAACTCTCCACTCAAGAGTCAGTAGCGATTGAGGTAACTGTCAATGGTCAACCTTGGCAAGGCTTACTAACCTCTACTGACCTTGCGGCTATAACTGCTCCTGTTAGCCGCCGCACCTTAAAAGTCTGCGAGCAAGTATTGCGCGATGCCGCCATTGACAAAGAGGCACTAGATGAGGTCATCTTGGTTGGCGGGTCAACCCGTATGCCTATTATTCAATCCTTAGTGGCGGAATTTTTCGCGACTGAGCCTCTTTGCCGATTCAACCCTGATGAAGTCGTCGCATTGGGGGCCGCCCAAGCAGCACATCAGTTAGTCAATGGCGATAGTGATGACAATGCCATGTTGCTCCTTGACGTAACGCCATTGTCTCTTGGCTTAGAGACTATGGGTGGATTGGTAGAGGTCATTATCCCACGTAATACCCCTATTCCAGTCAAAAAACGTCAAATCTTTACCACTTATCAAGATGGCCAAACTGGCATGGTGATTCATGTGGTTCAAGGCGAACGTGAGACCGTAGCAGACTGTCGGACTTTGGGCCGATTTGAATTATTTGGCATTCCGCCGATGAAAGCAGGATTCGCCCGGATTGAAGTGACTTTTAGCATCGATGCCAATGGGCAGCTAACGGTTAGTGCACAAGAGACCACCACGGGTATCGCCAGTCAGATTGAAATCACGCCCGCCTATGGACTCTCAGATGAGCAAAAAGAGCAATTGCTACTCGCTGGGTTCCAATATGCTGAAGAAGACAAACAGGCACGCGCTTTAATTGAAGCTAAAATAGAGTCAGAGCGTGAGGTATTGGCGCTACAATCTGCTCTTCGCGACTTCAGCGCTTTATTGGATAGCTCAGAGAGGCAGCGTTTGACTCAAGCTATGGAGGTGATGAGAGCAGCTATTGAGAGCAATGACCGCTCTCAAATTGAGTCAGCTAAAGCTCAGCTAAAACCTATTAGCGACTTATTTGCTGCTCGTATTATGGACCAAAGCATCAAGTCGACAATGGCAGGCACCAAGACTGAGGACTGGCAGTCGTGATAGCAGTCATAACAACAGTCATAAAATTAGTGTTCATGGTTACGGCTTAAACATGAATCATAATTATGAACCATGATATTTTTTATTGTTTTGTTTAGAGTCGCTATTTTTTATTGTTTTAGTTTAGAAACGTCCTCAAATACCCTTAGGTCTTTACTTTTGGTAACTGGCTTTCATAGCAGTTTTAAATAGTGTCTATCAGTAATGATGAGTGACCACTAAGATAATTTGAGATAAATTTTGATTGATTAGCAATGGATGTGATGTCTATGCCAAAGATTACCGTACTGCCCCACCATGAGATTTGCCCAGAAGGCGCTGAAGTGACTTTAGAAGCGGGCAGTAATCTATGTGCCGGTTTAGTAGAGAAAGGCATCAAAGTTGAGCACGCCTGCGAGATGTCAAAGGCTTGTACGACCTGTCATGTGGTGGTCCGAAAAGGCTTTAATACGCTTGATGAAATGGACGATGTGGAAGCGGACTTACTAGATAGAGCTTGGGGGCTTGAGCCTGACTCACGTTTATCTTGTCAGGTGATGATTGAAGACAATGACTTAACTATCGAGATTCCAAAGTACACCCTAAATCATGCCAAAGAAAATCATTGATATTAATTAAAATCAATACCATCGAAATATAATTATTAGCACCCAATAAGAGGAGTTTTAATAACTTCCCTTCCTAAAAAGCTTAGTCAATCATTGCCTAAGCTTTTTTTAAGAAGAGGTCAACTCAAGCTAATTGCTTACCACTGCTCGTGATGGGACTCGTTTTTAAAGTCGATGCTTAAATCTGACACTTCGGTAGATTTAGTCTCTTGACCTGCTTGCTTATCTACCCGTTCTAGGGCCTGATTCAAAAACTGTTTAATCACAGGGTAATCGTAATTTTTAATATCTTTAAAATTAAGATGTAGATTAAATCCTGGCAAGTCATGGTCAACCCATTTTGACTGACTCCCCTTATTAGCATCAGGGTCTAAAACCTGATAAGCAAAGACAGGCGACTCAAAACCTTTCAAGGTTAAAGGCGAAGTCTGAACACAGTCATACTCGTGACAGATATAATCATAAGTGGCGGGACTGATTAGAATCTCCCCTTTATTGGCAGAGGCCTCTAACCTAGCCGCTAGATTGACCTCGCGCCCTATCAAAGTATAGCTCATTCTATTTTCACTACCGAAATTGCCCACGTGACAGTAGCCCGTAGCAATCCCAATGCGAATATAGAGTCCTTCAAAGCCTAGCAGTCGCCATTGGTGTCTCAGTGTGCGCATCTCTCGGCGCATATCGATGGCCATGGCCACGCAATCTAGCGCGTCTTGACGACCCCCTTTACTATTGGGCTCCCCAAAAAAACAAACCATCCCATCGCCGATAAACTTGTCCAATGTTGCCCCATGGCGGTTGGCGATGACTGTCATTCTATCCATGTAAGTATTTAAAATATCAGCCAGGTTATCAGCGCTCAAAGTATCTGACAACTCTGTAAACCCAGCAATGTCTGAGAATAGAACCGACAGCTTAGTGCGCTTATTCATCACTTTAATATTGCTGTTGTTTTTGACAATGGGTTCCCAAACTTGACTCGGTATAAAGCAAATTAGTTTGCTAATGACTGCCACCATCGTGGTCATCCGAGTTTGGGCATGGTCAGTAATATGACGGTTGCTCACAAGCTCATTTTCAACTTGCCAAAACTGCCAAATAACACTTAAAAGACTTAGCAATAAGATAACACTGGCGGCCCAACTGCTTGAGATGTTGACCCCTTCGGGCCTGACTTGCGTACTCAATAAAAAAGCAACTATAAGCGAGGTTATCGCTATAACCACTAAAGTCATACGTTGAGCGGCTGGAGATTTGAGCACTCGAATGGCTATCATGGTCAATAGTCCTAACGCGCTCGAGGGCTCAAACTGCAAACTGCCCACAAAAATAGCACCTATCGCTACGACGATACCTGTGCTCCAGATGCTAACCGCTCGAGAATAACTATAAACTGAGACCCATAGCCCCCCTGCTATACCTATTAATAATAACAAGATAGCAGCAGGCTGCTCGTGACAGTGCCAAAAAATCAATGCCGAAATAGCCATTAGCATGAGAGCTTCTGGGTATTTTATGCCGTTGGCTGGCTGAGCCTCTTTATTGGCACTGGCCTCATTGATTTGAAAAAATTGCATATTGAACAGTAGGCCTTAACATGAATAAAAAAAGAATCGCGGTGAGACTAAATCACTGATTTCAATAGTACAGATTACAATGCTATGGACAACAATGCTACTGATAACAATTTTACTAATAACAATGATACTGTCACACTGACTTCTCACATAATTATATTGACGACTATTTATAATCACATTAGGTCTACTGAGTTAGCGCTTAATACTCACATCTTCCAATCAAAAGGCATCTGATGATGACCACGTAAGGCCATCATTAATGTTTGCTGCATCTGAGACAACACTTCTTTGGTGTAAGGTAATGCGGGCGTGCCCCAGACAGGATTGGGCCATTTGATATCATTATGATAGCGAACAATATGATGAAAATGCAGCTGCGGCACTTGATTGCCCAATGCCGCCACATTCATCTTATCAGCACTAAATGTCTTAGCCAACTGACTGGATAACCAGCTTGACTCTCGCAAAAATTGAACTTGCTCAGATTCAGAAAGCTCATACAATTCAGTAATACCACTGACTCTAGGCACTAATATCAGCCAAGGGAATTGACAATCATTCATCAGGCGACAAGTAGATAATGGAAAATCCCCTACTAAGAAAGTATCTTGAGCTAAGGTAGGATGTAATTGGAACATAGGTAAGTTATCTCTAGTTAGCTATTGGTTAAACCATGGTATGCCCTGTTATCAAAGTATCTACGATGACAAGTCGTGTCATTAATTAATGATTCAAGGCAATCTTAAAGACACTGATATAACAATATCGAGTAAATTGGGTCAATGGCCTATTTTATCAGTTATAGGTCTGGGTTTATATAGGTACTCTTTAGAATTATCCTTAGGCAATCGCTTGGTTGATTATATCGAGATAGTAAGTCAGATGTTGAGTGAGATAATATTGACCTATCATAAGGTTTTATCAACCCAATATTCGATGGTAAAAAGCCTATATTGAGCAGGTCCAAGCAAATAGCTTTAGTTAAGCCGCCTCCATCATGAAAAATTTCTAAGTTTATGCATTTTAAAGCATAAAAAAGCAGCCCTAAGGGCTGCTTGAGATTGAATCTACGCAACAAGTTCATCAAATATTAGCCATGTTATTATCTTATTAGTTTTTATTGAATTATTATTTTTTATAGTTCTTTATAGTATTGTTTTTATCAATCATTATTGTTATCAGGAATCTTGGTTATAATAATGGTGAAAATCTATTTGTTAATTATCCCTAACGTTAATATTAACCAATTTATTGTTATAATAATCAGTCAATTTTATGACTTCATTTTATACTCAAGCGAATCAATTCACAGAACTTGTCAAAAACTGACCTTTTATCAGTCTAGCTAGTCTTCAAGTTACAGCGCCATACCTCCTTCTAATTCATCTTCGAGCAAAGCCTCAAGCTCTTCTTGACCGATGGGCGAGCCAATATCTTCCAACTCAATCGCCCCTTGTAAATTATTCAGTAATTGTCTCATATGCTCACTGTCCTATATCCTAAAGCTATTGGGTCATTAATATTAATAATTACGAATGGTTTTATTATATTGCTTGCCAATGCTGATAGGACAAATCTTAATAAAAAGTCATGACAACGATGTGACGATGCCATGACATTTTTATGACAAGACTTTTGTTTGGTAGTTAGTTAGGCATCATTATCGACGTCCCTAACTGGGCTCTTCTATAATATGCTTAGCAAAATGACTTAACAGCTCATGAACAGCAGCGACTCTTTGTTCAGGGGTCACAAGCTTCTCTGGGTTTTGATAGCGGATACCAGAAGCGCCATTCATTCTGTACTTTTGAGCATCTGATTGAATCAATTGAATAATGGCCAAAGCCTCTACGGGGGTGTCTGGGGCAAACTCCAATACCACGCTTTGCATGCTAGCATCGATTTTGTTTATTTTTAGCCTTTCTGCCTGAAGCCGCAATTGATGAATAGCGAATAACTGCTTGGTTTGGTCAGGCAGCGTGCCAAAACGGTCAATCATCTCGGTACGGATATCGGTTAAGGCGTCTTTGTCATCAGCATTGCTAATACGTTTATAAAATAACAGCCGTTGGTGCACATCGTGCAGGTACTCTTCAGGAATAAGCGCAGAGCTATGCAGATTGATATCGCTGGTCAGTGACAAAGGCGTATTAAGGTCAGGCTCTCGCCCTGCTTTGATGGCTTTGGTGGCACGCTCTAGCATGTCCATATACAGACTAAAACCAATGGCTTGCATATTGCCACTTTGTTGCTTGCCCAAAATCTCCCCTGCCCCTCGAATCTCTAAATCTTCACTGGCCAACATAAAGCCAGCGCCCAAAGTATTGGCACGCTCAATAGCAGTTAGGCGTTTTTTGGCATCTCCTTTGAGCCCTTTGATAGAAGGCACCAAGAGATAACAATAAGCCTGGTGATGGCTACGACCGACTCGGCCGCGCAGCTGATGCAACTGAGCCAGACCAAATTTATCCGCCCGCTCAATGATAATGGTGTTGGCATTGGGCACATCGATACCCGTCTCAATGATGGTGGTACAGACCAACACATTAAACTTTTTGTGATAAAACTGCTGCATCACTTGCTCAAGGCTACGCTCATGCATTTGACCATGCGCCACGCCCACTCGCGCCTCTGGGACCAGCTCACGAATACTCTCAGCCATACGCTCGATACTAGCCACATCATTGTGAAGCAGATACACTTGCCCGCCACGCAGTAGCTCACGCAAAATGGCCTCTTTCATCAAAGGGCTAGTTTTTTGCATGACAAAAGTTTTAATCGCCAAGCGCCGAGCAGGAGGGGTGGCAATGATTGACATGTCGCGCATTCCCGATAGCGCCATATTAAGCGTTCTAGGGATGGGCGTGGCGGTCATGGATAAGCTATCGACATCGCTTTGGATGGCCTTGATACGCTCTTTATGGCGAACCCCAAATCGATGCTCTTCATCGATAATCATTAGCCCTAAATTGGTAAACTTGACGTCTTTTTGAAGCAGTTTATGCGTGCCAATGACGATATCTACTTTACCATTGGCCAAATCCTCTAGGACCTCCTGCTGATGTTTCTTGCCGCCAAAGCGTGACAGCGACTCGATACGCACCGGCCAATCGGCAAATCTATCTAAAAAATTATCCTCATGTTGACCCGCCAGCAAAGTCGTTGGGACCAAAACAGCGACTTGATAACCTGCGCTAACCGCGATAAAGGCAGCACGCATGGCCACTTCTGTTTTACCAAAGCCCACATCCCCGCAAATAAGCCGGTCCATTGGCTTATTTTGCTTCATGTCATGCATCACCGCCTCAATAGCATTGGCTTGATCAGGGGTCTCTTCAAAGGCGAATTGGCTGGCAAATAAATCATATTGGGCCATATCGACTTTGAAGTGAATGCCAACCTTGGCATCTCGGCGAGCTTGAATGTTAAGTAGCTCAGCGGCCACGTCATGGATCTGCTGTAGGGCCTTTTGCTTGGCTTTATCCCATTTGCCACTGCCTATTTTGTGCAGAGGTGCTAAGGCAGAATCACCGCCACTATAACGACTGATAAGTTGCAGATTGGCAACGGGCACATAAATACTGGCATCTTCGGCGTATTTGAGATGAATAAATTCTTGCTCACCCTCGCCTACATCTAGCGTGATAAGGCCATGGTAGCGGCCAATACCATGCTCAATATGCACAATCGGGCTGCCCTCTGTCATCTCGGTAACGCTTTTAATCAAAAACTCTTCGGAGACATCACTCTGACGACGACGACGCGTTTGTAATACCTGACGACCGAATAACTGCGTTTCACTAATGACAATCAAACGACTAGGGAAATACACCCCGCGCTCAATAGGCGCTACTGTCAGGCCCACACTTGGTAGAGCTGAAGCTTGCTGGGTTATGGTATCTTTCGCTTGTGAGTCTTCGACATGGTTGAGAAATGCAGCAAACGACTCATACGCCTTCACCGCCACTTTGCCTTTAAATAACTCTAATAAAATCTCACGACGACCAGGAGTCTCTGCCACGATTAAAACAGGCGCCCCTTGTAGGGCACTGTCGTTGGTTAAAAAGGCTAATAAATCTGCCAGCGGTTCAGCTTTTTGATGACTAACCGGTAATGCTGGCGGAGCTTTGGCGCTTAGAGTCACCCAACCTTCTGGCAGCTCGGTTGGCTTAACGGTTGGCTGATTAGCGGTGCTTTGATCAGTAGCATCTTGATTAGCAGTATTTGAATTGGCCAAGCTTTGATTAAAGACCTCTTGCGTCTGACTAATATCGCCGCTTAGGATTACTCTAGGGTAGCGATTGAGATGCTCATTTAAGACATTGGCGGGCAAGTACAGAAGCGAGGGCTCTACGACCGGCTTATCTATATCATGGCGCCTTTCCTCATAACGGCGCTGAATCTGAGCCCAATAATCTGCCTGTTTCTCTGGGACCTTTTCATCAACGATAAATAACGCTGACTTTGGAAAATAGTCAAACAAAGTCGCTTGGTCGCGCCAAGTCTCCAAATCAAAAAATAAAGGCTGATAATACTCAAGGCCGCTACTGGCGATGCCCGCCATCACATCTTTATGCAGCTCAAACTTACGGCTGCTGACATGAGGGAACATTGCCGCAAAGTTGGCACGAAAAGTCTCTCGGCCTTCATCTAGTGGGAACTCTTTGGCTGGCAAGATTTGAAACTTACGAATAGGCTGAGACACATCAGGCAGCTTATGCAGGAGTGACAAGGACTCTTGTGCAATACTGCTGTCATTGCCCGATAGAATATCTTTTAAAGACTCTTGAGTTAGCGTACGCTGGGTCTGAGGATGAAAGAAGCGAATGCTTTCGATTTCATCATCGAATAAATCGAGTCTTAAAGGAAAAGGCTGACCCATGGCAAATATATCAATGATACTGCCTCGAATAGCAAACTCGCCCGGCTCAAAAACATTATCTACCGCGCGGTAACCTGCCCGCGTCAGCAAATCCCGCTGGGATTCAATATCAAACCGATCTCCCACGCCTAAATCAAAATGCTGACCAATAAGCCAACTTGGGGGCGCCATACGCTGCATGAGCGTTTGAATTGAGATCAACAATATCCCTGACTGCGGCATATCCGTTAATAGGTTAATTCGCTCACTGACGATATCTTGGTGAGGTGACAGCTCATCATAAGTCAGTGTCTCCCAATCCGGAAACACATAGGCATCTACCCCGCAAAATGCCAGTTCAGTCTCAATCTGATTGAGCTGATTTTGATCGCAGGCCACCACAACCTTGAGTCTTGAGGCAATATCCGCCACCGGTGTATCGACCAAGCTTGCCAGCCACAAGCTGCTAACCGCACCATAACAAGGCGATAACCAGCGACGCAT
Source organism: Psychrobacter sp. (assembly GCA_030540615.1). Classification (GTDB taxonomy): domain Bacteria; phylum Pseudomonadota; class Gammaproteobacteria; order Pseudomonadales; family Moraxellaceae; genus Psychrobacter. Next base: position 14,913 of record JAUNVX010000015.1, on the reverse strand, counting down.
GTTGGTTTTGATAGGGAATAATTGTTTATTAATTGGCAAAAAAGCGGAGGTCAACGGCGAGTGAGTCATAGGGATAACTTAAGCAGAGGGCTTAGAAAATAAAAGAGAAGTTAGGATAAGCTAGCAAAAGCCCATTATCATCAGACAACAGGCTAAAAGCAGCTGATTAAATATTTGGTTAAAAGCAGTGGCTCGAACATTAAATCAAGGGTTTATCGCTAGCAATGATACCATTATTATCGGCGTAGACATACATGCCAGAGCTAAGCGTTAAATCCCCAAAACTAATCTCGATATTGACTTGACCCTCATCACGGCGGGTTGACTTTCGCGGGATACAGCCTAGTGCCATTACTCCTAAATCCATCTGCGCCATATCATCCACATCACGGACGCAGCCATAGACGACAACTCCAGCCCAGCCATTGTCTATAGCGGATTGGGCAATCATATCGCCTAATAAGGCGCAGCGCATAGAGCCACCCCCATCAACGACTAAGACCTTGCCTTCACCTTGAGCGTCTTTTCCTGAGCTATTGAGCAAGGTCTTGACTTGGCTATTGTCCTCAAAGCATTTAACCGTGACAATCTCACCGCAAAAACGCTCTTTACCCCCAAAACTATAAAAAGACTTCCCTTCTATATTGGGCAGGCAAACTTGGCTCTCTGGATGAGCATCAAGTAAATCACAAGTCACAAAGGTATCTTTTGTCATATCAGTCATAGCAAACTCCTAAAAATAGTAGGGCAAAATCATCGTACCAGAAAGGATTAATATCTTTGACTATAGTTATTAAATAGTCATCATTTTTTGACTCGAGTCATCGCAAGCATTTGCTTATTATCGATAATGACTGTCTTTGGCTCGGGGCGATTGCTTTGAAATTTGGCACGCTCATAACGTTGATGCGCTGTCATGGCCATAGCGATTGCCACTCGTTTAGCAGTAATAGGATGTGCAGGAACACTCTCAGGCACCACTGGGGAGATTATTTTAAACAGCCCTTGACTAAGGCGCTCCATAGGTCGGCCTTTGTGCTTACCTAGTAACAATGAGGGGCGAAAAATATTTAAACTGTGAAACCCGAGCTGCTCAATCGCCGCTTCAGTTTCAGCTTTGACTTGATTATAAAAAAAGCGGCTATCTGCCGAGGCTCCTAGAGCTGACAATAAAAAAAACTGTTGGACACCCTTAGCGAGGCAAAGTTTGGCATAAGCCACATTATAGGTATAGTCTACTTGCCGGAAAGCCTCTTCACTACCCGCAAGTTTTAGGGTAGTCCCTAAACAGCTAAACGCATCCGTCTGCTGGTCGATATCAATGCTGGCAAAAGTGTCCGCTAAATTCTCAAAATCATTAAGCTGATAATAGTGCATACTTGCATTAATATATTTGGGAGGCCGGCGGGCGATAATAATCACCTTGTCATATAAGGCGCTTAACTGCTTGACCAACTGCTGCCCTACCAATCCTGTCGCGCCAATAATAATCGCTTTTCGCTGCATAAAGAGTCCATATTGCTAAAGGGGCAAAATTATTTCTTCCGCTGATATTCTTGCAGGATTTCTATCACCGTACTGTTTATCTTAATATCATTTATATTGCTGTCATCTATCTTTGCCTGGGTTAAGATTAGGAATAACTTAACGCCAAAGATTGGTTGATTTCGAGAAGTCATAGCTAATCTTAAAGGTCTTCATTAAATAGCTAAACTAGCCTCAATGCTAAAAATATCATAGTTTATCGGCAAACGATATAGCCCTAGTATTTGCTGACTACTAAAGCATGCTTTACGATATAATACCAAACTAACTTGCCTGCTTGGACTAAATATATTGTCCTCTCATGATAAATTTGCTACTATATGGCGCTTTACACGTCTTGCTACTGATAGCGACATCCCTATTCCTAAGCGCTCTATAGATCGCTTCATTAGTTTAGACATCAGTATAGACCCCTATTTAGCATCTATGAGATGACCTATACAGTATTCATAGCGAGACGGCTGCTCGTTTATGACCAAGGTTTTTAGATGATTACTTCTTTAATTTATTTATCTGTCTTTTATCAAGGAGATTCGTGTGGCCAACACAGCACAAGCTCGTAAACGCGCTCGTCAAAATACCAAACGTCGTCAGCATTCAGCATCACAGCGCTCTATGATCCGTACTTATCTTAAACGTGTGGATGCGGCTATACAAAGCAAAGATTATGAAGCAGCTACTGCCGCTTATCATAAAGCTGTGCCTGTTATTGACCGTTTGGCAGACAAAGGCATCATTCATAAAAATAAAGCAGCTCGTCATAAGAGCCGCTTGAACAAGGCCATCAAAGCTTTACAAGCTTAATCATTTCTGGATGATGATGGTCAGCCTTGCTCTTTGTCAATATGACAAGTAGCAAGGCTTTTTTTATGTGCCAAAGATTTATTATTATACTTTGCTAACCTCTCTAATTATTCTGTTTCTTCAATATCAATTGATTGTCTTTTGTCTTGTAAGTGTCTTTTATCATATTACTGATAGAAATCCTGCTTTATAAATATACTGCTGGGTCAAAGCCAGCCTTCTCATACTCTACTAATAAAGAAGCAACGGGGCGGATATATAGCTCCCCTCGCCAAACAAAATAGGCTTGTGCCTGATCAAAAGTAGCACCATCGAACCATAAAAACATCCCCTCCATCATCTTTGGCCAATCATTCCACTCTATCTTGGGCAAATCAAACATCACCGCTAAAAATGCAGCGAGTAACGTATCGTGACTGACGGCTAATTTTAGCTCTCCTATATTAGGCTGATTGTGGTAGAACAAAGATAGAATATCCAATCCGCCTTGGCAAGCATTCTTAGTTCCTGCAATATTACCCAGCAAAAACTCATTAATAAAATTTAACGCGCCTATGCTTTTGAACACTTGACTGGCCAATTCAGGTTTAGTGACCAAACTTCCTGGCTCTACCAGTAGAGACTGATGGATAATATCACGGCGCAGACCCGCTCCCTCTTGCATCAGCTCAGCCGTATCAAGACAGCGCCTAATCGGACTGGACAAGCTATCTACATCCATTGAATAAGGCAGATGCGTGGCGAGCCAACGTCCCCATGACTTGGCCAAAACTCGACCTTTGGGCGTCAGTGGCAACTGATAACTGGCAAAACCATTACCATCAGAGCGCTCTCGCAATGAGTGCCGAGTAAATAGCAGTAAACGCTTATCCTCAGGCAATAAATCCACCGACCTCATCATGCTAGGCGGCAGATGCGAGGGAGCAGGCGCTGTGGGCGCATGAATCAACTTATAGGTTGAAAGGTGAGCATCAGTCATAATGGCTATCTAATCGTCTAATTTAATCTAAGAGCTAGAGTTACAGCTAAGTTATAAAGTAATCTTATAAGAGTAAAGACATTTACCAAACTTCTTTAAAGTCTTAAAGGGTATCAAAACCGATTAAAAGGGACTATAAATCAATCAGCATAATAATAATTATCAAGTTTCAAAAGGTGGGGGCTAGTCAAGTGTTACCACCTTATCCCAAGCAAATATCAGGTCAGTGCTACTAATCTCGCCCGGATATGCTCGAGGATTGACCACCACGCGTGTGCGCCCTAATTGATAGTCAAACGCTTCATGAGTATGCCCATGGACCCAAAGCATAGGTGCCCAAGATTCATTCATCCAGGCCGATAAATCCGTAACAAACGCAGCATTACTTGGTAGATTGGCATACTTAGAAGAGACTGACAGTCCACTGATACTATGATGGGTCATCACCACTGTTTTTTTGCCAAGCTTGGCTGACTCTTTTAAAGCTTGCTTTAACCATTGCCGATGCCTGGCATGAATCTGAACCGATAATTGAGGTGAAAAAAGCTCGTCTCCTGCTTTTATTTGCTGATAGTCGCGCATGAATCTTAGCGCCTGAGGCAAAGTATCGGGCGTGGCCTCAAACTGATAGTCCGTCCATAGTGTGCAGCCTAATATTCGCACATCTTCAATATCAAAATACTGACATTGAAGTACTTTGAGCCCTTTAACTGCCGCCTCATCAAAGTTGTTCCACTTTGCTAGCTGCTCATCAAATGTAAGAACATCCTCACCAAAATACTCATGATTGCCAGCGATGGTAAGAATAGGCGTGTCTAATTGCTTGGCTTGCGTTTGCAGCCAGCGCATACCTTGGTCACTGTTGGCGGTATCACCTGCCACAAATATAATATCAGCATCCGTTTTAGGAATCTCACCGACAAACTCCTGACGGCGGACATAACTGTCTATATGCAAGTCACTTAATATTTGAATCTTCATTTAAAACGCCCATAAAACCAAACGATTTAGTTTATCATTGATTGATTTATTGCTTATAAAAAAAGACAACTTTTGAGTTGTCTTTTTTTATAAGCAATAATCAAAGTGCCTGATATCAGAGGACCTTATATCAAAATACCTTTTATCAAGTTGCCTCAGTATCCTATGATAAAAAAACATTGGCTGGTATGCTGTTACGGCTATACATATTGATAAGGTTACCCATAGCATTGATGGATTATAACGAACAACTCTCAAGGATCCGCTGCATCTTTTTAACGGGATTATCCGCGCCAGTAATTGATCGTCCAATCACTAAATAATCAGCCCCATTACTCAAAGCTTCTACTGGCGTGCAAACCCGCTTTTGATCATCTTGACTGTCTTCAACCAAACGTATACCAGGAGTGACCAACTTAAAGTCTTGGCCACAAAGCTGCTTTAACACCTGAGCCTCCACCGCTGAGCAAACTACCCCATCCAAACCTGACTGACGGGCTAACTGTGCAAGATGAGTCACCTGCTGATCTATTTTAGACTGAATGCCTATTTGACTTAAATCATCTTGGCTCATTGAGGTTAAAACCGTGACGGCAATGAGCAAAGTATCATGACCATAATCAAGTAAGCGCTGCTTAGATAAGCCCATTGCCTGACTGCCTGAACTGGCATGAACGTTTACCATCCAGACACCCAAATCAGCCGCTGCTAATACTGCCTGCGCTGTGGTATTAGGAATATCATGAAATTTCAAGTCCAAAAATACATCAAAGTCCCGATCTTGTAGTGCTTTGACAATCTGAGGGCCTGCATGAGTAAATAGCTCTTTCCCTACCTTAACTCGGCATAGCTTAGGGTCTAAGCTATCCGCTAGCGTTAAAGCATCCGCCATGTTACTCTTATCAAGCGCCACGATAATAGGGGAGATGATAGGCTTAATAAGACTTGTCTTATCTGTCGCCTGAGCAGCTATTTTATCTGAATAAGCTACCGACTCATTATTGACTACATTAGCAGTTGATAGATCGGTTAGAGAGTCATGTTGGGTCATAAGGCTCACGCATCAGTCATAAAAGGTTAAAGGCTCTTTGGTTATAAAAGTCTAAAACTCAATAAATTAACAGCTCGAATTTACAATCGAGTCCCAACTTGATTCTCTGGTAACTTATTTAAGCTATTGACGTCATTAATGGTGGGCGCATTGGCTTGGCGGTCAATGGCGATATTGGCTTGCTTAAGCTTTTCTTGCAAATTGCTGTTTTCTTTAGTAAGGCGACTAATTTCCCACTTATTTTGGAAAACTCGAAATAGTAACAGTGATAATAATAGGCCAATAAGCACGCCCAAAGCCAAACAGATAATTAATAATAAACCTAGGTTCATTGCTGGCGCTTGCGAGAGCAATAGATTCACGGCCACTTCTGTATTATTGGCTAAGACCAACGCCAATGAGTAGCCAAATATCAAGAATAATAATATTAATAAAACAATACGCATGGTTTCTCTCCAAATAAGGCGATTATATCTCATTTATACAGTTACTTATTAAGCTTTAAGTATCTGCATGGCCGAAATGTTGGTTGGAATAAAGGCAGTTATCCCTAGATAGTATGATGACTTAGAGCAAGAGATGCTAATACCATTAAAGGTAACTATTATCATGCTATGGTCTCATAGTATAAAAGATTAAGCCCAAAAAAGCCTATTTTGAACAAAAATCTTAAAATTTTAAGACTCTTGCTCCAAATAGGCTTTATCGATTAAGAAAAAGTTAATAGCTATAATTTAGAAAAATAGGTAAAAACAACTCAAAATAAAAAGCTATGCCAGTCAAGAATAGAAATTTATATAAATATAAAGCTTTAACTAGTCATTATTATCTGCATTATCATTAACCGCCTCTCGCAGCGCTTTACCAGGTTTGAAATGAGGAATGGCCTTAGCGGGTACTTCTACGCTCTCCCCTGTTTTGGGATTTCGACCCACCCTTGCATCTCTATGATGCAGACAAAAACTTCCAAACCCTCTAATCTCTACCCTGCCATCATTAACTAATGTATCTACCATTAACGTTAAAATATGGCGAACACCTTGATCGACCGTAGACTCCGGCATTTGCTCGCATGCCGCTCCTAAATTGTCGATGAAATCTGATTTGTTAATAACTTGTCGCATGCTGCCTAACTCCACTATTTTAACCAACCATTTAAATAGGTAACTCTTCTAGCAATCTAACCAATCACAGCCCCTGATTGAATAATGGGCTATTTTATGAGAAATACCTCTGACATCAGCGATGCTATAAGAAGTCTAATAACTGCGCTTAAAAAATGATATTAATAGCCGCTTAATATATTACTATTGCCAAGAGTTATTCATTGAAAGCATAACTATATTGCCTATTTCACAGACAAATTCAACAGCAATAGTATAAACAAAAGTCCAATTATTTAACTAATATACTCAATCAAATAGATAATACAGTTCTATATTCTAATAATAACGTAGTTTACCTAAAAAGTGAATATCTATCTTTAGATTTTAGGTAATCAAAACTTGCTGATATTACAATAGCTTTAGTGTGGATATTATTTAGATAAATTAAAGTATTGAAAATATAAAATTAATCTCTATCTGCCGATGTGATTGATATCAATATGCTAATAGAACTTAAGTTCACTAAATGACAGATTAACTCCTGCTAATAAAGTCAGCGTATTGCCTTTCTCTTATTCGTTAAATAGCTAAAGAAACTATCCATTAAAATTGCGATTCTTCAAAGGGCAAAAAAGCGGCCTAAGCCGCTTTTTTATCTTCTACTATTAAATTCTACTAGTGAGCGTTGATTATTGCATTTGTTCTTTAATCAAATCACCAATAGTTTTGGGCTGGGCTTCTGTGCCAGTTGCTGCAGTGCTAGAGCTGCCTAGCTCTTTAATGGCTTGACGCTCTTCCGCCTCGTCTTTAGATTTGATAGATAAGTTGATACTACGTGACTTGCGGTCAACACTGATGATTTTGGCTTCTACTTCATCACCAACATTTAGCAGCTTAGTCGCATCTTCAACCTTGTCGCGCTGAATCTCAGAAGCACGAAGATAAGCTTCTACTTCATCCGCCAATTCAATAGTAGCGCCTTTGGCATCTACTTCTTTCACTTTACCAGTCACGATGCTACCACGGTCGTTATTGACCAAGTATTCGTTGAATGGATCAGAGCTCAACTGCTTGATGCCTAAGCTGATACGGTTGGCTTCAGAGTCAACAGACAATACCATGGCTTCAACTGTATCACCTTTATTGTAGTTGCGAATGGCGTCTTCACCTGTCTCATTCCAAGAGATATCAGACAAATGAACTAGACCATCGATACCACCATCTAGGCCGATAAAGATACCAAAATCAGTGATTGATTTAATCGTACCGCTGATTTTATCACCACGCTCATGGTTTTTATCAAATTCATCCCAAGGATTAGGCAGGGTTTGTTTGATACCTAAGCTAATACGGCGACGCTCTTCATCAATATCAAGAATCATCACATTGACTTCATCACCCACTTGCACAACTTTTGATGGGTGGATGTTTTTGTTGGTATGGTCCATCTCTGATACGTGCACTAGGCCTTCGATACCTTCAGCAATCTCAGCAAAACAACCATAATCTGTCAAGTTGGTCACGCGAGCTTGTACGATGCTGCCTACTGGATAAGTACCGCCGACATTGTCCCAAGGATCAGTGCCTAACTGCTTAAGACCCAAGCTGACACGGTTACGCTCACGATCAAATTTTAGAACTTTAACTTTCAAGTCTTGACCGACTTCAACCACTTCAGATGGGTGCTTAATACGGCGCCATGCCATATCAGTAATGTGAAGTAGACCATCAATACCGCCTAAATCAACGAATGCACCATAATCCGTTAGGTTTTTGACGATACCATCAACTTCGATACCTTCTTCAAGCTTGTTGAGTAGCTCTTCACGCTCTGCTGAATTTTCAGCTTCCATGACTGCGCGGCGACTGACGACAACGTTATTACGTTTTTGGTCAAGTTTAATGACTTTAAACTCTAACTCTTTGCCTTCAAGATGCGTGGTATCACGGATAGGACGTACATCAACCAATGACCCTGGTAAGAAAGCACGAACTGAGCCGATATCAACGGTGAAACCGCCTTTGACTTTATTAGAGATGATACCTTTAACGATTTCATTGTTGTCAAAGATTTTCTCTAAAGCATTCCAAGTTTCGACACGCTTGGCTTTTTCACGTGATAACAAGGTTTGACCCATGCCATTGTCGACGGCTTCAACGACGACGTCGACATTATCGCCAACTTCTACTTCAAGCTCACCATCGTCATTCAAAAACTCTTCACGAGCGACGATACCTTCTGATTTTAGACCAGTATCAACGGTGATCCAATCGTTATCAATGGCAACAACAGCACCTGTAATGACCGAGCCACGCTCGATATCTAGGCCCTGTTCTTCTAGGCTCGCTTCAAATAGTTCAGCAAATGATTCCATTATGTCTACCTTTGTATAGCCGTATCCTGTCCAGCACAGTACGGATCAAATGAATGTCACAGCCAAAAATACGCTGGTTTTTGCTCTGTCTATGACATGTTTTAAAACTTTAAAATAGGGTTGCAATTAAGGTTACTAACTTATGTAATTGCTTATCTTATAACTATATACCCATGTAGCTTCTTATGGCTTAATCGCCAAAACAAATACCTTTACTTTGGCAATGGGTTTTAATCGCCTGATAAACTTGTTCTGCACTCAATATTGAGCTGTCTAATACTAGAGCGTCTTCAGCAGGTTTTGAGGGAGAAGCAGCTCTGTTCTCATCACGCTCATCTCGGGCTTCAATCGTGGCTAAAATAGCCTCATAATCAGCAGTTTGACCCGCTTGTTGAAGCTGTGATACACGGCGATGAGCTCGAGCTTCACTACTGGCTGTCAAGTATATCTTGGCATCAGCGTTTGGAAATACCACCGTTCCCATATCGCGGCCATCGGCAATCAGCCCTGAACGCTGCGCCATCTCCTGCTGTAAACCAAGCAGCGCTAATCTTACTTTGGGAAATACTGCAACCTGAGAGGCATAACCGCCGATGGTTTCATTACGGATATCCGCCCCTATCAGCTCATTGTTCACTAAAATATCCACTGCGCCGGTCGTAATATTGGGGACAAAGCTAATATTTAGGGTTTCTGTAAGCTTTGCTAATTTGTCTTCTTCAGGGCCCTCAAGATTACTCTCATCTTTAAGGAGTCCCGCTTCAAATGCTTTTAATCCTACTATCCGGTATAGAGCGCCAGAATCTAACAGCTGATAACCAAGGCTTTGAGCCAATCTCCATGATACCGTGCCTTTACCAGCGCCACTTGGGCCATCTATGGTAATCACTGGGTACTGATGACGATTTTGACCTTGTGTGACGCCATTACCTAAATCCGCTGACATATTAGTGTTCAATCCTCGCAGTCGAAACTGGTAAAACGATTACTTGGCGTCATCTGCTATATGATAAGACAGCCTTCCTTAATCCATATATAGACTTACTCATTGAGTCGCTGTCAACCTTTTAGGCTTATAGCCCGTCCTGAGTTTGAGACTCACGACGTAAATGACAAAGCTAAATAGGGCGATATTATAGCAAAAATAGCTTACCTACACTAGCCATAATTACAACAAATTATCAAGCTTTGTTAGCTTATTTTGGCCCAAATGATTCATCAACGTTAATTATTTTTAATTGCCTCTATAAACTATAGACTACGGCTTATTAATTTATCTTGCCGACGTTGTCTAAAAAAATCCTTGAGCATTTTTTGGCTTTGTTCAGCAAGTAGCCCACCACCCACTTCAATATAGTGGTTATAAAAGTTTAAAGCTGACAAATCCATCTGACTGCCTAGCATCCCTGCTCTTGGCTCATTGGTAGCAAAAATTAACCGACTGAGCCGAGCATGAATGAGAGCACCAAAGCACATGGTACAAGTCTCTAGAGTGACATATAAGGTAGCGCCTTTGGGCAATCGGTAATTATCGATTTTTTGACAAGCGGCTCTAAGCGCAGCAATTTCTGCATGAGCCGTAGGGTCTGTTCGGCCAATGGGCTGATTAAACCCTGCCCCTAACAACTGCCCTTCGTGAACCAGCACTGCGCCGACCGGTACCTCTCCTAACAACGCGCCTTGCTCAGCAATTTGTAAGGCCTGACGCATCCAATGAACATCTTCTTCAAGCCAGAACTGCTGCCCAGATAAATCAGACAAACAGCGCTCATTCATACGCGCTATCTCATTAGGAGCGTAGGGAGAAAATAGCAGTGTCGTCATTACTGAGGTAACTGCCAATCAATAGCACCTTTGCCATGCTGCATAAGATAATCATTGGTCTTTGAAAATGGCTTGGTCCCAAAAAACCCCCCTCGGTTAGCGCCCAAAGGTGAAGGGTGAACGGCGGTTAAGATAAGATGGCGGTCCGTATCAATGAACTTACCTTTACTTTTGGCTTTACTGCCCCACAAGATAAATACGGTATGATCAGTCTGCTGGTTGACCACCTCAATCACCGCATCGGTAAACTGCTCCCAGCCTTTGTTTTGATGGCTATTGGCTTGATGGGCCTCCACTGATAAAGAGGTGTTGAGTAACAACACCCCTTGTTTGGCCCAATGAGTTAAGTCCCCATGGGCAGAATACTGCGTGCCAATATCATCTGCCATCTCTTTGAGCACATTATTCAATGAGGGCGGTTTGGGAATGGTCTTGGGTACTGAAAAAGCCAGCCCCATGGCTTGACCCGGACCATGATAGGGGTCTTGGCCTAAAATCACCACTTTTACTTTAGACAAAGGTGTCAAATCAAAAGCATTAAACATTAATGGCGCTGGTGGATAGATGGTCTTGCCAGCTTGATACTCTTGCTTTAAAAACGCTCGCAATTTGTCCATATTGTCTGATGTTAGCTCATCAGCCAAAGCTGATTTCCAATCTTCAGGCATCCGAACTTTGTCCAATATGGCTTGTTTTTGTTCTGCCGTCTTAGGACTTACTGACTCATCAAATAATTGCATGGTTGTCTCAATCTTATGGGGTAATTTGGATAGGATTGGTTCAGGCTAAAAGGCTATACTTAGCAGCTAGACTGATTTAGCCGTTAACATGGTTTTAGGGTAAATATAAGTTGCCATAGAAGCTGATGACCACTTTAACAGAATTCAAGAGTAGTGGTAGTTATGGCACTAATTTTATGAGCAACCAAAAGGTAAGTCAAAAAAACGGCTACCGAAGTAACCGTTTGACTAGCATTTGCCTTATATTTCTCTAGCTTTTCAATAGGCTTTATACCTACCTGTTTAGCTAT
>JAUNVX010000015.1:0-3118 GCA_030540615.1 Psychrobacter sp. | reverse complement strand
CTAGGGTTCAATTGGCTTTGAATTAACTGGGTAGAGATTCAGAGTAATCGCCATTACGAGAGCCATGAGTCTCTACAACAGTCAATAAGATTTGGCTATCAGCCACTCGCTCTGAAGCATGCCCTCCCTCATCCGTAGATTCGGTGTTCTCGTTTGCTAAGGTCACATGAACTGTGCCACCATCTGAAAGCTCACCAAACAAAATCATACTGGCCAATGGCTTTTTAATCTCATCTTGAATCAAGCGCTGCATAGGCCGCGCTCCCATCAAACGATCGTAGCCTTTTTCTGCCAAGTAATCACGAACCTCATCATCAATCTCAAGCATGACTTGTTTGTCATCTAACTGAGCTTGCAACTCGACCAAGAACTTATCAACCACTGAGACCACCACGGTTGAATCGAGCGGATTAAAGTTAATAATGGCATCTAAACGGTTACGGAACTCAGGGGTAAAGACACGCTTCATGGCTTCACTATTATCATGACTATGATCTTGCTGGGTAAAGCCCATTGAAGAGCGGCTGATACTATCCGCCCCCACGTTGGTAGTCATGATCAAAATCACTTGTTTAAAGCTAGAGACACGGCCATTATTGTCCGTCAAGGTGCCATGGTCCATGACTTGTAGTAACAGATTGAACACGTCGGGGTGTGCCTTTTCAATCTCATCAAGCAATAAGACACAATGGGGGAATTGATTGATTTTTTCTGTCAACAAGCCCCCTTGGTCAAAGCCCACATACCCCGGAGGTGCGCCAATCAGACGTGATGCGGTATGAGCCTCCATATACTCTGACATATCAAAGCGAACCAACTCAACGCCAAGTAGGCTAGCAAGCTGCCTTGATACCTCGGTTTTACCAACCCCAGTTGGCCCCGCAAACATAAAGGAACCAATTGGCTTATCTGGAGATTTAAGCCCAGCTCTTGACAGCTTAATGGCATCAGCTAATGTTGCAATCGCTTCATCCTGACCAAAGACTAAGCGTTTTAAGTCACGGTCAAGATGCTCTAATACGGATTTATCATCAGTCGAGACCGTCTTGGGCGGAATGCGAGCAAGCTTAGCGACGATAGCTTCAATATCTTCAACATCGATGATAGTAGGTGCTTTTTCATCACTATCGGTCAGTTTACTATCTTCTTTACTCATCATAGCGGCTTTAGCAGAAGCAAATTCTGAAGAACCTTCTGACTTAGTCAAATCAGTGGCTTCTTTAGCCTTTTCTGTATTAGTATTATTATCATCTGCTAAATCAGCATCCAACGTTGTACTAGCCTCGTCAGAGAAATCATACGCTGATTCATTCAGGACAGCGGCATCTTCTTCAAGAGCAGATATTAACTCATTTTCTGCTTGAACATCATCGGTATCAGCCACAATCCCCAATCGCTTATAGGCGCCAGCTTCATCAATAACGTCGATGGCTTTATCAGGCAAAAAACGCTCATGAATGTGTTTGGCCGACAGCTTGACCGCATTGATTAACGCAGCATCTGTATAGACCACATTATGAAACTCTTCATATCGCGGCTTTAGGCCACGAAGGATGTCAATACTGTCCTCAATACTAGGCTCTTTGACATCAATCTTTTGAAAGCGGCGAGACAGGGCATGGTCTTTTTCAAAGACCTGACGATACTCACTAAAGGTCGTTGAACCGATACAGCGCAGCTCACCATTGGCAAGGGCGGGCTTAATCAAGTTAGACACATCCATATTGCTGCTCATTGACGAGCCTGCGCCAATAATCATATGGATCTCATCGATGAATAAGATAGCATTTGGCTTTTTCTTTAGCGCCTCTAGCAGACCTTTCATGCGCTTTTCAAAGTCTCCACGGTATTTGGTACCGGCGATTAAAGAGCCAATATCTAAGCTATAGATAACGCACCCATTCAAAGGCTTTGGCGCTTTATCATTAATGATTAGCCAAGCTAGACCTTCAGCAATAGACGTTTTGCCCACCCCAGGGTCACCAACTAGCAAAGGGTTATTTTTGCGGCGGCGACATAAGACTTGGGCGGTACGCTCAATCTCACTTGCGCGGCCAATCAATGGATCTGTTTTGCCTTCTGCTGCTCTTTTATTAAGATTGGTAGCAAACTCTACTAGCGGATCTTTGCTGGTTTTATCAGAGCGACTGTCGCTGCCGCCAGCAGATTTCGACTCAAAGTCCTCATCTTTTTCTTGACCATGAGACAGATACTGCGTCAACTCAAGGCGACTAACCCCTTGTTTTTTGAGTAGGTAAACCGCATAGGTATCATGCTCTGAAAACATAGACACTAAAATATCAGAGCCTTCTACTAGGCGTCCTGCACCAATGGACTGCACATGGAATATAGCCCGCTGTAAGATCCTATCAAAGCTTTGCGTCGGCTGCGGTGACTGCTCAACGTCTTCATCTAATTTGGGAGTGTGCTTATCAATATAAGCTTCAAGCTCGCTACGCAGTACAGCGATATCACTACCACAAGCCTTAAGCGTACTAGCGGCATGGCTGTTTTCTAAAAGCGCGAGCAGTAAATGCTCCACAGTGAGATATTCATGAGACTTTTGACGAGCTAGGGTCATTGCTAGACGCAAAGAGACTTCTAAATGACGACTTAACATATAGGTATCCTACGGTTGTACTTATAATGACTACTAAACTATAGCCCAATCGGTTTTTTTGTACTGTGACAGTTGTATGACGTATTAAAAATCAATAAGTTTCTCACTCTTAATCAGCCACGCTGACTGCCAACTTAAAGTGACCAATGAAGCTTAGACACTATTAAAAGCGATAATCCTATAGTGACACAATGAGGCTATCAATGCAGTAAAGGTGACGAACGTAAGGCAGCTATCTTTACCAAAGTGATGATTAAACCATAATATACAGTACCGACTATAAACCACTTAACCGCAATAATAAAATAAATATGAGCCAACTAGAGCATCAGTAGGCGAATTTGGTCTGCTAAGAGAGAATATAATGACGGCTATAGTATTAAAGGATAAGACATAGATAAGGTTAATCAGACCGAAAATCAAGGGGCAGCATGATTAATATTTTGTGGATAAAACCAGATAAGGGGTCATCGATACTGGCTAGAGGTTCTATAGTTC
>JAUNVX010000014.1:4230-30333 GCA_030540615.1 Psychrobacter sp. | reverse complement strand
ACTGAAAGCTAAATTAAAGATAACCACTAAATTAAGGCTTAACCAATCCCTCTAATAACGAGGCAAACCCTTGCATATAAGCCAGTTCTTGACTTGCCGACCGCGTGGCAGCATAAAGCTGACAATATATCCCTGTTCCTAGTCTTCTCGAAACCACCCAACCTTTTTTTTCGTATTCTGCGACTACCCAATCTGGAAGGGCGGCAATACCACGTTCACTCGCCACCAACTGGATAAGCATGGCGGTCAAATCAGTGGTCCGAATCTGCTGAAAAGCTGCCTCAGCAGGGGTCATAAACTTGGCGATAATGTCCAAGCGTTTGGCTTCAACTGGATAGGCAATCAAGATTTCAGTGGCCAGCATAACGGGCGTTATTAGTGCAGACTCAGTGGCAAACGGGTGGGTAGGGGCGAGCACCAGTCGGCTCTCATATTCAAATAAGGGCTGATATGCTATACCATCGATAGACAGGTCGCTGGCGGTAATGAGTAGGTCAATATCGCCTTCTAACAGCAGATGATGCGGCTCAGGCTCAAAGCCTGTTGCAAAGTCCAATTCGACATCAGGCCACTCGCGCCGATATTGATTGAGAATGGGCATGAGCCAATCAAAGCAGCTATGACATTCAGAGGCCAGTCTTAACCGGCCCACTTGACCATGCGCCAAACGTTTCAAGTCAGCTTTGGTACGAGTGACTTGTGGCAATATGTTGTCCGCCAACTTCAACACTGCTTTGCCAGCGGGCGTGAAAGTCAATGGCCGAGTTCGACGATTCACTAGGCCCACCTCATAGTAGCTCTCAAGCTCTTTTAACTGATGTGAGACTGCCGAGGCCGTAACATGTAGCTCTTCTGCAGCAGCGGCGAGCGAGCCATGCGCTCTTAAGGCGGTTAAGGTCTTTAGGTGACGAAGTTCTAGCATGGTAGGGGCAGTCCACTAAAGGGAGTTAATGATAAAAAATGTATATCACAGTATAAGGGGTAAGATGAGGATGAGTAGTAGAGCCAAACTATTGGCCCTTGTTACCAGTATAGAAATAACAGCTTAAGCTGAGATTTATTCAGTATAAACGAAACAACGGTGAATTTCATAAAAATCCACCGTTGTTTGCTACGCTTAGTTTTTTTAACTTTTTAGCTAGGCTAGTGATTATTCAACTGTCTATTACACCACTTCTGCTTTACTTAATGACCAGTTAACGCTTTCGTAATAACAGTTGTGATATGACCACTAAAATAAGCGAGGCGGCTAATAGCAATGTGCCGACCGCATTAACCTCAGGCTTTAGTCCCACACGAACCATAGAGTAGATTCGCAGCGGTAATATCTCAAAGCTAGGCCCAGTGACAAAGGTAGAGACCACCACATCATCTAAGGACAAGGTAAAGGCCAAGAGCCAACCTGCCATAACCGCTGGGAAAATAACGGGGATGAGCACGGTGCGCATCATGGTAAATTCGCTAGCACCTAAGTCTCTTGCCGCTTCCATCAAGCGCTCATCGAGACTACTAAGACGAGCGAAGACAGTGATGACCACAAAGGGTAGGCAAAAGGTAATATGAGAAATCAGCAAGGAGATGAATCCAAGCTGAAACCCTACGAGCAAAAATAGCGCCAATAATGAGATAGCCAGTACAATCTCAGGAGACATCATTAAGACAAACAACAAGCCATTTAATAGCCCCTTACCCCGAAAGTCATATCGGTGCAGGGCCAAAGCGGCTAAGGTGCCAATGAAAGTAGAGACAGTAGCGGCTGCCAATCCCAGCCAAATAGAGTGTAAAAAGGCTTGAATCATGGCCTCGTTTTCGAACAACGACTGATACCATTTCAGACTAAAGCCGCCCCATTTATAGCCAATCTTAGACTTGTTAAATGACATAACGACTAAGATAATAATGGGCAAATAAAGCAGCGCATAGATGAGGCCAAGATAACCGCGCGAGAACCAGCGAAACGCTTGTTTCGAATCAAATCTTGAAGCAGGCGGCTGTAAAACAGGCTGAGCTGGCTGGCTAGAGGCTGGACTAGCGTTTTGAGGGCTTGCTTTCATTAGGCCACCTCATTAAAGTCAGTTTTGCCAATTCGGCGGCTACTGGCGCGATAAGCCAACAGTAGCATGGCCATGGCAAGGGTTAATAAGACACTAGCGGCAGCGCCAAACGGCCAATCTCGTGCGTCCAAAAATTGGTTTTTGATAATATTACCCACCAATAGGTGACGAGCGCCGCCCAAGATATCAGCCACATAGAACATCCCCATAGCCGGTAACAGCACCAGTAGTACCCCAGAGATTACCCCAGGCGTGGTGAGCGGTAATACCACATGCCAAAAGGTCTGAAGCCTTGAAGCCCCCAAATCTTTTGAAGCCAGTAGCATGTCTTCACGCAAATCTGTGAACACAGCGTAAAGCGGCAGTACCATAAAAGGAAACAGCAAGTAGGTTAAGCCTGCAATCACTGCGCCTTGGGTATATAGGATGTCGATAGGCTTATCAATGATGCCTAAACTCATTAGTAGCCTATTAAGCAGGCCATTATTGGCGAACAACAATTTGAGCGCATACGTTCGCACCAAAGAGTTGGTCCAAAACGGCAAAATAAGCATGACCATGAGCAGCGGCTGCCAACGCGCTTTGGCTTTGGAGACTAGCCAAGCAAAAGGATAGCCAAATAATAAGCACAGTACCGTGGTAATCCCTGCCATCCATAAAGAGTGCAAAAACACTTCAAGATATAGAGGGTCAAGCATGCGCTGATAGCTGTTAATAGTGACAGGCAGTTTGATAAAGTTGCTGGTGTCACGGGTCAAAAAGCTGGTGGCAATGACCAAGATATTAGGCAGCAAGGCAAAAACAATCAGCCAAGTCCAAATGAGCCAAAGCGTCGCTTTTCGAAAGCTGTTTTTGGGGGTAGCAGTAGGATTACTCATGAGCCAGACCCTAGCTGCGCAGACAGCTCATCACCGGTAACCTCAGGCTCTTCTGGCAGTACCCATTCCCAGCCATCGACCCAAGAGACCTTAACCGCTTCATTCATCTTATAGTCAAAGCTTGGGTCATCTTCATCAAAAAACTCCGAAGCTTTGACGATATGACCATTGTCTAGCTGTATAATGGAGTCTAAGGTGCTGCCTTTATAGTTACTCTCGACCACGCGGCCTAACAGCCCTTGGTGGTCATCATTAGCCGCATAAATCCGCAAATCTTCAGGGCGTAGCAATAAATTGACGGTATCACCGACTTGAATATCACGGACAAAGGCGGGTCTACGCAGATTGCGAAGCCAAGTGACGCCCTCAGGAGTATCACAAACTTCAACGTCGATACGGCCATTGGTCAGCTTGCCATTGAGGTCAGGCTGATGCGGATGAATTGCCTTGACCACTGCTTGAAAAAGATTGGTCTCGCCAATGAACTTGGCGGTGAATAAATTGGCAGGGGTCTCATAAATCTCAACCGGGCTACCAATCTGCTGAAAGCGACCATCTTTCATGACAGCGATGCGATCAGACATCGATAAGGCTTCTTCTTGGTCATGGGTGACGAACACGAAAGTAATGCCCAGTTCACGCTGCAGCCGCTTGAGCTCAGACTGCATCTGTAGCCGCAGCTTGTGATCAAGCGCTGACAAAGGCTCATCTAATAGCAAGATTTTGGGCCGATTGATGACAGCGCGAGCGATAGCTACCCGCTGCTGCTGGCCTCCGGATAGCTCTTGAGGCTTTCGGTTGCCTAAGTGCTCTAGCTGAACCATTTTAAGGGCGGCACTGACCCTAGCATTGATTTCATCTTGAGGGACTTTTTTGAGCTTAAGGCCATAGGCGACATTCTGGGCGACACTCATGTGCGGAAATAAGGCATACTGCTGAAACACGGTATTTACAGGGCGCTTATCAGCTGATAATCCAGCCATCTGTTCACCATCGAGATAAATAGCACCAGCGGTGGGTTGCTCAAAGCCCGCGATTAGCCTTAATAGAGTAGTCTTGCCGCAGCCTGAAGGCCCTAGCAAAGTGAGAAACTCTCCATGCTTGATGTCTAGGTTGATGTCGGTCAAGACTTCAGTCGTCCCAAAGACTTTTTTGAGACCACTTAAGCGCAGCAGAACCTCTGATGCTGGGGTGGCGGGAGTGGACAAAGCGTCAGGCATAGGGACGATCCTCAAAAGGTAGCGATAAGTGGCTAGGACTTATAAAAATAGTAGGTTAACGAACGATAGTCGCGTTGGCTTAATGGACAAAGGGCTATTATAGCAAAAGCATCCCTAAACATAGTGATGAATCAAAGCCGACTAAGCATAAAATTGAGGATTATTTAACCGTCAATTGGTTTATAAGTTGGTAATATCCAAACGACGCTCTAGCACTGAGTGTGTGATAATTTTAACCTAATTTCAATCTTTACCTACTCTAAGCGGTCATAATTAGGGCCTTTATACATTTAATATTAGACCATCAATGTGTAAAACCATTATAGTGCTGATTGATAGCAGCCTTAAAACCCTAGCACCAGTAGTCATAGTACTACATCATCACCATATAAGGAGCCAATCATGACAGACGAGACGCAAGCCCTCCCACGTCCCACCACTGGTGAAGAGGCATTAGCATTACTTAAGCTGGGTAATGGGCGCTATGTCGCTAGCCTTACCGAACAAAATCCTACCATGCAAAAACGTCCTGAGCTAATTACGGACCAAGATCCAGTGGCCATTATTCTGGGTTGCTCAGATGCACGCGTGCCCGTAGAGATTGTTTTTGATCAAGGGTTAGGGGATTTATTTGTGATTCGCGTAGCCGGCAATGTAGTAGCGCCGTCACAAATTGGCTCGGTAGAGTTTGCCGCTGAAAAGTTTGGTACGCAGTTGGTGGTGGTGTTAGGTCACTCACATTGCGGTGCTGTGACTGCTTGTGTTGAGGCGCTCATCAATCCTGAACAATACTATTCGCCCAATCTTCAGTCTATCGTGGACCGCATTCGGCCTAGTGTCTACAACTTGCATGAGCTTGCGACCGCCAGTGGCCAAGAAGTCGATGCTCAAGAACTCATTGACCGCTCCATTCGGGCCAACGTGCGGATGTCAGTGAGTCAGCTCAAGCATGGGTCTAGGATACTTGAGGATTTGGTCAGTAGTGGCAAGCTGCTCATCGTTGGGGCTGAGTATGATCTTGAGACGGGTAAAGTGAGATTTTTGGACACTTAATATTGCCTGATTTACTCATACTATACTGACCACTTTGCTTATACTGATGGGCAAGAGTAGATAATTAGCACTACCGACTTTTCACCGTGTGAATTATCTTTAGTTGCATGAACTATCTTTAACCGCATGAACTACCTGCATCATAGTCAATCTGATTAACAACGGTTAAAAGGCCGTGAAGTCATCAATATAACCCTTTTGGCTAACGGTCAATCCCTGCAGCGAACTGCAACATAGGATCAATCGAGTCAGGGGTGGTATTATGCTCTTGCCGAAAGTCTAAAATAAACCGAGCTTGGTTAGCGTTTTTACCAAACTCTAAACTAAATTCTTTGTCGCTAGTATTAGAATGCTGGTCTTGAAAATCACTTTTGCCTGTCGTCGCTATTGGTGAGTTGTCTTTTACATTATCTTGCAGACGGGCATGGCGGTTATTGAGTTGAGTGATGAGCGAAGTTGTCTCAATACCCGTTGCATTTGCACTGCTAGAAGAGGGGACTTCAAAGGTCAAAAGATTTAGGGCCACCAATCGGCTTAGATTGACCTTTTCATAAAGCTCTTGAAAGGCCTCTTGTAGCCATTGTTTATTTTCAGATTCTGGTGAGTAGTATTGATCTGTTAAACTTAATATTTGCCGCTCATCCTCATTTAGCCCTAGTGGTTCTGTGTCCATTGATGATTGGGTTAAAATTTGCTGAGCCTTTGGCGTACAGCGAAATTGACTAATGGCAAAATTATGGGGCGTCATCATGGCTTCCTTAGAGTGTCTAATAAAATCAAAAAATAGACAAATAGTAGTGCAATATTGTAATGTTAATTAATAACATAACATTGGTAAGGGAAAATTAACAGCAAATGCTATTACTTTATGCTCATTATCGATAATAAAGGACGCTAACGGCGATAAGGGTCAATCAGCTCTAGTAGCGTTAATGTGAAGTTGTAGCAGCATCTTTAAGTGAAAATTGCTAAGTAATCAACTCGATTAATTTGTATTAACTGCTTTTATATCATTGTAAGTCTATTCAATTTTAGTTTTGGTAAATGAAATCACGCCCTAAAAGTAACCCTTAAAGGATTATTATGACTGTCTCCCATGTAAGCTCCGATATTACCGTCCCTCAGCCTAGTCAAAGCGTTCAATTGACTGGGGTTTGTGATATTCCCAGTCAATCTTCTGGCTTTAGATTCAATCATACTATGCTGCGAATCAAAGACCCTAAGCGCTCATTAGAGTTTTATACTGGGGTGCTAGGTATGACTTTGTTGTGTGTTAAGCGGTTTGAGCAGATGAGCTTTGACTTGTACTTTTTGGCCAAACTTAGTGAAGCAGAACGCCAGAACCTACCTGAGGGAGATGATTTGGCGATTTATACTTTTCGTCAACGCGGCATCTTAGAGCTCACTCATAATTACGGCACTGAGGACGATGAGGGCTTTAGCTACCACAGTGGCAACTCAGAGCCAAAAGGTTTTGGTCATATTTGTTTTTGTGTGCCGGATTTATCGGCTGCAGTCGCTTGGTTTGATGCTAAAGGTGTTGCGTTTCAAAAACGCCCAGAGGAGGGGAAAATGAACAATATTGCCTTCATTAAAGATCCTGATGGTTATTGGATTGAGATAGTTCAAGCAGACTTGATGGCAGATTAACCCTAAAAATTTAGGCTTGCTGAGTATAGATATTCCGGTTTTAGCCCATGATCATCAGCCTGGTCTATTTAGCATTAATTTATTTAAATCCATTAAAGACATAAAAGAGATGGTAATGGTATGCCCAATGATAAAATAGCCCAAAATGCAGCACAAAAAGTATCAGAATATCAAAGCATGGCCGCTGGCGGGAATAAAATCATCGAGGATTTAATGGCCAGAATGCCCTACTTTTTGGTAGCTCTGGTAGTTTTTTTGGTATTTTGGGCCGTTTCAGTTATCTTTAAAAAGGTGGTTCACAAGCTGCTGGGCAATCACAGTCGACACGCCAATCTAGTTAAAGTGTTTCAGCGCGTTGGCGGCGCAGTGATTTTATTCATCGGCTTTATGGTCGCCATGGTCATTGCTGTTCCAGGATTCACTCCCGCTAAATTAATTGGGGCTTTGGGAATAGGTTCGGTGGCTATTGGATTTGCTTTCAAAGATATCTTTCAAAACCTGTTGTCAGGTATCTTGCTGCTCTTATCTGAACCTTTTCGGATTGGCGATCAAATCATCTCAGGCAACTATGAGGGTACAGTAGAGGACATAAAAATCCGGGCCACCACTATCAAGACTTATGATGGGACGCAAGTGGTCATCCCTAACTCGCAGCTTTATACTTCTGCGATTACAGTAAATACAGCCTACAAGCAACGCCGATTAAAGGTCGATATCGGTATTGGCTATGAAGTCGATATTGAAGAGGCCAAATTGATTATCCTGCAAGCGCTAAAAAACGCTGAAACCGTCTCAAAGCTTGCTGAGCCTTCTGTTATCGCGACTGGGTTTGGCGGCTCTAGCATTGAGATTACGGTACGTTGGTTTATCGATAATGGTACCCAGGCCAACAAAGTCGCTTCTATTCACGAGGTCGTGGTGGCGATTAAAGCAGCCCTGGATGCTGCTGGTATTAATATTCCTTTCCCTATTCGCACTTTAGATTTGGGGGATAGCTCAGTTCATAGGCTGGTCAATCGGTTGACCGAGCAATCAGCTGATACATTGTCTAAGGATGCTATTTAACCCGCATACATCGCTTTAGTTTGGTATGTTATTGAGCACAATTGATAAACCATGATTGGGTTTAGATAAATGTTAATACCCATAAAAAAGACGCTTATCAGTAAGCGTCTTTTTTTAAATCCATGATTAGATTAAACCCGATTAGCCTTTAATCTTCTTTGACTTTAAAGTCGGTATGGCAAGATTTACAAGTACCACCGACCGCTTTAAACTGGACTTGCACCTCTTCCGCACGTGTGGCATTTTGTGCTACAGCATTTAGGTCTGCCGTTACTTTTTCAAATTTGGCTGCTTCATTTTTAAAGTTTTCAGCATTGCTCCAGACCGCTTCAGTGGCGTGACCCGTTGCGGTCTTATCTGCAAAATGAGCCCAAGGGTTTTTGGCATCACCTGCTAAAAAGGCAGCTTGCTCTTTGAATTGAGCCGCATCAAAAGTATCTGGGTTTTTCATCATCCCGCCCATGACGTCCATCGCGTCTCCCCAGTTTTTCATAATGTCCTGGCGAGCACTCACATCAGGGTTGCTTCCTATAGAGCCATTACAAGCGCTAAGTAGCGACGCTGATAGCACAAAAGGCAATATGAAAAATGAGCGATTAAATAACTTTTGAGCGAGTGGTTTTTGAGTGAATATAGACATAATGTCTCCTTATTATGTGGCTATAAGATGGCAAACTATCAATGATAGTCCATCGGTGGCGGCTTTAAAGGGAGTGAGATATACAAAGATATAAAAAAAGCCTAACCTAGGGCTAAGCTAAATTTAATAAGACTAAAGTCCAAACTATGACGGACTAAAGCCTTTAAAAGTCTATATATATCAAGAATGCTATCCTAAGTAAATGAGTATAAGTTAACCTTTTGTAGCCAAGCTTAGCCAATCGCGAGGTTTTAGATAAAAATCGGTCAGCTCAAATTCTGATGAGCCTTCAAGGGGCTCAAAGCGATAATGCCAACCAGCCAGTGGCGGCATACTCACTAAGATAGACTCTATCCGGCCATTGCTTTGTAAGCCAAACAGCGTGCCTCGGTCATAGACTAGGTTATACTCAACATAGCGGCCACGGCGATACAGTTGAAACTCGCGCTGCGCCTCGGTATAAGGTAAGTTCTGACGGCGCTCAAAGATGGGGATAACAGCGTCTAGATAACCATGGCCCACAGCTTTCATAAATTCAAAACAGCGCATAAAGTCCCAACCGCGACTCTCAAAATTGACATCGTCATAAAATAGGCCGCCGATGCCGCGCTGCTCATCACGGTGGCGCAGATAAAAGTACTCATCACACCACTGTTTAAAGTCAGGATAAACCGTCTCGCCAAAGGGCGCACAAAGATTATAGCAAACTTGATGCCAGTGAACGCAGTCCTCAAGAACCGGATAAAAGGGAGTCAAGTCAAACCCGCCACCGAACCACCAAATCGGTGCTTCACCCTCTGCTTCTGCCACAAACAATCTGACATTGGCATGGCTGGTGGGGACATGAGGATTTTTGGGATGTACCACTAGCGAAACCCCCAAGGCTTGAGCTTGACGGCCTGCAATATTAGGGTGACGCGCCGTGGCTGAGGCAGGTAGATTGCTCACATGGATATGACTGAACATCACCCCCGCTTTTTCAATGACCTCGCCTCCTGCCAATACGCAGGAGCGACCGCCGCCGCCCTCTGGGCGCTGCCAGTCATCAGGAATAAAGGTTTTGTTGCCGCCCCCTGCCATCTCTTGTGCTTCAAGCGCTCGGCAGATATTCTCCTGCAAAGCTAATAAAAACTCTCTTACTTGCATAATATGGTCGGAGGTGGGCGTCGTCATAATCAAATCCAAAATGATAAAATTGATTTTAAAAGATTAAAAAGCGCAGAATGTAGCTTGGCTAGCATGGGCCCTTAAAGCTGATAACTGTGAGCTATTAGCCGTTAGCCATTAATTGCCAGTGCAGCGAACCTAATTCAGTCACAAAAAGCTTGAGGTCAGCTACTCTAAATCATCGTTTAATAAATGTCCCATACGGTCACGCTTGGTGGCCATATAGCTGCTGTTATAAGCATTGTGACCCACCACCAATGGGACGCGTTCAGTGACTTCGATACCGTGGGTACTTAAATAAGCCACTTTATTGGGGTTGTTGGTCAACAGCCTAACTTTATTTACGCCAACATGAGCCAGCATGGGGGCGCACATATCATAGACTCGAGCATCAGCCGGAAAGCCTAATAGCAGATTGGCGTCTAAAGTATCATGGCCTTGGTCCTGAAGTGCATAGGCCCGAATCTTATTGGTCAGCCCAATACCACGGCCTTCTTGACGTAGATAGAGGATAGCGCCGCATCCTGATGATTGAATGGCTTTCATAGCGGCATTTAGTTGAGGCCCGCAGTCGCACTTTAAAGAGCCAAACGCATCTCCTGTCAGGCATTCAGAGTGAATCCTCACTAAAGGCACTGGACGGCTTAATGTATTAACAATAAAGGTGCTATTGCTGTCAGCTGACTGGTTAAAGGTTTTATCAAGTGACGGGCTGCATGCTTTCTCAAGCGATTGGTTTGAGGCGTTATTGAGGCTTTGGTCGTTAGGCGCATCTTTACCAGTGTCTTGAGATACCACAGGCAGGCCTACCGTTAGCAAGACATGCTCCTCACCAGCTTCATTTTCAAACATATGAATGTCAAAGTCGCCATGCTCAGTCGGTAGCTTGGCGCTCGTGATAAATTGATATGGCATTTAAGTCCTGAATAAAATCTACTGGGCAGTTGTCCTAAGAGTTCTAAGAGCAATCAGATTGGTGCGTTGATTAGGTTTTGCAGTGCTCAATTGGCCCTTAGAAGCTGTGTTACTGAAGGTATATATAGGGCTCACTGCTTGGTATATGGGGGCGCATTGGCCAAATCACACAATTTTCACATAGTGTTAACGATGAATAAAGCGGCTTGGCGAAAAAAATGCTATTATGCCATACTATTTTAATGCACACAGTGACAAGTCATGACTTATCGATTAGGTTTGGTCAGATGGGCCGTATTTAAGAGTATCATGAGCCCTTGTCAATAGATTGGTAGGTATAGCACGGTTTATGCAGCAGACACCCCTTTCCTCACAGTCTTGGTCATCACCCCAAGCGGCGCCAACAGATGCTGCTCTTATTCCGCCCAAGCATCCGCAGATTCAGCAGGTCTACTCTACGATACCGCGTCAGCGTCCGAGTACGCCGCTATTAGATGGTATCGAATCGCCAGATGACCTCAAGCACTTAAGCAGCGAGCAGCTCATCACGCTTGCCGATGAGCTGCGCCTGTTTATCTTATATTCAGTGGGTCAAAGTGGTGGTCATTTTGGGGCCAATCTTGGGGTAGTGGAGCTAACCATTGCTCTGCATTATCTTCTTAAAGCTCCCAATGATCAGCTGGTTTGGGACGTGGGTCACCAAGCTTATGCGCACAAGGTACTCACTGGCAGGCGTGATCGGCTTCATACCATTCGGGCCAAAGATGGCCTAACGGCATTCCCTGAGCGCAGTGAGTCAATCTATGACACTTTTGGCGTTGGGCATTCCTCTACCGCTATCTCAGCCGGGTTAGGGATGAGCTTAGCACTCAGGCATTTAGGCAAGCCAGATAAAGTGGCCTGTGTCATTGGCGATGGTGCGATGACAGGTGGTATGGCATTTGAGGCGATGAATGATGCCGTTCAGCAAAACGCTGATCTGCTAGTAGTGCTCAATGATAACGATATGTCAATCTCTTGTGCCATCGGCGGATTCTCTCGGCATTTAGCGATGCTTTGGGAGTCAGGCTATCAGGTAGATATTACTGAATCTGGTCGAGCCAAGTTGCGTCATCGCCCTGATATGCAGGCACATGATCGCCGAATGCGTCATCACCAATCTCGTGATATTCCCAAAGTCGCTGACAATCTATTTAAGGCCATTGGGTTTACTTACTTTGGCCCTTTTGATGGTCATAACTTACCTGAGCTGTTGAGAGTTTTAAGCCGAGCCAAGCAGGTCTCGGGCCCTGTATTGGTTCATGTTTATACCACCAAAGGTAAGGGCTTCTCTCCAGCAGAAGAGGACCCTGTCGGCTATCATGCTATTGGCAAGTTGCCGCCTGAGTCCTTTGAGACTAGTGGGCCGTCTTCCAAAGCTGACGATGAGCCGCATCAGTCTGTTACAAGCCAGCCAGTTAAAAACCCGCCAGTTAAAAAGAAGTATTCTGACGTTTTTGGTGAGTTCCTCTGTGACAAAGCAGCCACCGAGCCCAATCTATTGGCGATTACGCCAGCGATGGAAGAAGGCTCAGGCATGACCGAGTTTGCTCGTCAATTCCCAGAGCGCTTTTTTGATGTGGCTATTGCTGAGCAGCACGCCGTCACTTTAGCGGCGGGTATGGCGACTCAAGGGGTCAAACCTATTGTCGCTATCTACTCAACGTTCTTGCAACGTGGCTATGATCAATTGATTCATGATGTGGCCCTACAAGATTTAGACGTCATGTTTGCTATCGATCGGGCGGGTCTTGTGGGCGCAGATGGTGCGACCCATGCGGGCGTGTTTGATTTTGCTTTTTTACGCTGCGTGCCCAATATGGTTGTGGCGGCACCAAAAGATGAAAATGAGTGTTATCAGCTGCTTAATATCTGTTATGAGCACCAAGGCTGTACCGCAGTTCGCTATCCACGTGGGACTGGCCCTGGCGCTGTCATCAACAAACCAGCCGAACACTATGAGATTGGCCGAGCACACATCGAAGCGGTGTTAGGGGCTGATGATGCTCCCGTCAAGCTCGCACTTTTGGCATTTGGTGTCATGGTAGGACCGGCTCTGCAAGCAGCAAATACTCTGATAAACGAGCGCAATGATTGTCAGGTTAGCGTGGTTAATATGCGCTGGGTCAAGCCACTTGATAGCCAACTATTGGATGAGTTATTAACCCAAGGTGTGACCCATATTGTGACCTTAGAGGAGCATGTGGTCATGGGCGGCGCGGGTAGCGCGGTCAATGAGTATTTACTGGCAAAAATGGCTCTATTGCCAGATTCATCAAAGGCTCACTTGCCTAAGATTCTTAACCTTGGTATTCCCGACCGTTTTATTGCTCATGGTAGCCCTGAAGAGCAGCTTGCTGAATGTCAGTTAGATGCTCAAGGTGTTCTCATTCAGCTTCGAGATTTGTTCTAATTTAACGTTGATTATTTAAATATCTATTTTATTTAGATTTCTCTATTATTCGGATGTCCCTATTATTAAGTAGACTCTGTCATCTAGATAAATCGCTGCTTGGCTAAATAAGCTAGGCTGATTTTTGTATTTTTATCACATTGTATTTGTATTGCCGTTATTTAACCCACTACTATTGAAATAGGTCACTTATGGAACCCATGGTCGTTATGGCAGCTCGTGCTGCCGAAAAAGTCGGTGCAGAAATATTAAAAGCCCATCTCAACCGTCATACCATTGAATTAGATATCGAATCAAAAGGGATAGATGGTCTGGTCACCCGTATCGATCGTTTTAGCGAAGAGTTGACCATTGCCACGCTCAAAAACAGCTACCCCAACCATTCATTTTTGGGAGAAGAGTTTGGCTTGCAAGAGGGCCGCGGAGAGGATGCAGACTGGTGCTGGGTCATCGATCCTTTAGATGGCACGCAAAACTTCGTTCATGGGGTGCCACATTTTTGTGTGTCAATCGCGGTTCAGCATAAAGGGGTCACCCAACATGGTGTGGTCTATGATCCTGTGCGAGACGAGATGTTTTCAGCCAGCCGCGGTAAAGGGGCTCGGTTGAACCAGCGCCGCATTAGTGTTAGCGAGCGAAAGACCATTGAAGGCGGTCTGTTCACTACTGGTCATCCATTAGAGCGTATGCGCTCAGGTCAAGTGGTGTCTTATGCTCAGCAGCATTTTGACAGTCTGCAAAAGATTTGCGAGGCAGGGGGTCAAGTACGTCGTCTTGGATCAGCAGCGCTAGATTTATGTTATGTTGCTGCGGGCCGCTTTGATGGCTATTTTGAGATGTCACTCAAGCCTTGGGATGTAGCAGCAGGAGAGCTTATCGTTAGTGAAGCTCGCGGCGTGGTCGTCGATCATAAGGGTGCTCATGAAGCCATGCAAACGGGATCGGTATTCGCTTGTAACGTTAAGCTGCTTAAACCACTAATGCAATTGGTAGTCCCTACTTGGGCAGATGCAGTTTAGATAATTTAATAAACAATGTCAGACTTTATAAGGTAAGGGACAGTGACTGTAGTTGACTGATTCGCTGTCCTGATTTACTGACCTGATTTGATTGAAACAGTCTGTTAGCTAATTATAGACAACAAAGCTATTAAGTCTTATCAAAAAAACGGCCTTATAAGGGCCGTTTTTTCATTTATGAAATCAAATAAATCATAGTCATCACTTAGATGATAAGCGGCTAGGTTATTGACGAGAATAGTCACTACTTATTCGCGAATACCCAATCGCTGCTCTTGGCAGATGGTGTCAAAATCGTTGATTTCCTCTTCAATATACTTCAGCATATCTTGGACATGGGGCAATACTTTGCTACAAGCTGTAATGCCAAATTCAATCTTGTCCAAATAGCTGGCTAAGGTGATGTTTAGCGCTTGCCCGTTGAACACGATAGAGGCCGGGTAGAGCGCTTGCAGCTTAGCACCATTCCAGTACAAAGGTTTTTTTGAGCCGGGAACATTGGAGATGATGAGGTTAAAAGCTTGTTTTTTGGGGAGCAGGCCCGTGAGTACGTTGACGCCTTCCCAAGCATAAGCAATGCCACTGTAGTTAATAATTTGCTCCTGATTGAGCCGTCCAAATCGGCGTTTGCCATTATTCATACTGCGATGAACAATATTTAATCGGCGCAGTGGGTCACTCAAATGCGTTCCTAAATTGGCTAACAAGAATGAGATTTGATTGCCAGCAGCGCTTTCATCTTGTCGTAAAGAGATGGGCACAAAGGCGATTAGGGGCTTGTCAGGAAGCGCATTTTGATTCAACAGATAGCGGCGAATAGCCCCTGCACAAACGGCCAATACAACGTCATTTAGAGTAACCCCCAACTGCTTGGCTATCGTGTCGAATCTAGCGAATTCGTAAGACTGAGCGGCAATGCGTCTTGACGCTGAGATTCGCTGATTTAAGATGCAACTAGGCGCATCAAAGGTGCCCACATAATCGGCATCATTACGCTGCAAAAAACTGGTCTTAAGCTCACGAGAGACAGGACGAATAGAAGCCACTTGCTCCTTTAAGGTTTTAAACCAAGGCTTGTTAATAGGCAGTAGCGCATCGACTTGATTGCGGTGACGTGTCATCAATGCCCAAATCGGTAAGCTTAAGGTTTCATAGGGTGACTGCGATAAAGAGCGTTTGACCAACCGCATGGCCGCAATACCATCGACCAAAGAGTGATGAATCTTGAAATAAAGCGCAAAACGTTCAGGGCCACCTTCATAATTGGGCTGTAGCCCTTCCATGATATGACATTCCCACAATGGCTTGGCGCGATCAAGTAATTGGCTATGCTCCTTTGACACATAAATTAGCAACTCGCGAATACGCCCGGGTTTGGGCAATGCCACATGACGAAAGTGATGGTCCACATCAAAGTCTTCATCAGTCTGCCAAAACATCATTTTGTCTAACACTTGATTAAATGGAAAAGTGGGCGCTACGGTGGAGGTTTGCATCTGCCTGACCAATTGGTAGACAAAATCTTTATCCGCCCCTATTGGCAACTCAAACAAAAACAAGCCGCCCACATGCATAGGCTGCTTTCGATTTTCAAGCATCAAAAAAAGTTGATCGACTGCCGTCAACAATCGCATGTTATATCCTTAAAAGCCAAACTGTGGGGAACAAACTTTCATCAATCATGGCGAGGGTTATCATTGAAGGCTGCTATGATTATAAGAGTTATACAATGGTCGAGAGGGCATCCTTGCCTATTCATTAAGCGTTAAATTATTCCTTAATCTAGTATCTGCTTGTTAAGTTACTGGCTACTTGTTGAATGATAGCTTGTTAATTATCCAAAAAAGTAACCCGTTTGCGGGGAGCTGGCCTGAGCCATCTTACGCATCGGCATTCGCCCTGCTAAAAAGGCGGCGCGCCCAGCCCAGACAGCATGTTTCATGGCATGGGCCATCATCACCGGATTACTCGCATGAGCTATGGCTGAGTTCATAAGGACACCGTCGCAGCCAAGCTCCATGGCGATAGCAGCGTCAGAGGCGGTTCCTACCCCAGCATCGACTAACACAGGAACTGAGGCATTTTCGATAATGAGACTTAAAGTATGTCGATTGAGGAGGCCAAGTCCTGATCCAATCAAACTGCCTAAAGGCATAATAGCCACGCAGCCCATAGATTCAAGCTCTTTTGCGACGATGGGATCATCTGAGGTATAGACCATCACCTCAAACCCATCATCGACTAGGGTCCGTGCGGCTATTAAGGTTTGGGTAACATTAGGGTATAGATTGTCTGCATCCCCTAGTACTTCTAGCTTGACCAAATTATGGCCATCGAGGAGCTCACGTGCTAGCTGACAGGTTCGGATAGCACTATCAGCATCAAAGCAGCCCGCAGTATTGGGCAATATAGTATAGTGGTCAGGGGATATCACATCGAGTAGATTGGGCTGGTCAGCATGTTGGCCGATATTGGTACGGCGGATAGCCACGGTCACAATTTGTGCGCCCGAAGCATCAATAGCTTGGCCTGTCTCAGCTAGGTCTTTATATTTACCCGTCCCAACCAAGAGCCTTGAGGAGAATTGCCGACTGCCTATCTTAAAGTTATCTTGGGTAAAAGGATTTAATGAGGGCTGAGCATTAGCGGGCGTTAGAGGGCCAGTTGGAGTCTCATCCTTAGCAGGAACGGAGCTTTGAGCATCTGTCATGTTGATTACCGCCAGATAAAGGTGCTAATTAGAAGAAAGTGCTGCTATAAATCGGTGATTAACCAATACGAATTATGGGTGCCAGCTAGCAAAGTGTCAGTCGCTGATTGGCATGGGATTAGAGTCTAATTAACCATCGTAAAGAGTCGCTATTATAGCCAGAAGGTAAATCATAGCCATAAGCGAATTCTAACCAGACTCTAGGGTATATAATTATTTAAGGATAGCCCCATCATATCTCTAATTGTAATAAGTTAAAAGCGTCATTAAGGGATAACCTTTAATTACTGCTAAGGGCTGGCGATTAAGCTGATTAAATCCCACTGCCAAACTGATAAAATAAGGTGCTATTATACCCAACCTAAGATAGATTTTTATCCCGCCTTGTTTTAATCTAAAATTTTGACGATAAAGTGGCGCATCTGGTCAGACTGTCTCTATTTTACTAGCAGTCGCTATACTATAAGCATTCGTTATACTATAAATAGTTATTAAAGCATAAGCAGTCATTGCCCTATAAGTATTCACACTATAAGTTTAACATTAGAAATTTTTCATATTATAAATAGTACCGTCCCCAAATTTAATCCTTTATCTTGCCGCTATTCATTTTATCAAGCGTTTAAATCTGAGCCTTTATTATGCTGCAACTGCCCTACAGTTTCTCAAAACGTCATCAACTATTGCTTGTGCCTAGTATTGATCCTCAGCAGCCTGCCACGATAGTCATGACACCAGTCACCCCTTTGAGCGCGGTCAATGAAGCCATTAGGTTTTTGACCGAACAAGGTCTCCATGAGCGTCCTCAGTTTGAGCAGGTGAGTGTCGAGGAGTTTGATAAGCGCCAGTCAGCCGCTTACGCGGGTAATACGGGAGAGTCGCAGCATATTGCCGCAGGGTTAGAGGACCATCCTGATTTAGTGAGTTTGGCAGATAGTGTCCCTGAAACTGAAGATCTCATGGACAGTCAGGATGATGCCCCTATCATTCGCCTAATCAATGCTCTACTGTCTGAGGCCATCCGTCTCAATGCTTCTGATATCCATATCGAGACGTTTGAGAAGCGCTTGGTGGTTCGGTTTCGGGTCGATGGTGAGCTTAAAGAGATTGTCAGCCCCAAGCGGCAACTTGCGCCACTGCTGGTGTCGCGGATTAAGGTTATGGCCAAGCTTGATATTGCCGAAAAGCGCGTGCCACAAGATGGTCGAATCAGCTTAAGGCTAGCGGGCCGGGAAGTCGATGTGCGGGTGTCTACTTTACCCTCTAGCTTTGGTGAGCGAGTGGTGATGCGGCTTTTGGATAAGCAAGCAGGGCGGCTGAATATGACCTACCTTGGTCTCTCTGATAAAGATTATGGCGAGCTAAAAAGACTGATTCATCGGCCACACGGCATTATCTTAGTGACGGGTCCCACAGGCTCAGGAAAGACCACCACACTTTATTCTGCTTTGACCGATTTGAACGATCAGACCCGTAATATATTGACCGCTGAAGACCCGATTGAGTTTCAGCTAGATGGCATTGGTCAAACGCAAGTCAATAATAAAGTTAACATGACTTTTGCTAAGAGTTTACGGGCCATGCTGCGTCAAGATCCTGATGTGGTGATGGTTGGTGAAATTCGAGATTTAGAGACTGCCGAGATTGCGGTTCAGGCGTCTTTGACCGGTCATCTGGTTTTGTCTACTTTACACACCAATACCGCTATCGGGGCAGTGACGCGGCTTCAAGACATGGGGGTCGAGCCTTTTTTGCTGTCATCTTCATTGATTGGGGTAGTGGCTCAGCGACTGGTACGCACCCTATGTTCGCATTGCCAGTCTTGGCAGGTTGCTGATGCTGAACAGGCCAAGCTATTTATGGAGATTGGCACTGACCAGATGACCCCTATTAATCTACCCAAACCGGTGGGCTGCGACAAATGCAATCAATCTGGGTTTAAAGGTCGGACAGCGATTTATGAGGTCGTGCCAGTAGACGATACCTTGCGGCAGATGATTCATAGCAATGCGGCAGAGTTTGAACTTGAGGCTTATGCCCGGCAAAAAACGCCTTCTATTCGTGCCGATGGTCTGCGCAAAGTCTTAGCCGGCAAGACCACGCTAGAAGAAGTGCTTCGCGTCACCAAAGAAACCGTTATGAAGGATGAGGAGCTGCTTACTTAGCAGCCCCTATACAAGTTAATCGTTTAGGTTGATTGACCAGTCTAACTTTTTTCGGTTTGATTAGTGATATCGTCAGCTTGGTCTTGGTCTTGGTCAGAATCATTCTGAGTTGACTCAGTCTTGGTTTTGTCGCCGCGGCGAGCGGTCAGCTCAGACTTAGGAATCCAAGCCCAAACCATCTCAACCGTGATAGGATCTCTATCGCTATCTGACTCACGGTCATCGATGACGCAAGGGATGACCATATCACCTTTAGGCGTATCCAAGATATATTGGCGCTGTTCATCAGTTAGGGTAGCAATGGCGGCTACTTGCCCCTTTTTTAGCGGACGATAAAAGTTAACCTGATACGACTTCACCAATAAGATTCTATCGGTTGGTAGGTTAAGACCTAAAATGAAGCCAGTAGCGGTCTCAGCCAATAAGGTCACGGCGACCGCATGAATAGAGCCAATATGGTTTTGAACAGATTTGTCATTATTTAGACTGACCACGACTTGATTGGGCGCGACAGCTTCATAATAGATACCTGCCGTACCAACAAAAGGCACCACTTTACCAAATGCCTTTGACAAGACTGAAGCACGAACACCAGCGGGCAAATATTTGGTGACATTTAATATTTTGGTAAACTGGTTATTGACTGGCTTTAACTGGCTGCTGGGTGCAGAGTAGCTAGTGGTGCTGGGTTCAGCAAAAGTCTGGGTCAGCTTGCTTGGGAGTTTTTTGATTAATCCTCGCATCGGTGTTCCTCATTATTTTTAGAGATGAAGCTAGTTTAGCACGGCCTTTATGTTGACTATCAAAATATTCATAGACAATGGAGTAGGCCCTACTATCCAATTCGCTATGTCACTTAATAAATTAAGCCAGCTAACTATTCAAATACCTATCTTATTCAAATAAACATTAACCGTCCTATTCAAATAAACATGCTACTTAATAAGCCGCTTATTGACTCATCTTTGGCCTCACAAATTTAGCATCACAAATTAGGGTGACGAGGGGTCATGATTTTTGTACCATCTGAAGAAAGGCCCAGATGACCCAAAGATAATAAACAGGTAATCATAAAGAGTTAAAATCGTATTTTCGCATAAGTTCAATTATTGACAGACCTGTAGAGAGTGATTGACCGATGATAATCAAAGAGACGACACTAGAGTTACGCCATGACTGAGCTACCGCAAGCGGCCGAGCTAAACCAAGGCCGCTCACCAGTGACAGCACCACTGCCAGTGCTTAAATTTAATTTGCCAACCATGCCCACCAATATTATTTTCACTGGGGTAGCGGGTACGGGCAAGACCTATTATTTAAGACAACTTCAGCAGCTTTATGATGAGCGCTTAGAACCCACGTCTATTGAGCAGCTGGCTTGCCAACAGCTTGAGCAACATAGCTGGCGCGAGGTACTTTGCGCTGCGCTACTGTCAGAAGATCGTAGCATGAGCGTGCCTGAGCTCATGCGTCATCCTTTGATTCGGGCCAAAATGAGCGCTAATGCGCGGACCGACAACGTCAGTCAGACACTGTGGGGACAGCTCAACTTGCATGCGCATCCTGAGTCTAAGACGGTCACTGCCCCGCAGCGAGCTGCTCATTATTACTTTGATAAAACCTCAGACAACTCTTGGTATCTGCTGGAGGAGGTAAAGCCAGAGCTCCACCGCGCTTTGGCGGCTATAGTGGCCCTTATTCCCACCTTAATGAAGCGCCCTAGTCCTACCGCTGCTAACAAAGACACCGCTATTGGTGCGGTATCTTATGACAGTCTTGGTCTAGATCAGGTGAGTGGGGCAAGTAGCATGAATAGCGCTGGTTTTAGCCCCGCACATTTATCAAGCGCTACGCCTGTTATATCCCGGAGTGTGATGGTCAGCTTTCATCAAGCTTATGGCTATGAGGAGTTTGTAGAGGGTATTCGGCCTATAGTCGGCGCGCAGGGACAAATCAGTTATCAGATTCAGCCAGGGGCGTTTTTGAAACTTTGCCAGCGAGCTGCTCAAGATCCTGAGCACCGCTACGCCATCTTAATCGATGAGATTAACCGCGCCAATGTCTCACGCGTCTTTGGCGAGTTGATGACTTTGATTGAGCCTGATAAACGTGCTGGTCAGCTCGGTAGCTTGCAAGTGGCATTGGCTTATTCAGGACGTAGCTTTAGTGTGCCAAGTAACGTCGATATCTATGCCACTATGAATACCCAAGATCACTCGCTTGCTGCCCTAGATTTAGCTTTTCGTCGGCGATTTCGTTTTATTGACTGCCCCCCTTTGCCGCACCTTTTGCCTGTCATTAACTCAGCGATCGACACTGTGATGGCTAGCGAAGATTCTAGTAAAGAAAGTTTGGCAGTCCCTTCTTCTAAGACGCCCATCCCAGCCGATTTGAGTGAACATCAAATCGATTTAGCACGGCTATTGATTGGGATAAACTCAAGGCTGTGTCAGATATTAGGTCAAGACAGTCAAATAGGGCATGCGTTTTTGATGTCAGTGACGGAGTTAACTGAGCTGCAAACCGTCATTATTGAGCAGATTATCCCGCAGTTGGCGCAATTAACTGGTCAACAAGTCTCTATGATGCAATTTATCTTAAATGATAACGAGCAACCCATTGAGCGCCAGTTTATTCACGATAAGCCTCTACCTGCTCTTGGGTCGCCCTTATCGGCCAAGCATAATTTAGACGCGCGCCATTCTTTTGAGGCAAAGGACCCAATCAGCGCTCAATTTAATCATTCATTGATTAGTCCCTCTGATTATGCTCATCAATACAGCATGGGCAGCTCAGCCGCTGACCAAATGTTGCCGTCTCATTCAGGCTTTTGGATTAATCCTGATCTGCTAAGGCGCTGCGGCGTATTTGCCACGGCAGCGGTTTACCATCAGCTTTATTAATCTAATTAGTCTTTAATGAATTAATTGGTTATTAGCCAATCATCCTTCATGCTTAGACATTTAGACTGTGCCGCTAGTATTTACAAGCAGCTAGTATTTATAAGTCGTAAAGCCATTAAAGCCATCTGAGTTGAGCGGCTGGATTTAACCAAGGCTTATAGGACGAGGACCCCATGATCCTATCAGTATTTGAGCACCAGTGGCTCAAAAAAGCAGATTTTGCCTGTCCATCAGACTTTGACTGGTTGATTGACCAGGAGTTTTCGGTGATGAGCGTCAGTCGACGTCAAGGGCAATGGCAACTGCTGACTCGCCAATATATAGGCGTGGTATGCTTGCCCAGTGGTAACCTGCTTGAGATATTGCCCAAAGTAACGGGAGCTTTAAGCCCGAATACTTCAGAGCTCAACACTTTAACCCCAAGTGATAATCATAGCCCTCAATCGCAATCTCGCCAAATCGGTGAAGCTAGAGCGTGGCTTCAGCAGATGTTAAGTGACATTAGTGGCTTTAGCCAAATTGATTTAAGCCCTAAGTCGCTCAATCAAGCGAGTCATCAATTACAATCGGCGGAGCTGACAGCGTCATCCACCTTACCTTTATCGGATTGGCTTTACCAAGAGTTTGCTCGCCTGTTAGCCCAATATACCCCTATTCAGCAGTATGTCTCCCATCAGCAAAATAGCAGTCAACTACGGGGCAAATTAATCCTGTCTGAACAGCTGCGCCGCAATGCCCATTTACCGCATCGGTTCTTTAGCGAGCACCAAAGCTTGGCACGCGATAGCATTAGCAACCGCTTGATAACCAAGGCTTGGCAACAGCTTCTCACCCTTTATACGCATGATTCTCATAACCCTGTTCATCACAGCCCTTCTCAACTTCAAAATACACTTGGTATCTCGGCAAGCTCATCTATCCGTCAATGGAGCCAAATGCCAGCACTGACGAATCATGAGATGAGCCAGATGAACCAAAGTTATCATCAAGCTCAAAAAGAGCTTCGAGCAGCGATGATATCTGCCGAGCAGCGCCGACTGGGCAAACAAATCCTTAGCTTGGCTTATTGGATACTAGCAGCAAGAACAGCTCCGCCAGGTTTTGGCGTTCATTTAGCAGCCGATACCAATAACATATCTTCGGTTAACTTGGCGCGGCATTGCTTGTTTATTAATATGAACCACGCTTTTGAAGCTTGGAGCAGTGCCAAAGTCTCTCAACTGTATCAAACAGATAGCCGTTATCAAGTTCAGTATCAGGCGGCCAAGCCGTGGGCATTCACTGAAAACCATCAGCCTTGTGTGACGGTAACCCCCGATATATTGATAAATTTTGAGCACAAGCCCCACCATATCGCTGAGGTCAAATACAAGCGCATCGCTAATATAGCGCAGCTCTCAGCGCGTGATGTGTACCAACTGGCAGCCTATGCCGATGCTTATAGAGTGGGGGAGGCTTGGCTTATCTATCCAATTAGTAGCTCGCAAGCCGCTTTGCCGCCATCTACCCATACCGCTAGCTTGAGCATCACGTTAGCCAATGCCCAAGTGTTAAAGATTTACTTAGTACCCTTATGGGTCGAGGCAGGTCAATTGATGATTGAAAATATACTGGTATATTGAGTGATGATTTATCTTTTCTACGTTATCTATATTGAGCAGATATCCATGTCTTATGCCGCCTAACGTTGAATGGTCCTAAGCCTGCTAATCATTTAGCATGTCGACAGCAGAAGAACTGCTCGTAGAGCAAAATAATTAAAAAAAGGTATTGACAGCCAGTCTATTTGGCTCTAATATGTGCACCTCGATAGCGATGTTGGTATAGATAAGTTATTGACAATTTAGCGGCAAGTTTGCTAAATTATTATAAACAACATACCAATGGCAATAGCGAATTCGGAGTGTGGCGCAGTTTGGTAGCGCATCTGGTTTGGGACCAGAGGGTCGTAGGTTCGAATCCTATCACTCCGACCATTTTTTTAGAGCCTTACAGGCTTTTTTTTATGTATAATGGTTTGGTTGGTGAGGTTATACTGGCCGATAGTTTATATATAAAAATCCCTGAAGAGCGCCTGTAGCTCAGTTGGATAGAGCATCTGCCTTCTAAGCAGGTGGCCGCAGGTTCGAATCCTGCCAGGCGCACCATTTAGCCTGCAAGTGTTATCTCTATTGTTTTGTCAGTTATGGCGGTTGTAGCTCAGTTGGTAGAGCCCCGGGTTGTGATCTCGGTTGTCGTGGGTTCGAGTCCCATCAGTCGCCCCAATACTGTTTCCCTATCTTTATCTACACTCTCCCTATTTTAGTACTTTCAAATATCTTCCTTCAGCTCCTTCCTTTTATACTTTACTTTCATCTCTCTGATTATTCTTATTTCACTATCTTTTCGCAGTTGGCTTTATCGCTTATCTTTGCGTTTTTATTGATTCTGTAAGCTTATTAAGCCGCCCATTATTATCCTAGTCATGCTTAAGCAAGCATATGACTCAAATTTGAAATAAATCCAATGATGATTATAAAAATATAATAATTTTAAAACTTTAAATAGCAGTCGGTAAGGGTAATCATAAATTTATCCAATAATTCAAGCCATAACATTATGTTATGGCTTTTTAGTGTTGAATAATAAAAAATAATAGTTTAAGTACAGGGCCTTTATCATTTTGATATTAATAGTCATTATCTCAATAGATTGATAATGCTAATTTGAGCATTAATTCGCTACAGCTTTATAAGTATGTTAGGTTGAAGGTTAAGACATCAAAAAACCTGAATAACAATCAAAAAATAGCGGGTTTTTACGGCTTTTATCTAAGCGTTAATCAATAAAAATTTAAATGAGCCACAAAATAATTGCAGACTAAAAAAACTTTTAATAACAATGAGACACCTAAAAAGGCATATTGCTGTTGTTAGCGTATGAAAGTCTTTATGTGCAGTCCATGATTCCATTTTTAGCTTGTGTGCCTGCCATGGGGTGGTTTAATTTGCAATATTGGGTTACTTGTATGTTTTAAAGGGATAGGTTGATGGACACGCTTAGCACGTTGTTAGAAAATGTACATCTATATGAGACAAAGTACTACCAGTTAAAAATCTGCGGTCAAGGGGCTTATTCACTAACAAAAAAAGATGTGATAGTTTTTTATTTGGTTCAATCAGGGGAATTGTTCATTGAAGTAGAAGGCATTTCTCGCCAGTTGGCAAGCGGGGATATGATTATGGTGCCCCATTCTTATCATCATATTTGTTATAAGTTAGACGCGGCAAATGATTCTCCTATCCCAATTGATCCTTTATTAAACAGCGCAACAGAGAGTCCTATAGTCATTAATGCCGGTCAGCCAGAAGCGGCAACGGTTATTTTAATTGAATGCAAATATGACAAGGAGTTAACCCGCCCTTTATTAGCAGCATTGCCTAGTATATTGCCCGATTACGAACTGCAATCTCAAAGCCGATTTCGTATCATCGAGGCAGGGGGGCAATTTTTGACTTTGGAGTCTGGTAAGCACCGAGTAGGCAAGACTGCCATGGTTAATCATTTGGCGAGTATCTTGTTGATTGAATGTCTAAGAACGCATATTGAGCGTCTGCCTGCGGCCACCGAAAGCTGGCTACTGGCGATTAAAGACCCTTATTTGGCCAAAGCCTTACTGGTCATGCATGATGCCCCTCACGAAAATTGGACCATTAATAAGTTGGCCGAAGTCGCAGGGATGTCCCGATCAAGCTTTGCTGAACGATTTAAAGAGGTCGTTGGCGTACCTCCGTTGACTTATCTAATCGACTATAGGCTACGTTTGGCGGCGCGTTATTTGCGCTTACAGCAAAACAGTATTAGCCGTATCAGTGAGATAGTCGGGTACGCTTCAGACTCCACCTTTAGCCAAGCTTTTAAACGCGTTTACGGTATCTCGCCAAGAGCTTATAGAAAAGAGCATCAACAAATGGATAAAGTCCATTAATTCTCAGTCGTAGAGGTCAGTGAGCATCCGCTTCACTGGCGGCTGACTCACTTGTGACCCTTTTACTTACACCTGCTTAACTGATAGCTACTCAACTGATAACTACTCAAGCAATAGCTGCTTAACTAATAGCTAGTTAACTGACAGCCACTTCACCTGCAACTATCCAAGTCATTTTTGACGGCTAGATAATAGCTTATTTCCTAACCTTTAATGCTACATCAAGTCATATTGAGTCACTTGAA
>JAUNVX010000014.1:0-4130 GCA_030540615.1 Psychrobacter sp. | reverse complement strand
AATAGCTTATTTCCTAACCTTTAATGCTACATCAAGTCATATTGAGTCACTTGAAATCAGATTGGTGCTGCCTAAGCGATTACTTAAGCGCGACAAAAGGTGTATGATGGCTTTTCAGAAAAGCCGTCTAAAAAAGGTAGGGTTAATATGACTCAGGTAACGGTAACCTTGACTCGGCGAAGTGCCGCGCCAAACGATAATGAGCCTAAGCAAGACTCACCTGGCACTGCCATGGAGGAGTCCAAGACCTCGGTTGCTATGCGCTCTGATGCTAAGCTTAGCAAGGCTGAGCTGTTAGCCAGTTATTCTGTTTCGGCGCTACCTCTGCAAACGCTCAATGATACAGCGAATAATACCAAGGCTGCTGAGCAAAGGCTGCGGCTATATCAGCAACAATTGCAGCGCACCAAGCAGTTATATATGGCTTCGGCTGACATCCGTCCCACTTATCTGGTTCAACATCTTAAGTCACAATTTGATGAATATCAGCATTATCAGATGTCTAAAGAGCTCGACAAGCGCGGGGTAGTTGATATTGATGCGCTTAACCGATTGTGGCAACAGCTGCATATCGTGGATGATATTATCGAAGACATCGTGCGCACAATGCCCGCCCAAAAGCCAGTGGGTTGGCAGATTACCACTCAAGGTCGTAACTTTCTGCGATTTCCAACGGTGGGTAGGCTAAGACAAGATGAGCCGGTGGCAGATCAAGGCAGTATCAATAGCTACGTGCTCGGTCATTTTGGTGTCATGAGTTATACTTATGACCGTGGCTATTATATTGGTCATGTTTTGGGTTATTTATTCTGTTGTTATTTTTGTGCGCATCTAACGATTGCTTATGGGGTGACGCCGCTCTCACGATCCATGGTGTTGGGCTATGACTATGTGAGCCTTGAGACCCCTAAGATGGTGCGGTTACTTCAGACGTTAGACACTCATTGCAAAAAACGTGTCTACCAACTGGCTGTCATTTGTGCGCGATTGAGCTATTATGCGACAGACAAACGTATCGAAAAGATGCTTATCGCTGAGGTCAATGACTTTGACAAAAAGCTGCAACAGCATCATTTGGACCTGCTGCTTCAACAAGGTATCATGCCAGATGGGATAGATAGCGCTCTGCCGCCTATTTGAGCGGCGACAGAGCAAAGTGGCTTACTGAGTCCTTGATTAAGTTAGGTTATATAGCGTTTGCTTGGTTTCAATCAAAGTTGAATAGAGCTTAATTTTTATAACAAAGAGTAGGGCATGTCCTTGAGCCCTGACTGGTATTATTTGTCTTTTAGAGGATGCTGTATGCCTGCCTATCACTTCAAAGCATTAGATGCCTCAGGCAGCGTCCAAAAGGGGTTGCTAGAGGGCGACTCAGCTCG
Organism: Psychrobacter sp.; assembly: GCA_030540615.1. Classification (GTDB taxonomy): domain Bacteria; phylum Pseudomonadota; class Gammaproteobacteria; order Pseudomonadales; family Moraxellaceae; genus Psychrobacter. Next base: position 2,751 of record JAUNVX010000014.1, on the reverse strand, counting down.
GCAAGTTCGTCAGCAGCTTCGTGACAAGTCCTTGCTCCCTGTTGAAGTGACTCCTGTCCAACAGCGAAATGGGGATAATGCTAAAGGGCGCTTTAAGCGGCCTTCGGCTTATGATTTAGCCTTGATGACTCGGCAGCTTTCAGTCTTATTAGCCGCCGCTATCCCCCTTGAAGAAGCGCTTGGCGCCGTGGCCAAACAGTCTCCCAAACCGCATATCAAATCCTTGATGCTCGCCGTTCGCTCTTATGTGATGGAAGGCTACAGCCTGGCCAATGCGCTCAAGCAGGCCACGAGCTTTCCAGCTTTGTATATTGCCACCATCGCCGCTGGCGAAAAATCTGGTCATTTAGACCTAATTCTCAATCAGCTGGCCGACTATACCGAAAACCGTTTTGCCTTACAAAAGAAGATTCAAGGGGCCATGGTCTATCCCATTATACTCATGACCATGGCCCTGCTCATTGTAATTGGGCTCATGACTTATGTGGTGCCCAAAATCGTCAAAGTCTTTGAACAATCTGACCAAGCTTTGCCTTGGATCACTCAAGTGGTGCTGGGGATTTCCAATTTAATCACCACGTGGTGGTGGCTCATGCTACTAGTGATAGGCCTAGCGGCGGTGATGTTTTATCGCTTTGCTAAGACCGCAGCGGGCAAGTTGGCCCTCGATAGCTTGGTCTTGAAATTGCCTATTTTGTCCAAGCTAACCCGAGGTCTTAATGCCGCTAGATTTGCCAGTACCATGTCCATTTTAGTGCGCTCAGGAGTACCATTGATCGAAGCTTTACAGATTGGGGCTGCTGTCACGACCAATGGTCATATTAGGCAAAGTATATTGCAAGCGGCCACCAAAGTGACGGAAGGTGCTAGCTTGTCAAGCCAACTTGAAAGATCGAGCTACTTTCCGCCCATGATGGTTCAAATGATAAAAAGTGGTGAGAATTCAGGCGAGCTTGAAGACATGCTCAATCGAGCCGCCACCATGCAAGAGGCAGAGGCCACTAACTTTATCAGTACGTTATTGTCTTTATTAGAGCCGCTGATGCTAGTCTTTATGGGGGTGATTGTCATGATTATTGTGATGGCGGTAATGCTACCTATTGTTAATATGAATGACTTGGCGGGTTAGCGATTAGCACTTCATAGCTTTCTTAAGTTTGTCTTGATGTTATAGAGTGTTGAGTAAGGCGAATAACTATTATCTTTGGTGCGCCAATATGATAGCCTTAACGCCGTGTGATTAAGATAATTTTGTCTAGTAATCGCTTTTTATAGTCGCTTTCAAAGCCAATAATTAGCAATCTTACTCAAAGAGATTAAAGAGTAGGCTAAGTTAATTGTCATGTTAATAGTATATTGATAAATGATTCAACTTTTTATAGGGATGGGCTTAGCTCAATGGTATCAATAAAATCTAATATAAAAAACCAAGGTCAAAACAGCTGCACGCAAACCAAACCAACATATGGCTTACAATCAGGCTTCACTTTGATTGAAATCATGGTGGTGATTGTAATACTAGCTATTTTGGCGGGATTGGTGGTGCCAAAGGTAGTGGGTCAAAGTGACAAAGCTCGTGTCAAAACCACTGAGACAGCGCTAGCCACGGTATCAAATGCTTTGGATATGTATAAAGTAGACAACTCGCGTTATCCAACCACAGCCCAAGGACTAGCGGTCTTGACCACACCGCCGCCTGAAGCCAAAAACTATCCAGAAGGTGGTTATATTAAGGGGGGAGACCCTACGGATGGTTGGGAAAATGAGCTACAGTACGTCTCTCCAGGGTCAGAAGGGCGTCCCTATGACCTTTTCTCTTTAGGAGCCGATGGTCAACAAGGCGGAGAAGGTCAGGATGCGGATATCTACGCCAAGCTATAAAGCCTGTTGCCATTAGTATTATAGGATTGATTCGATAAGCCACTGGCTAAACAAAACTTTATAGTGCTGTTTTACTGGCTCTAGTTCAAATAAAGTTTGAGTAGGGCCTAGTGATATTAATACAGGATATGATTAAGATTGAATGTTATTTATATCAGATGTTATTTAAATTGAATGTCATTAGTATTGGATAGATTCTCGGCTTTGATGCTCAGTGTGTGCCAATACTGACCATCAAGGCCGATTTGTTTAGCGCCTTTGTTAGCCCACTTAACCCTCAAAAGACAACCCTACTGTCTTTGCATTGCTGTTGGTTTCCTCATTTAGATTATTGGTAGTCAGAACTATGAATAAATTCATTCCTAGCGTTATTATTACCTTGCTCAGTAGCCTCATGGTTTGGGTCTCTATCATACTAACGTCATTGAGTTTGGTAATGCCATTATCGGCTCAAGCCAAAGGCCTAGGCGATTTATTTGATACCGCTGGTAGCACTCAAAGTCAGTTTTTGCCAGTCAATGAAGCTTTTCAGGTAGCGGTGCGCAGCAACTCTAATAACAATAAGACTTCAGTCATCGCCGAGTTTACTATCACACCTGGGCATTATGTTTATCGGGATAAAATTAAATTATCTTTGCCTAAAGGTGTCACAGCAGGGCCGCTAACTTTCAGCCAACCTGCACACTATATAGAAGACCCGCAGTTTGGCCGAGTGGCAGTCTTTGATCAAACCTCAGTGACCGCCACGACAGTTTTAAGCAATACGTCAGCTGCTACGGTTGATAATGCCCCATTGAGCTTGGGCTGGCAGGGCTGCGCCAAAGCAGGACTCTGCTATCCGCCAGAGAAGGTCAATGCCACTGTCAGCTT
>JAUNVX010000216.1 GCA_030540615.1 Psychrobacter sp. | reverse complement strand
GCCCTACCCCCTGATGTTTTAATCCCTTGTTATCAAAGTAATATTAAACAGGAGATAGTTCGCTTGCTACCTTAATCTCAGTGGCTTTTTAGAGCAGCTAAATTGCCCATGGCTAAAAAAGCCTTTTGAGGACTACTGGCTACTGGCTATGAGTATTAAGGTACTCAATCAAAGGCTTGATGCCTGAGTCTGCTACGCCTACCCCTTGGGCCACAAGGCGACCTTCTTTATCAAGTATTGAGATGAAGTTTGAGTGGTTAATATCCCCATTGTCTGCAAACTGATATTTGATATTGAGGGTGTTGGCGAGCATGCGAGTGCTGGCCTCATCGCTGCGAATGAGTCGCCAGTTGTCGCCAAGGTTATTATGCTTGGCATAGTTGCTCATCACCTCTGGCGTGTCACGCTTGGTATCCAAGGTAGCCAAAACAAACGCTGTCTGCGCGCGCGCCTCAGGGGTCATCTCATCATACATTTGCTTCATAGAACGCACTAAGATAGGACATGTGTGCTGGCAACTGGTATATGCCATGACCATCACTTGGTTCTTGCCTTTTAAATCCTCAAGGCTCATCGCTTTGCCATTTTGGTCCACCCAGTCACCACCGACTTGGTAGATTGAATAATCTTTACCCAAGGCTTCAGTAGGCTCAGTGGGGTTCATATCATCGTGAGCCATAGCGGCGTGCTCGCTACTGCCTTTATCATGACCCATTTGGCTATGGTCCATATTAGCGTCCATATCACCTTTAGCCATGTCATGACCTGTATGACTGGTGTCAGTAGTAGTCTCAGCGCCTCCTGTTGCCTCTGGTTTGGGGTCAGAGGCGTTACAACCTAGTAGTGCGGCGCTCATTGCTGCTGCTAATGCCAGCTTTGTAAGGTTATTAGAAGCTGAGAGTTGGCTGGGTATAGAGTATTTCATAGTAGGGTCCTTAAAAGATAAGCCGGATGATAAATCAGTGTAGACAATGGCTATGGTTATTCAGTCAAGTGTTATTCAATTAAGTATTATTCAGTCAAGATTGAGAAAGTAATAACTCAAAATCAAGCAACGTTTACATGCAGTAGTAGTGAAGTAGTAATGCAACAGTCATTGGTGATTAGCCTCTTGCACAACGAAAGCCTAGGCTGCTCACAGTATATTTGGCCTCTAAGCTTGAACGAAAACCGTACCGCATAAAGGCTGCATAGTCGCTAGGGTCTGCTGCGCCCGCTGCGCCCGAACCACAGAACATCTGCTGATTTAAATTGCTGTCTGATCGTGATTCACCCGTCACCAGATTGTTATTAAAGTTCTCTGTCCATTCCCAAATCAGGCCATGCATGTCCTTGACGCCCCAATAGTTGGCAGGCGACTGACCGACATTGCCCAGCTGATAGCGACTGCCGCCACTTTTGGCATACCAGTCCAAAATGCGCTGATTGTAGCCAGGCTCACGGCTGCCATCGATACGAGTCTCAGAGGCTTGGGCGACATATTCCCACTGCTCAACCGTAGGCAGATGTTTTTTTTGCGCTCGGCAGTACTCATTGGCGGCGTACCAAGAGACATTCACCACTGGCTTTCTGAGGTCACCTTTTTTTGGGGCATAACCATCTTTGGTTTTAAGCCAATGTTTGAGATAGCCTGAGTCGGCAAAGATAGGCGCAATAGATTGCTTTTGATACTTGGGATAATCTTGCAAAAATAGAAAAAAATGCGCATTGGTCACCGGCAACTCATCAATCTGAAAGGCGGACACCTGGACCACTGGGCTATTTTTACTGAGATATAAAGGTCGATATTTGCCAGCCTTAATCGGTAGCTCTTTGGCCTCGGCACTGATACTCATCAGACTCGCTCCACCGGCTATCAACAAGCTTAAGCTCAAGATAAAAGCGCTCGAAAGCTGGCGTTTGATATGCATTGCCATAAGAACTCCTTTAAGCAGTGTCTATTCACTAAAGTAATGACAGATAATCCTAGCGTAATCATCAGTAGCCTAACTTAATTTGACAATGGCTCAACTGTGACGACTAAAAGGCCTAGATGCAGTGACATTATAGATATAGTGAAATCAAAAAAAGCATTAGCGATCAATCACTAAATCTAAAAAAATACGCAGGCCAAATTGACAATTAATAATCTTCTATTAGTCATCAATATGGCCTGCTAAGGTTACTCTACGGATTATCTGTTCATGTTTTAACACATGATTGGGCTATCACCAGATGGGGTCGGTTTCATCCTATGACAGCTTTATATTATCACTGATTATCATGCTTTACTTACGCTCAGCTTTGACTTGATCTGGGGTGACTTCACCACCTTTATTACCCCAGCTATTGAGGATATAAGTGACGACGTTGGCGACACGTTCGTCATCCAAAGCCACGGCTGGCATGACACTATCATACGTCTCACCATTAACGGTAATCTTGCCACTTAAGCCATGTATCACAGCACGGATGGCACGTTTTGGATCTTCGTTTAGATAGTCAGATTTTGCCAATGGTGGGAAGGCTTTGGGCACGCCCACACCCGTTGGTTGGTGACAAGCGGCGCAGTTATTGTCAAATACCGCTTTACCCATATCGATCCGCTCTTGTTGGTTGGCCGCAACTTTTTGCGGGGCTGGGTTGTTATCCGTAATGCTTTGTTTGGCCGAACCTTCAGGCAGATAGACACTGTCGCGTACTTTGCCTGAATAGATAGTTTTGTTTTCTGCCCCATCTACTTTTAGGATACCTAAAGCGCCTTTGTTGAAAGCGCGGAAAATAGAGTGATCTACCAATACGTAATCGCCAGGTACATCAACCTTAAACTCAGTGATGGCCGCTCCACCTGCAGGGATAAGCGTGGTCTGCATGTTTTCATTGGCGGTTTTGCCGCCCTCTTGGTGAACCTTATCAAAGATTTCACCGATGACGTGGAATGAGGACACTAGGTTTGGACCGCCATTACCTACGAATAGACGAATGGTTTCACCAACATTGGCCTTGAGCGCATTATCGCCAGTGAGCGCGCCCACGGAGCCGTTAAATACCACGTAATCTGCCCGCTCATCGACCGCTTTGTCCATGTCAAATGGCTGGAGACCTTGCTCACCATAAGCCCCTTTGGTATAGAAGTCGCCCTGCATGACATAGTATTCATGGTCGACTTTTGGCATGCCCTCTTTAGGCTCTACCAATATCAAACCGTACATACCATTGGCAATGTGCATCCCAACCGGCGCTGTAGCGCAGTGATAGACGTACAGACCTGGGTTGAGGGTCTTAAAGCTAAATTCAGAGGTATGACCAGGAGAGGTAAATGAAGATGCTGCACCGCCGCCAGGACCAGTTACCGCATGCAAGTCAATGTTGTGCGGCATCTTTGAGTCTGGGTGGTTGGATAAATGGAACTCAACCTCATCACCTTCACGAACCCGAATGAACTGACCGGGAACTTGACCACCGAATGTCCAAAAATTGTACTCAACGCCATCTGCTAATCGCATGGTCTTCTCGACAGTCTCCATCTTCACTACCACCTTCGCAGGGTAGTCACGATCGATAGGTGGCGGTACTTCAGGCGCATGAGTCAGAACGGCTTCGATAACAGGCAGTTCACCATCTTGCGTGGTAGTATCTGCTTTGCTAGTGTCTTTTTTGGCGTCTACGCTAGCTACCGTATCACTAGTAGCGGGCTTGTCAGAGGCTGATTTATCACAGCTGGTCGCCCCCAAAACTCCCAAGGCTAACAAGCAAGCTAAGGTAAGCTTTGAGTAAGAGATAGGTTTTTTTTGAGCGTTAAAGTTGTGGCTAGAATGGGACATCGTACTCTCCATTGATGGCTGCAATAGCAAGTTTAGAATCAAATTAAACCGTTAAAAACATCCAATTTTAATTCCATTATAAAAGTAGGCTTATTAACATTCATTTTAAATGTATGTTATAAGTTATGCAAATTTAATTTATCTTTTGTAGCGCTTTCTTACTCATCAGTCACAAGTGAGTTGAGTTAAAAATTGGACAATACTATTGAGCTTGAGGCAGGTTAAATATTTATAATTATTACTGAGTCAGTGTTCGATTATTTTTA
>JAUNVX010000215.1 GCA_030540615.1 Psychrobacter sp. | reverse complement strand
CCATCGACAAGGCCCACAGTATCGAGCGAAAAGTTGGTAGGTTAACAATATAAGCGATGCCATAAGCAATGCGAATGAGCACGTAAAGACAAGCTAAATTATTAATAATTGATTGGGGAACAAAAAACAGCATGGCGACCAAAACCGCTGCCAAAAAGACGGGTAGGGTCTCGTAGCTGTTCTGCTGCGCGGCATTGGCACGAGCCGCGGCTCCCGTGGTGTGCTGCAAAAAATCTCGAGGATGGGCGTTATCTGCTAGCCCAAAACCTCCTAACAACTTTGCCATTGCCGCAAAGACCAACGGCAAGAAGCTGGCCACCACCATCGCCCAAATCGCAATATTGGCTGTCGCTGGTACCATCTCAAATAATGTATTCATTGACCCACCTATTGACTCTCACTTAAACCATAATTTATGCGGCTACTATCTCAAAGTCATGGGTTATCTTGACGCCACCCGCTGAGAGCATTTGACTCGCTGAGCAGTACTTCTCCGCAGAGAGCTGAACGGCTTTTTCGACTTGTTTCTCACCCACATTATGGCCCGTAATGACAAAATGTAGATGAATCTCGGTAAACACTGCTGGTACGGTATCGGCTCGGTTGGCTGAGAGCTGACAGCTCACATCAGTGATATCTTGCCGCGACTTTTTGAGGATACTGACCACATCATAACTGGCGCAGCCGCCTAATCCTAAAAGGATTAGCTCCATAGGGCTGGCTCCAACCTGCTTTTCAGGGTCAATAGCCACCTTGTGACCCGATGGCGCAGTGCCGATAAAATTAAGTTTTTCTTGCCAATCGACGCAAGCTTGCAGGGCAAAGTCTTTGTTGGGAGTTAACTCACTCATGTCTTAATCCTTATTGTCTTTCAATCTCATCTCTGACTAAGGTCTTGTCGTTAGCTGGCGCTATATCATTGGCTTTACGCTTATGCCATGACTAAAGACCTGACCTACACCTTATGTCGTTAAGTGTAGCATAACCCTTTCATCATTATGATAGACCATCCTTAGTGAGGCTATGGTTAATTTCTAATTCTATAGCTGCTTTTATTTAAAACATTCCAGCTTCACTAAGGGACTGTGCCTCCCTCTGAAATGACCGAATTCGTTTACAGTTGTTGTCTTAAAAGATAGGTTTGCTAAATGACTCTTATTTTAGGCCAATAATCAAGGTTTCATGCTAAAGATTTTATAGTTTAACTCACTGATATAATAGCAATAAATTTGTGAAACATTTTATAGCAAATTATCGTTACACATTTGCAAGAATTCTTGGTTTAATAGGGATAACCCTTTTTATCTGAATAACAGTTGAGCGTTTTTGAGCATAAAGTATGACAACAATCGTCTTAATAGAACGCTGATTAATGATTATCTAGAAGCTGTTAGATAAGATAAAAAATTTTCACATTTAGACTATAAAAGGTTTTCGTCATGATTGATGCAGACGGCTTTCGCGCCAATGTCGGTATCATCTTGGCAAATACAAGAGGACAAGTCCTGTGGGCAAAACGTATTGGTCACGACGCTTGGCAGTTCCCGCAAGGGGGTATCGATGCCGGCGAGACACCGATAGATGCGATGTACCGCGAGCTTTGGGAAGAGGTAGGTCTCTATCCAAAACACGTAGAAGTATTGGCAGTCACCCAAGACTGGCTAAGATACCGCTTACCCAAGCGTTATATTCGCCATGGACAATATCCTCTTTGTATTGGGCAAAAACAAAAGTGGTTTTTGCTGCGCTTAGATGAACCAAACACCCAGCACATTCGCTTTGACTCAGTCAAACCTGAGTTTGATCATTGGGAATGGGTCAGTTACTGGTATCCACTAGGTCAAGTGGTGCATTTTAAGCGGGGTGTCTATCGAAGGGCGCTTCAAGAGTTGGCCCGTGAACTCCCGCTAAAGCAAGAGCTGATTATCCCTAAGCAAGACAATCATCTGATTGCGTAAGGGCTTTAATGAGCTACTGACAGCATAAGATGATGGATAAGTTAATCAAAAACCCCCTATCTTGATAGTTAAGAGAGGGGGTTTTTATTGTCTAAAAAGCCCGTATTTTAACCGGGTTAAACCATCTGCTATGATAGCCTTATGGCTTAAGTGCTATCTTGAGCACCCCTTCACGTTGATGCATGAACAAATCATACGCCTCAATAATGTCATCAAACGCATAAGTATGAGTGACCATCTCAGATAAGTCTACGCGTCCTGACTCAATGACAGCCATCAATCGGCGCATTCGGACAATTTAGAGAGAAGGTTAATCAACAGAGCGGCTGATTAAAGCGGCCCGGTAATGAAAGTTTGACCCGGCTAAAGTCAGAATACTTTGGGTTCTAGTGCCATAGTTGAGTAATGCGATAGGCGGCGCGCTACTCTCATCACTTATTTGCCCCAAGGGCTGGACGCCGCCACTTTCGATAAATATCGAGGACAATGCCTGCTCAATGGCTTTGGGCACTCCGGTCTCAGGCAGTTGATCCTTTGGGGCCTTTAGGGTATCGCTTAAGACTTCGTAAGCGGTGTTAAGCCAGTACTCAGGTGAGCTTGCCTCAGCGATTAATGGCAACACTTCTTGACGTACCCTGCCTCGCAGGCGCTCACACTTGAACCATTCGCTGTCTGGTTGGCCATTTGAGAGCACATGCAAGCCGGCAAATAGTGGTGTTGGCGGATAGCCACGGTTATTGACCAATACCGCCTGCTGGGCATCACCAATAATAAGATTAAACCCTGCATAAGCTTGCAAATCAATTTGCCGTGCAAACTGCATGGGCGACAGGCTACTGGCGAGATAATGGGTAACCAGCTCGCCACGGGAGCGCTGCTCTGGTCCTGCTTGCACGCCTTCGCGAAAGTTGAGCACTGCTGCCCAGCGGCCGTTCTGCTCGCCTTCTATGGTCTGATGGATACCCAGCCAAGTACCGCCGCTTTTTTTATCTCGGCCTGCATAGATGGGCATATCTGACCATTGGTAGGCATCCTGAGTAGGGCGATTCAAAAACTCATCGCGATTAGACAAAATTACCAATGGCAGATTATCAAATAACTGCCAAGCAATGGCGATGATACACATAACGCTCCTTTACGGCTTATCTTAATTTATGGCCATCTCTTTATTAGCCGGATAGCTAATCTGATAGGTAGACTGTACCACTTTAGATTGTTGGGGCGCTAAGTCAAATCGCCAAGCGATAATACCTTTGGTGTCATTCCAATCTTTTTCACTGACAGGCGGTGTATGGACAATCGTCAATTTGATATTGTCATCCTGACTAATAAACTCACTGGACAATACTTCTAAAGGAACGCTACGGCTGTGTTGGTTGGTGAACTGATAAGCCTCGGTACCCGATAGACTCTTAGACCGATTGAATACGCCACCATTACCTTCTTTAGCGCCGTCGTCTAGCTGTTTGACGAGGATGTTAGGATCTGTACCAAAGCCAATACCTTGCTCTTTTAATAGCTGATAATTATAGCGAGATTGACCAATATAGTTACCATCGCGGTACAGTTGCAGCTCACCGTCCACCCAATCAGGTGTCAAAAATGGCGCAGAGGCGTACCAATAGGCTTTTAGCTCCTGCTTAGGCGTACTTCGCAGCCAAAGTGAGCTCTTACCCGATTGCTCAGCGAGTACAGTCCGAACGCGCCTACCATCACTTGGGATACTTACCCGCTGCGGTAAGCGGTATTCAGTGATGCCATTTTTGCTGTTGCTGCTGACGGTGAAGCTTGGCAAAGGCGGCATAGCTCTACCACCTCCAAGTCCAGCTGACTCACTGACCATCACAGCCGCCATCACTGGTTCAGCGGGAGGAGCAAGAGAATAAAGGCGCTGATTTGGCGTATCTTCATATAACGACAATCGCTCTGGTCTTGGAACGCTGCTACCAGCACGCTGCGAGGGATTGACAGTGCTGAGTGTCAAGGGAATATTGAGCCAATTCTCCCCTGTCTGCTGGGCTATAATGGCTGAGGCTATCAGGGATAATTGCTCGGTATCAGTGTCAAGCTTGGCTTGATAAGCAGGTTGCCAGCTGGCACCGCGCACTTGATAATGTAGCTTAAGGGCACT
>JAUNVX010000214.1 GCA_030540615.1 Psychrobacter sp. | reverse complement strand
TGTACTTGATAATAACATTGACAAGTTAACAGTGTCCGCAGGAATAGCGTGAGTATATCGAGCGCAAGCTTATAAAGCTTTACGATGTTGTAATAATTATTTAGTTGATGATAGATAATACGTACTTTCCGTGAGGTTTTGCGGCTAAATATTAATTATATTGAGACTCAATTATGAAAAAGTATTTACTATCTTTACCACTACTGGCTGCTCTTATTAGCCCATCTTATGCTGCCTCTAAAGAGGATAGTTATAAAATTAATACTGTTAAGACTATGTATTATGCTCATATAAAGGCTTTGAAAGCTAATGAGAATGCTGATGAGCTTGACACTATATATCTGTATTCAAGCAAAGAATTAAAAAAAGCTATAGCTCTGGTAAAAGCTGATGCTATGAGCGGATATATAGTGGAAGATGAAGATGATATTTCTGAATGCTCTGAATCTGTGTATGATTTACATTTAATCGAAGGTAATGGTTATGACGTGAGTCTTGTTGATGAATTCGACTTTAAAATGTTGAAGAATGGTAAGGTTAGAGCTGATATGTGGGTTGGTGCTAAAAGAGATTCTGAGCGTGAACATTATTCAAAAGATTTTTCTTTAAGTTGTCATGGCGATACTTGTAAGATTACAGATATTTTTGACGCAAATGGAACATCAGCAATAGCAGAGGTAGAACGTTCTTGTTTATAACCTTTTTGCTTGATTTACTTTAAGGTCATAGTGTCCAGAGCAGTTAAGATTAGAAAATTTCAGTAAGTTTATAAATAAGTGCTAGCAATCTTAACAGATGATTAAGATGAAAAATCTAGTTAGCACTCTGATATTAAGATAACGTTCATATTATTAACATTGTAAAGCAAAAGAAAACCCCAAACCTAGGGCGATGGGTTTGGGGTTTGGGCGCTTCATGATACTATATTTTTTATTATTTCTTCCTTGTTGACCTATCCTAGGTCCGTAGCGATAATTAAATTAACAATGCTAGATTAGCCACTATTAAGCGATTACCGCTTCAACACTGCATCCTTGCATTTCCCTGTGTTGATGGTTGTATTGTAGGCAACTTGTCCTTGCTCTACTAGCCGTCAATGGCGCAAAATCATGTAAGCTTATGCTTACATGTGTTGACTACTTGTAAGATTAATATTACTCATGTTTAGATAATGTAATGACTATTTAGCTTATATCATTAAAGCTAAGGCCGAATTTCAGCAGGTATTTACGCAGTCTATCACTGTCATTAGGGTTTTTTAGTTTGTCTCGTGACTGGGCATAGAGATAACGACCCGCGGCCGCTTGTGACTTTTGTTGACGGCAAACGTCGACGACATAAGCCAGTTGTACCGCATCAAAAGGGTCTAAGTCGGCCAAAACCTTATCTTCTAAAACATTCGCTTTTGATAGCCCTGATAACAACTGCTGATGACCCGCTTCTGTCTGAGCCTGACAATGACTATTAGAATAATAAATCGGGTAGTTGATGGATTGATTCGCCTCATTGGTCTGAGTTGGGCTATTAGATGGACTTAGACTATTGGTTGAGCTTAGGCCCGTCGCCTCAGTGCTAGAAGATAACCTTGCCCGGCTACTAGGCAACGACCAAAGATGCATAAGCCGTTTAATCTCTGATTGGACATCCTCCAGTCGTATCACCTTAGAGTCGGCCAAGGTCGTCAGCCGTGTCATACTAGCGGTTAAGTCACGAAAATTTCCCTGCCAAGTGGCCTCAGCGCTCATAGCAAAGGCCTCATAAAGTCTCCTCGCTTCTGGCTCAAAGCGGTATTGGTGCTGCTGCTCGCTGCCCAAGCGTGCCAGCTCATAATCGATATTGGCGGGGATGTCCTCCAAACGGTCTTTGAGCGAGGGTAAAAAGAACGTCCACGTATTGAGCCGAGCAAATAAATCGGCTCGAAACTCGCCCTCAGCGACCGCTTGCCTCAAGTCTTTATTGGTTCCTGCCATCAGTTGAAACGACACTTTGACGGGTGTATCACTGCCCACGGGATAAAATCGCTGCTCCTCAAGAGCGGTGAGCAACATCGCTTGCTCATCTAATCCTAGCTCGCCAATCTCATCCAAAAACAACACCCCACCATCAGCGGATTTGAGCAGACCATCACGGCCACTTGCCGCTCCAGTAAACGCGCCTTTGACATGACCAAAGATGACACTCATCGCCGTATCGCCCCGAAGCGTCGCACAGTTGACCTCAACGAACTTGCCTAAACCCTTGTCCTCCCTCCCCTTTACCAAAGCTCGGTGACTTGAAGCGGAGGTAGCGGCTTTTTCTTTTTTTATCGCATAGATTTGGCTGGCCAATTGCGACTTACCTGCCCCCGTTGCCCCCATTAATAGGATAGGCGCTGAGGACCGCATCGCTACTTTTTCGATGTCGGCGATTAACTGTTGATAAGCGGCATTTTGGGTGATTAAGTTGGCCTGAAGCGTTTGCCAGTGCTGCGCCTTTTCGGCTTCAAATCGGGCGCGAAGACTGTCATAGCGTGACACATCTAAATCAATAATCTGATAGCGGCCTTGCGGGTCTGTCTGCTCAGGTTTGGGACAAGGTGAGGTTTGGATTAGATTGGCAGGGATGAACCCGGCTTCCACTAATAAGAACCAACAGATTTGCGCGACGTGTGTGCCAGTGGTGAGATGCAGTAGATAATCTGTGCTGTCATCAAAGTCAAAGCTGGTCACAAAGTCGTATAACTCAGCATAGACATCGGCAAAGTCCCATGGGCTAGGCAGCGCCACCGTATGACCAACCACTAATGTCTGCGGACTGACCAACGCAATGTCCTCTGTAATCACTTTGAATAGTCGCTTGTCTCGCTCATTGTAAAGAATATGCAGCTCATCGACCATGAGGTCATCATGCAGACAGAGACTAAGCGTCGGCCGCCAGCGCTGCCAACGACTGTCACTGAAGCCATTGTCTAAAGTGGTGCCAAGGAAACCTATGACAGCGGTTTTGCTCATTTTACATTGTCCATTCAGGCAGTATGTATTTAGTATTGCTAGTAAAAATTACTAACCAATACTTGTTAATTTGTCGTTATTTGTCGCTTCACAATCGCAAATTCTTTAGTTTATTGCCCGTAGGCTATTATATTAAGGTTGGCGTTGATAGCGCCTTATTGATAGCTACTCACCTACTTTAATAACTTTGCTAGTGTCTAGTCCATCCTCGCTATGACCCTCTCTAATTGACTCGCTAATATATTTATAGCCCCAGCCGATGCTATAATCAGGTAGTCCAATAATGCCGGCTAGCGTTTCTTGCACCTCATTAGCAAAGACAAATTCTGCGGTCATTGCGGCAAGTATCGCCTCTTGCTTGTCAGCGCATTGATAAGCTGTCGCTAGCAGTTGGCTCATGTTGACTGCAGATTGGTGCTTTTGCTGCGCCTTTATCGCTATCTCTTCTTCAGACTTTGGCTCAGGTTCTATTAATTCTCCGTCTTCATCCACCTCACAACCTTCATGCATCTCATCAAAATCGTAGCCACAAGTGTGTGCGCCTAAATACTCCCCTGCTTTATACAGACACAGTAGCAGCATGTCGCTATCGTGATTGAGCACGCCAAGCACCACGCAATCAAGCTGACCCGATAGCTCTAACAATAAATGATGCATATGCTCGGTATCTTGCATATCGCAGATGGCTTCATAAACCACGCATTGCTGCGCCGCTGTCGGCATCACAAAGGCATTGAGCTGCTTTGTTTTAAGAAAGTCAGCCGCTTTATCTGCTGATGCCTCTACCGTGGCATTGACATAAAAACTTCCCATAATATTTCCTTATATTTGGTTGAAATTAAATAAATAACGAGTAAATCACTTTTTATATTACCTTCGAACCACTATTTTATCTATAAAAAACTAGACAAATTTATAATAATTAGAATAATAACTATTTTAAATTGCTGTCAAAAATCCTCTTAAAACATAATAAAAAAGTCTTTATGAAAAAATAAATATAAAAATCAGAAAGATAGTATAAATTCACGTTAATAATTATAAACTTGGCACGGCTTTGGCAATATAGAGTAAGTACAGATAGAAGATAGTACAGATGGGATATAAAGTGAAAACAACATAATAACTAGGAGCGTGCCATGAATACCAAC
>JAUNVX010000213.1:1470-4179 GCA_030540615.1 Psychrobacter sp. | reverse complement strand
CTTAAAGGCAAACCTGCCTTTGCCGACCATTTAGAAAAAGTCGTCGACGATGTCATCTTGTTGCAGCGCAAAATCCGTGATTATGAGCAGCAGCTAGACATGGAAATCCGCGACATGAAAGATGTCGCTCGCCGCATGGCCATTGGTGAAGCCAAAGCCCGCCGCGCCAAAAAAGAGATGGTAGAGGCCAACCTGCGTTTGGTCATCTCTATCGCCAAAAAATATACCAACCGTGGTCTTCAGTTCCTAGACCTCATTCAAGAGGGTAATATTGGCCTTATGAAGGCGGTGGATAAGTTTGAATATCGCCGTGGTTATAAGTTTTCCACCTATGCCACATGGTGGATTCGTCAGGCCATCACCCGCTCTATCGCTGACCAAGCGCGTACCATCCGTATCCCTGTGCATATGATTGAGACGATTAATAAGATTAACCGCGTCTCGCGTCAGCTGCTTCAAGAGATGGGCCGTGAGCCGACCCCAGAGGAGTTAGGTGAGCGTTTAGAGATGGACGAGGTCAAGGTGCGTAAAGTGCTTAAAATCGCCAAGGAGCCCATCTCTATGGAGACCCCTATCGGTGATGATGAAGACTCGCACTTAGGCGACTTTATCGAAGATCAGACCATCTCAAGTCCTGTAGAGGATGCGACGGCTGCTGGTCTTCGTGAGGCCACTCGTGATGTGTTGAGCAACTTGACTGAAAGAGAAGCCCGAGTACTGAAAATGCGCTTTGGTATCGATATGCCAACCGATCATACGCTTGAAGAAGTCGGCAAGCAGTTTGATGTGACTCGTGAGCGTATCCGCCAAATCGAAGCCAAAGCACTGCGCAAACTACGCCACCCTTCTCGCTCTGAGCACTTACGTTCTTTCTTAGAGAATGACTAGGCCGTATTTTTATTGTTAGCGCATATTAGGCAATAGATTAAGTCATTGTTTGCTTAAGAGAGCCATAAAAAAGCTGAGCTTGTTCTCAGCTTTTTTACGTCTGTTAGATTGAATTATTGGCCCTTGGCCTTATAGTATTGATTATCTACTTTCATTACCTGTACGTCTATTATCCCTATTTCCATTAGAACTACCCCATTAAGGATTCATTATGACCGATAAAACAGTCAATTTTACCGATATATCCCCCGCTGAGGACAGCCAAATCAAAGGCAAAAAGACGGATATCCAGACCCCAGAGCTTTGGGACTTTCCGATGGACTATCCGATGAGCATCATCGGCCATGAAGGCGAGCATGAGACTTTGCTAAACGAGCTTAAACTTATCTTAGGCAGCCAGTTTCCAGAGTTTGATTTGGCCTCTATTGAAGTCGTGCCCTCAAAGACCGGACGCTTTCACTCTGCTCGCGTCAATCTATACTTAACCTCTGCTGAGCAAGTCAACACTTTGTACGCTGCTTTAGATGCTGCCAGGACCGTTCGCATGGTGGTTTAGTCTTCAAGACCTGTCTAAATTTAACGGATTGGCCCATTGACTGGTCCGTTAATTTGGAGTTATCTTTAAGTTTGGCTCAGAGCTTATAGGGTAATCCGTTCAGTCTTGGTTTTAGCTTAGGCTATTTCTAGTCTGTTTTTAGTGGCTACCTGCTGCCCTTTTGGCCCATCAATTTGGGTCGTCACTCTCGTCTTTAAATATTAATTTTATTTTGTAAGTACAGTATTGTCTATTGACTTTTTTCGAGTCCCCATCAGCTCTAGTCTGCACGCCAATGGCCTCAAGTCCTCCGCGCTCATAACCATAAAATCCCCCTAAAATCAATCTAGCATTTCAAATTTTTTCCGGCTATATTGTGTCTATCAAATCATTCATACCCTATATATTGTGTTCACGGCCGATTCTAGGCCTAGTGGCATCAAGGGCTTGTCGCCCTAAATTTTTGCTAATACTTGTTTGACTTTGTTTATTGACCAGATTTGAGCGCACCGCTTTTATCCTTACTCTCAACCAGACTGTGACCAAGGAATACCCATGACCCACATTGATAAAATCCAAGTTACCAAACGTGATGGCCGCCTAGAACCAATCGATCTAGACAAGATTCATAAAGTCATCACTTGGGCCGCTGATGGGCTAGACAATGTGTCGGTGTCACAAGTTGAGCTAAAGTCGCACATCCAGTTTTATGAAGGCATCAAGACCCGCGATATCCATGAGACTATTATCAAAGCAGCAGCAGATCTAATCTCAGAAGACACGCCTGACTATCAATATTTAGCGGCGCGCTTGGCAATCTTCCATCTTCGCAAGATTGCTTATAATGACTTTACCCCGCCGCCTTTATTTGACCATGTGAGCAAGCTTACTGCCGCAGGCAAGTATGACGAACACATTTTGCGAGACTACAGTAGCGAGGAATTCGCTGAGCTAGATGCTTATATCGACCACTGGCGTGACATGAGCTTGGCCTACGCCGCTGTTGAGCAAATGGCAGGCAAATATCTGGTTCAAGACCGCGTCAGCAAGACCGTGTATGAGAGCCCGCAGTTCCTCTATATGCTGGTCGGCATGTGCTTGTTTGCGAGCTATGACAAGGCTGAGCGCTTAGACTACGTCAAACGCTTCTATGACGCTACCTCACAGTTCAAGATATCCCTGCCGACCCCAATCATGTCTGGCGTGCGCACCCCATCACGTCAGTTTAGCTCATGCGTGCTCATCGAATGTGGTGACAATCTCGACTCTATCAATGCCACCACCAG
>JAUNVX010000213.1:0-1370 GCA_030540615.1 Psychrobacter sp. | reverse complement strand
CTGCCGACCAGCCCGCTTGATAACATCAATGACGAAAAAGGCGAGATTGCCCTTTGTACCTTATCTGCCATCAACCTTGGCAAGATTGAGGACGTCAGCGACATGGAAGAGCCTGCTGAGCTGATCGTGCGCGCCCTAGACGCCCTGCTCGACTATCAAGACTATCCGGTCAAAGCCGCTGAAAATGGCAGCATGAAGCGCCGAACTCTAGGCGTGGGCGTCATTAACTATGCCTATTATCTTGCCAAAAACGGCACTAAGTATTCTGAAGACGCCGCGCTTGGCCTGACCCACAAGACCTTTGAAGCCTTGCAGTTTTATCTCTTAAAGGCGTCCAACAAATTGGCCAAAGAAAAAGGCGCGTGCCCTGCCTTTGCCGATACCACTTACTCACAAGGTATCTTGCCGATTGACACGTACAAGGCCGACCTGGATAAAGTCTGCCAAGAGCCACTGCATCTAGACTGGGAAGCGCTACGCAGCGATATCAAGGCGCATGGCCTTCGCAACTCGACCCTCTCTGCCCTTATGCCGTCAGAGACCTCAAGTCAGATTGCCAATGCCACCAATGGCATCGAGCCACCACGAGGTCTGGTCTCAGTCAAAGCGTCCAAAGACGGTATCTTGAAACAAGTCGTGCCTGACATTGAGAACCTAAAAGGTCAGTATGAGCTGCTGTGGCAGATGCCCAATAACGATGGCTATTTAAGGCTTGTCGCTATCATGCAAAAGTTCATCGATCAGAGTATCTCGGCCAACACCAACTATGACCCAAGCCGCTTTGAAGGCTCACGCGTGCCGATGAAGGTGCTGCTCAAAGACTTGCTCACCGCTTATAAGCTTGGCGTCAAGACGTTGTACTATCACAACACCCGTGATGGTGCCAATGATGCGCAAGCGGATATGGAAGATGATGGCTGTGCTGGCGGGGCTTGCAAGCTTTAAGAAACCCCCTATACAGGTCTGTTTTGAAGTCTCCCTTTTTTAAAGGGAGATTTAGAGGGATTTTCTAGGCTTTGAAGTACTTATTGGCAAACGTGTGAGAAGCACTGCTTCGTAATAGATGGATTTCATAGCCTTTAAAGCAAAATCAAAAGACTAAAAAGATTGGCCTTACTATCCCAGCATCTATTGGATTGAGAAATATGCGAGGCATGAGCCATTTATTTTTAATGACTATGGCCGTGCCTCGTCCCTCGGTGCAGAAACAGCATCTTTGTGTTTATATCTATTCTGACTGAAAAATATATCTATATTTTAAGCTCTCCATTGATTAAAAATTAGATACATATATTCTTTATATGTATTAAAGAAATTTCTCTAACTTGTGAGTTTATATGAATATTTTATTTATGTTAGGAAATGGTTTT
>JAUNVX010000013.1:6417-31438 GCA_030540615.1 Psychrobacter sp. | reverse complement strand
CATCACTCGTCTATACTGTGGCAAAGCTGGCGCAAAAAACTTAGGCAGTATGGTCTGAAGATGCGGGTTGGTCAGCCAAAATGGTGGCTTAAAAGGGTCAGGGTTAAAGTGTTTTGCAGGTTGAGATTGAGCATTCATGATATTGACCTTCACAAAGAGCTTATTGTGTCACCATTTAGCAGTGGCCTTTAGACCACTGACTTATTGCACAGAATAAAAAAACCGCATGACAGTCTCAGGATACCAGTCCGTGTTTAGCTGCCGATCTTTCCAAGTGACAAAGCCAATATGACCGCCATATCTAGGCTCACAGAGGACCACGGATGTTGAGACATCACCCTCGTGTGGCACGATACCTAAGAACGGATCGTCTTTCGCGGTAATGATGATGGTAGGTTTGGTGATATTGATGAGGTGCGGCATGGCAGAAGCTTGACGATAGTAGTCATTTTTGGAGCGATAACCATGCCTTGGCGCGGTAAATACTTGGTCAAACTCACAAATACTACGACTGGCTTTGATAGCCGCTATCTCTTCTTCACTTAGCGTGTATTGTAAAGCTTTGGCAGTGATAGGGTTGAGCAAATAAGGCGTATAGACGCGGCGGCCAAGCAGTCTATCCATCGCAATCGAAGAGGAAGCTAAATCCAGCGGCGCAGAAACAATAGCCCCTGCCACACAAAGAGCATCATCAGCATATTCTCCCAGGTATTTGCCCAACACATTACCACCAAGGGAAGTACCAACCGCATAGATAGTCGCATAGCGCTTGGTCAAATATTGCAAAGAATGATGCACCTCTAGGCTATCACCCGCATCATAGAGGATGTTGCCGCGTACTGGCATGCCGCCACAACTGCGAAAGTGAGCGACGACGAAGTGCCAACCTTGCTGATGGACATAATAGGCCAAGGTCTTAGAATAATGACTTTGGCTGCTACCCTCCATACCATGAAATAGAACCACCAGCGGTGTCTTAAAACGCTCGCCATCTAAAGGCTCTGGTTCATCGGCGTCATAAAAGTCATAGGCCACCTCGCTTTCATTGAGCGAGTCTAGCGTCAAGGCGCGGCGATAAGGCGGCGACTCTGGCATGGTGAATTTGGGCAGGATGGTTTGTAAGTGGGCATTGGTCAGCCAAAATGGCGGTTTGAACTCAGGGGCCGTGAATGACAGGGGAGTCGAGGTCGTCATGGTTGAAGGGTTATCCTCAAGGCGTTTAGTAGGAGATAATAGCTGCTGCGATTATGATACCGCTTGAGGATGACAATACCAATAAATTTTAGTGTACAAATGGTTACTGAATTATGACTGTTATTTTCAGCAATTATTCTTTAGCCATCATTAACCTTCCTCTATCACTCGACCATGCATCCCCAAACGCTCTTTAAGGGTGTCAATATCAGCAGTGGGCAAGCTTATTTCAAGCGTCACAAATTTACTATAAGCCACTTCTCCAATCTTGCCGCCCATGTCCTCTACCACGTAACGTACCTGTGACTCATTGGCGAAATCCGCCTCAATCTGAACCTGAGTCATAGGGACGTATGCTGTGAGCCTCATCTCATCAATCACCGCTTGTGCTGAGCCTGCATAAGCTCGGGTCAAACCGCCCGCGCCCAATTTGATACCACCAAAGTAGCGCACCACGATGATGATGACATTGCCAATCGCTTTATGCTGAAGCACATTTAAAATGGGCCTGCCTGCTGTGCCATTGGGCTCCCCATCGTCATCAAAGCCTGCACTGGTCGTATTATCAGGGTCACCGATGATATAAGCCCAGCAGTGATGCCGCGCGTCTGGGTATTTCGTCCGCAGTTGTTCCACGTGAAACATGGCTTGCTCGCGACTATGAACGGGATAAGCATAAGCGATAAATTCAGACTTTTTAATCTCAAGGCGAGCACTCGCCGGACGAGCTAAGGTTTGGTAAGTCATAAGCACTCAGGTCAATCCAAAAAAGCCAATGATAGAGGGTAGATAAATAGGATGGGTCTATGTGATACGTTATGGGGCGCATTTTGGTTTGGCTCAGCGCACGTGCAGTTAGTTAGGGCGTCAAAGATAAGGAATAGCCGCTAGATATGCTAAACTTGCCTACCATAAGATGAGTCCATATAGCATCATTAAATCAATCATAGGATAGCACAAATGCGTTTAGACAAATTTATTAGCAAGGCCACCGAATTGTCTCGTAAAGAGGCCAAAAAAGTTCTGCATGCGTCAGAGATTACCGTCAATGATGAGGTGGTCAAGGATGGTAGCGTGCATGTCGATGAAGCCAATGATGAGGTTATGTGGGTAGGCGAGACCCTATCAGTGGCCACGGGCAATCGCTATATTTTACTTTATAAGCCAGAAGGTTTTGAGTGTACCCTCAAGCCTAAAGAGTATCCCATCGTCACCGAGCTGATAGCCGTGCCTGAGCTGACCAGCCTTCGCATTGCTGGGCGCTTGGACGTTGATACCACTGGCGCGCTGATTTTAAGTGACGATGGCAAATGGCTGCACCGGGTCACGAGCCCCAAACACAGCCACGAAAAGGTCTATGAGCTAACCTTAGCGGAGCCTATGGATGCTGATGCTCAGGCCAATGCCATTGCCAAAGTCGCCAAAGGAATCCTGCTCGATGGGGATTATGAGCCGACCAAACCTGCCACCCTTGAATTCATCGATGAGACCCATGCACGGTTGATTTTGACTGAAGGTAAATACCATCAGGTCAAACGCATGATGGGTTATTTTGGCAATAAAGTCACGGAGCTACACCGCGCCAGTATTGGCGGTATCACCCTTGGAGGTCTTGAAAAGGGTGACAGCCGCTTTTTGACGGAAGAGGAAATTGCTGGGTTTTAGAGCTTTTGATGCGCATGACTAAAAGTCAGCAGTCACCCTCGTATGCAAAAGCCATACAGGGCAATGACAATAAGGGACATTCAGAGCCAAAAGGGCAATATAAGCGGGCTAAGATAGGTCAGTTATTTTAAGCTGTTATTTAAAATCAATGGCTTGTATATAGTTTAATTTTAGGCAGGCGTTTCGTTAAGATTTGCTCTAGTATTAAAGGCTTTGTTTTGAATGGCGACTTTGAGTAACGGTTTGGCATAGCTATTTCGCCTGAATAACAGATAAGTAGGAGATTATATGATAATGCGCTTATGGCCCCAATTTTCTATCACGCGCACGCGCTTGACCCCTCGCCAAGATACTGACTCTTTAACTCATGAGTCTCAAGACGCTCCTCTAACTACCAAAGGCAGTAGCCTCATCAGAGTAGGGTTACTATTGGGGTTGACAGGCATGCCGATGTTAGCGCCCACGTTGACGATGGCAGCGACTTCTTCTACTTTGTCTTCTAACCCTGCTATTATCAGTCCTGCCGCAGGCCCAGCCTCTGCTCAAGCCGCGCCTGTCTTAACGCCTCAGATTGAGCAGTCCTTAAAGACCAAGCTAAAGCAAGTCGGCATCAAGCCTGCCATCATATCGATTAAACCCTCTAAGCTACCGTCGATGTTTGAAGTGCAACTTGAGGGCCAAGCGCCGCTTTATATCACAGCAGATGGCCGTTATGCGCTTCAAGGTGAGCTGTATGATAATCCTAGCCCTAGATTCTCGTTGCCTCCTGTGGAGAGTACTAAGCAAACCCAAAGCGGGATGCCAGTCAGTGGGGCACTTCGCACATCGATGCTCAAAAATATGAGCTTACAAAAAGTCCCAGATAAACAAATGCCGCTTTATCATAGCTCAGTCCCAGGATTGATTTGGGGCAATATGCCAGAGGAAGGGCCGTTTCTCACGGATACGAGCGCTAGTGTCATTACCAATGGCGAGATTTTTGTGATCGATGGCAATAAGATACTGCCCTTTGATGAGCGCTTTGAGCAGCAAAAGAACCAATATATATTTTCTCAATTAGATGACTCGCAGCTCATCACTTATCCAGCTTCTGGTACTGAGCGAGCGCTCATTTATGTGGCTACCGATGTCAACTGCCCCTACTGTCGGCGCTTCCATGCTCAAATACCCGCTCTCAATGCCAAAGGGGTGACCGTCAAAGTCATTGGTATGCCGATTTATGAAGAGTCTCCTGAGATTATGCGTCAGGTTTGGTGTGAGCGTCAGCCAAAAGCGCGGCAATTGGCTTTAGATGCGGCGATGCGTGGTGAGAAAGTGGTCAATAAATGTGCGAGAAACGCCCAGATTGATCCACTCAAAGCCAATAAAGCCCTCGCAGAAGGACTGCCCGTTTTAGTGACGCCAATGGTGGTTCGAAGTGATGGCAGTACTTTCTATGGTAGCTTTGAGGATGCTGAGTTTCTAGACTTTTTAGGACTTAAATAGACTTTTTAGTTTAAAGCTTAAATAGTTTTTATCATCATTTAAAATCATTGCTAGCTTTCATTACTAGCTTAAGGCAACACCACATTGATGATTTTCCACTGAATCAGCCCCTGGCGCTGCATTTCTATGGTGAGCGGATAGCCTTTGACTTGGCCTGAAAGAGTAAAGCAATTAAGACCGCAATACTTTAGTTCAGGCTTGTCGCTATCTGCTCCTTTGGCCGCTCGTGCCTCCAACTCGCTCGCCTGTTTTTCCATCATTTGCCCCATTTGCCCTTTGACCACAGCATTAACATCGCCTCGATGTACAATCAAATCTTGAATCAGCCCCTTTAAATCCACTTGGTTACTGGCTATGGCCCAAGCCGCCGCCAGCTCTTTGGTCGCCTGATTCGCCTGACCTTGCGTGGCGATTAGCCGTTCAATATTTTGCGGGGTAATGGCGCCATCGACAGCATGAACGATGAACGTCCCCGCCGCGTTATTAAGGGCCTCACCGCCAAGCTCAGCAATCATAGGATACTGACCTAGTGTTTGCGCAAATTGGCCAGTCAGTTGGGTGGTCACATTAGGTCGAAGCTGCTGATAATCGATGGCTTGAGAGATGGCTTGACCGTCTTTATTGTCATAAGCTGCCTTTAGCTGATAAGCGGCGTAGTAAGGAGAGCCTGCATAAACGACTATGGCTGCAACAACGAGCAGTATAAGTAGGGCAGATAGTTTTTTCATGACAGACTATTCCTTGGCCCGTAGGCAAAAGTACCAACATATGAATATAAAAACCAACAGCGACTGATTTTAGGGCTAAATATTACCATGCTTGATAACAGATAGTTTGTGAAAATTACGCAATAAATGACAGTCCATGCGATAAGTCTAAAGATTTGTAAATGGGTCAGTATGACTTGATTTCAAATGGCCCTATAAGCCCGTTTTTCTCTAGTCAAGGGGGCGTGAGCAAGGGTGAAGTTTTTTACCTTGAGAAGTTGCCTTGATAAATAGCAGGCTAGCCACCATTAATAGCGCAAACTTATATTAATTAATCAGCCAGTAACATTTTAAAGAAATGACGGCGTAGATGACAGGAGAGCCAATGAGCAAGCGAGATTTTTACGAAGTACTGGGCGTTAGTAAGACGGCAGATGAACGCGAGATTAAAAAAGCGTACCGCAAACTGGCGATGAAATATCACCCAGATCGTAACTCAGATGACCCTGACGCTGAAGAAAAGTTTAAAGAAGCTTCCATGGCCTATGAAGTGCTCAGTGATGCCGAAAAGCGATCGGCTTATGACCGTATGGGTCATGCTGCTTTTGAAAATGGCATGGGCGGCGGCGGGTTCGGCGGTGCAGGCAATTTCCAAGACATCTTTGGCGATATCTTTGCTAACTTTGGCGACATCTTTGGTCAGGCGCGCGGTGGCGGCGGTGGCCGATCTCGTCGTGGCTCAGATTTGCGCTACGTTATCGAGCTGACTTTAGAAGAGGCCGTTCGAGGCTGCAAAAAAGAGATTAGCTTTACCGCGCCCGCCCCTTGTGACACCTGTGACGGAAAAGGGGCCAAGAACGCCTCCGATGTGGTGACCTGTCAAACCTGTCATGGTCAAGGCCAGATTAGGATGCAGCAAGGCTTTTTTGCAGTGCAACAAACTTGCCCAAACTGTGGTGGCTCTGGTCAACAGATTAAAAACCCTTGCTCAGACTGTCATGGCAGCGGCGTCAAAGAGAAGTCTCGCACTTTAGAGGTCACCATTCCATCAGGGGTCGATGATGGTGACCGCGTCCGACTAGCAGGCGAGGGTGAGGCCGGCGGTGCAGGCGTGCAAAACGGCGATTTATATGTCGAAGTCCGCGTCAAAGAGCACCCTGTCTTTCAGCGCCAAGGTGCTGATTTGTATATGGACGTGCCAGTCAGCATTACTGATGCGGCGCTTGGCAAAGAGGTTGAAATCCCCACGCTTGATGGCAAAGTCAAGATTAAAGTGGCAGAGGGTACGCAGAGCGGTAAGCTGCTTCGGGTCCGTGGTAAGGGTGTGACGCCGGTTCGCACTTCTATGCGAGGTGATTTGATTTGCCGTATTATGGTAGAAACGCCAGTCAATCTGAACCGTGAGCAAAAAGACTTACTGCGTCAATTCCAAGACACCCTTGATGGCGATCACAAACATGATCAGTCGCCCAAAAAGAAATCCTTCTTTGAAAAGTTAGGTGATTTATTTGATTAGAGCTGACCTTTGCTCTGTCATGGCAGTGTATCAATTTAGGTAACGTAAGCCATTAATCACTGGTTTTGGTTAAGTTAGCCCACAAGTTTCACGTGAAACTTGTGGGCTTTTTGCGGTGGTCTTAAGGATGTTAGCGTCCATTTGTTATGAAGATTTTAACGATAACCAATGGCCCAGTGATAACATCCGCCAATATTGATTTAATTTTAATCATGGTATAGTGAGCCCATTAAAGTGACTCCTGTATTTTATGGATAATTAAACCCGTTGGACGAATGATGATGACAGAGACAACCAAAGTAGGCATTATTGGCGCAGGTGGGCGTATGGGGCGGATGCTAATTGAGGCAGTCCATGACAATCCTGCTACCACCTTGACCGCTGCTATCGAGCGTACTGGCTCAAGTTTGCTGGGCGCAGATGCGGGTGAAGTAGCGGGGATTGGCAAACTAGGGGTGAGCCTAACGGACAACCTTGAGACTGCTTTGGCAGATATTGAGGTATTGATTGACTTTAGCTTGCCAGATGCAACGGAGCAGAATGTCGAGCTTTGCGCTCAGCATCAAGTCGCTATGGTGATCGGCACGACCGGATTAAGTGTAGAGCAAGAGCGTAAATTGGATAAGGCAAGCGAGCAAATGCCTTTGGTTTATGCAGGTAATTATTCCACTGGGGTCAATTTGTCTCTTAAATTGATTGAGATGGCGGCCAAGGCTTTTGGCGAGAGCGCAGATATCGAAGTGATAGAAGCTCACCACAAGCATAAAGTTGATGCCCCATCTGGTACAGCGTATATGATGGCCAATGCGGCGGCTTTAGGCCGTAATCAGAACCTCGAAGACGTGGCTGTCTATGGTCGTGAAGGTCAAACAGGCGAGAGAAAGCAGGGCTCTATCGGCATCCATGCCATTCGTGGCGGTGAAATTATCGGTGATCATACCGTGATGTTTATCGCTGATGGCGAGATGATAGAGATTACTCACCGCGCTAGAGTGCGCATGACCTTCGCAGCGGGTGCTGTTAGAGCCGCCCATTGGGTTATCAGCCAGCCGTCTGGTCGCTATGATATGCAGGATGTGCTTGGCATTAAGGACTAGGGATTAAGATTTAAGTATTAAGGATTAGCGAGCAGGGATTATGTGTGGAGACTGGTAAAGTTGTATGGCCGCTTAAATGCGTGGCCAATCAAGCATAAAGTATTAAACGATAGGGCTATTATGACCAAAAGGCTATTATGACCAAGACTATTTATCCCCTATTAACAGTAGCAGCGCTTTGCCTAATCACGCCTATCGCTGCCAGTAGTGCTCAATCCTATCAAACTTATGTCATTGATACCTATGGCGGCGCAGCGTTATTACCAGCGGTTAGGCAGCAGCTCGCAGGGTCAGGCAGTAGCGCCGCTGTCTACCAAGACAAGCTAGTGCTCAGGACTACTGTGCAAGGCTATCAAGCGGTGCAGCAGCTACTTCGTCAGATTGATGACGCGCCGCAAGCTTTGACCGTCTCAGTTCGAGTAGGCAACCAAGGCTCAAGCAATAGCAGTATCCAGCAAAGCCAAATTATCATCACCAGCAATGGCGAGCGCGTCAATGTAGGCGGTTATGGACGCTTTGGCACCCAGGCACAAGTGCAGCAAGGCAATAGTCTCTATCAAGTTCAGACCTTATCTGGCAAGCCTGCTAGTATTGGTACCAGCACACTTTTATCATTAGCACAGCCCTGGCTGCTTCCTTATGGCACTGGCCCATATCACCCCTATGGTCAGCCATCAGCACGGGTCATCATTTACGGTCACGTATTGGCCACGGCCAGTCAAGGTATCGCTGTTACCCCAAGACTATTGCCCAATGGTCAGATACAAGTGGGCTTGAATCAAGTGCAGCAGCAAGTGACGGGCAGTAGGCAGGCGCCCATTGACTCTCAAGGGTTACAAACCACCGTTATCGTCCCAAGAGGTCAATGGGTAGATATTGGAAGTGTCAGTCAGCAAAGTGATAAGCAAAGCTTGGGCAGTAATGGCAGCTGGCAGCAATCTGGTCAAACCAGTTATCCCATTCAGATTAAAGTGCAGTAAAAGAGTGTCTTAGTCTTAAAAAGAGTGTCCTAGTCTTAAAAAGAATGACATAGTATTAAATTGATTTGAACACCTGAAAGATAGTGGCTCGTTTGCGTTAACTTTTTAGCACCACTGATAATAATAATACCTGACATAAAAAGGATTTTTATGCCTCCTCTATTGCCAATTGTCTGGGTCCTTATTCTAATATTGACCCCAGTGATACTAATTGGTTTCGCCAGCCGCTCTCCTTTACTAGATAAGGCTGGGGTCGTGGTATTGGCCTTTGCTAGTGGACTGATTTTTGCCTTTGTTTATCATCCTAGTGATATCGCAGTCGCCTCTGAGCTTAGCGTGGTTAAGATGCAAGTTGCTGAGATTTGCATGGCGCTGGCCATCCCTCTATTGTTATTCTCTATTAATATTCCCGCTTCCTTAAAACTAGCAGGCAATACAGTCAAGGTCATGCTCATGGCCTGCTTTAGTGTTTGCTTGGCCAGTATAATCACTGCGTTGCTCTTTGAGCAGCATGTCGACCATATCTGGGACGCTGCCGGTATGATTGTGGGCTCTTATACTGGAGGAGGCCAGAATATTGGGGCAGTGAAATCCGCTATTAATGCTGATGAGACTCTATTCATTGATATTTTGACTTACGATATCATCATTTCTTCTTTATTCTTACTTAGTGCTATGACGGTTTTAAAGCCGATTTTTTCACGTTTTCTGCCCCCTTTTAAAGCCTCCAAAGACAGTTTGAGCCTACTTTTAAATCGTGGTTCAACCTTAGATTTAAACAATTTTTCTGCCACAGCAGCGCCTACTACTCAATCAAGATTCTATGATGATTTTGCCCATATGGCAGATGACAGCGCCCAAGCTTTTATTAGCTTATTACAGCGAAACAACCTTCTACAATTGATTAGTGCCCTTATACTCGCAGCAGCTTGTATTGGCGTTTCAGTATTATTGTCCATGCTGGTGCCTAACGAGATGCAGTCGGCCATAACCATCATTTGCCTGACCACATTGGGAGCTGTCTTGTCATTTGTGCCGGCTATTCGGCGCTTGACCCATAGCTACCGACTGGGTATGTTTTTGATTGTCCTATTTTGTTTTACGTCTGGCAGTCTAGCCGATAGCAATGTAGCGGCTCACCTTAAACCAGATTTGTTCTATTTTATAGCGTCGACGTTAGTATTGTCAGTGGCACTACATGCTTTAGGGTGCAAGTTATTTAAGGTCGATGTCGATACCTTTATCATCACTGCCACAGCGGCGATTATGTCAGTGCCTTTCATCCCTATGGTGACCAGTAGTATCCGAAACAAAGTGTTGTTTTTCCCTGGTATCGCTGCGGCTGTGGTGGGCTATCTCGTGGGCAATTATTTGGGTATTATGATGACTTACCTGCTGAAGATAATGTTAAATGGCTAAAGCAACAGATTAATATCTCCCATAAAAAAGCGCTCAACCTAGCTTAGGTGAGCGCTTTCTTATGGGAAGTCTTTTAAATTATTGATTTAGTCGATATAGACGACTTCTAACGGCGGGAAGCCATTAAACTCAACAGAAGAGTAAGAGTTGGTATAAGCGCCTGTGGTTAACCAATAGATTTTATCACCGATTTCAAGCTCTTCAGGCAGCTGATAGCCGGCCTCTTCATACATAATATCAGTAGAGTCACAAGTAGGCCCAGCCAATACTACCGTCCCTTCTTTGACAGAGGTCTCCATCTTGGGCGTATAAACGGGATATTTGATTGCCTCGCCCAAGGTTTCGATTAAGCCTTGAAATAGCCCCACATCGGTATAGACCCAGCGCGTAAGGTCGGTATGCGACTTGCGTGAGATGAGTACCACTTCGCTCACTAGCACGCCAGAACCACCGACCAAAGAGCGTCCTGGCTCAAGGATAATCTCTGGCATATCGTCCTCATCAAAGTCTTCTGATAGGTAGCGTTTAATCTCGTCGGCATAGACTTGTAATGGGTTGACTTCGCTGATGTAGTTGGTGGGAAAACCGCCGCCTAAATTAATCATCTGAAGCTTGGTGTCTTCTTCTTTTTTCATCCAGTCAAACAGATATTTGACCTTGGCAATGGCATCATCCCAAGCGGCAACGTCTTTTTGCTGACTGCCCACATGAAAGGACACGCCATAAGGCACTAAGCCTAATTTTTTGGCTTGAATTAGTAAGTCAATGGCCATGTCAGGGTGACAACCAAACTTGCGCGATAATGGCCACTCTGCGGTTTCGCTTCCTTGGACTAATATCCGCACGAATACTCGAGAGCCAGGCGCAAATTGAGCGATATTTTTTAAATCTGCCTCTGAATCCGTAGCAAATAAATCAATGCCTTTGTCAAAGGCGTATTTGACATGCTCGGCTTTTTTGATGGTATTGCCATAAGAGATGCGGTCAGGGGAGACGCCGCAGTCAAGCACTCGGTCTAGCTCATAAACGGAAGCGCAGTCAAAGTTGGAGCCTAAAGAGGCCAACAAGTTAATGACTTCGACAGCGGGGCTGGCTTTCATCGCATAATGAATTTTGGCATTTGGAAATAAGCCTACCATCTCTTGATATTTGATTTTTATTCGGCTCAAATCTACCACCAAAAATGGCGTAGGACGGTCTTTAGCAGCTTGGGTGAATTTCTGCCAACCAGCAGGGTCAAAATATTGGTCAATTTTTATCATAAGAATGTCCTATTAAAAAAGAGGAGGAGCAAGAAGCTATTTGAGGCCAAAGCTAAGATGTGTGGTCAAGATGATGAAGGGATAATGATAAAGATAAAAACTGTAAAAGCGTAAAATAAGACTCAAGCCTGCCAATAAAAGAGGTAAATTCTCATCGACTAGAGTAAAGGCAACATTATAAACAAAGCATATGACAGTCGCTACTTTTATGCAGCGACTGTTAATCAAATAATCAATAAGTTAACCATGCCCTATAAGGCCTGAGCAAAGACTCAAGCCTTTACTGCCTCAAGCTGCTTCTCTCGCTGCTTAAGTACTTTACGTACCTTTTCACGAGCTCGTGACTGCTTTAGACCAGACAAATAATCGACAAACAGCACACCATTGAGGTGATCCATTTCGTGCTGAATACAGACAGCAAGTAGGCCTTCAACCTCTTCACTAAAAGCATGGCCCTCGCCATCAAGGGCGTCAATGCGCACTTTGGTGGGGCGCTCGACTTCATCGTACACTTCTGGCACAGACAGACAGCCCTCTTCATAAGGTTTTTTGTCTTCTACCAAAGGCGTTATTTTAGGGTTAATGAACACGCGCTGACCACTTTTATCATCGGATAAATCCATAACAATGAGCTGAATGTGACGATCGACCTGAGAGGCGGCTAAGCCAATGCCCTTAGCATCATACAAGGTATCAAACATATCTTTAATTAAGGTTTTGATATCTTCATTGATTTCTTTGACGGGTTGAGCGATGGTACGCAGCTTAGGATCGGGATAACTTAAAATCGGTAATAAGGCCATAAGCCCTCACTATTAGCTAAATGAGATGGGAATAAGAATGGATATAGACGTCAGTATAATAAAAATTGATTGATATCAGCAGCAAGCTAAATTCAGCAGGTTGGCTTTTGAGCTATAGTATAAAGTTAAGTGCCTAGGATAATTACAAACGCTTTAAGGTAACAGTTAAAAATACTCATAAAGGGAATTTATCCTATTTTAGCAAAGACGGTGTCGATTGCTCATTTAAGACTAGTAGGCTTAATCCTAGCAAGTCACGACTAATAAAGCAGCCCCATAAAGGCCAATTGACAAGCAATATAGAATCTAATGAACTAAGTCATAACCGATAGTTTAACAAATTTACTGAATGAACGAAAATACCAAAGGTTATCTTTTCATACAGGCGCTTTGCTAGAGTAGAGAGGGCAGATATTTAGCGAAGCAGTACATTGACGAAGCAGAAGTTCAAAAAAGGACGAAGTAGCCAATAGAAGTGATAGTAAAGCCAATAAAAAAGCCTTACCACTGGTAAAGCTTTTTGATGATTGACTTAAAATGCTATATGAAAGTCCATCTAAACGCGGCGTTTGCTCATGATGAACTCATAAAGGAACAACAAGATAATAGCGCCAATCACTGAGAAGACTAGACCTGTGAAACCGCCATTAGCGCCAATATGAAGCATACTAGCTAAGAATCCACCTAGCATAGAGCCTGCGATACCTAGCACGATGGTCATTACCCAGCCCATGGCGTCATTACCTGGTTTGATGGCACGCGCCAATAAACCAGCCACTAGACCAATGATAACCATCCAAACAATACCCATCAAATCCATAACCTACTCCTAATGCTTTATAAATTAATATGGTAAACAGCGAGTCATCAATCGTTGGCGCTTCACATTATCCATAACTAGATAATCGAGCTACAAAATATATTAATTTAACTTTAAGAGTCAGCCTCTCATTAAACCATTATAAATTGTAATCCAAAGCGCCTTACGACAGTCAATACCGGCCGAGAATACCGCTATTATAACCAAGCAATTGGCATAAGAATAAGATGAATGTGTTACCTATGTAGGTAGAATGTGAGCAATCTTAATATCATACTCTTATGTAGCAACCCAGCTAGGCAAGTGTCACTCACTAAAGGGCGATAGCATTTAATAAGCGCTGATGAATCCCTTCAAAGCCGCCGTTGGACATAATGACGATGGCATGATTGCCACTGCCAGAATCCTGAACTTGTGAAGCAATATACTCAATGATAGCGTCAGTGCTGCTCATCACTCGCTGAGCGTTGTTGACGCTAGCGGCTAAGACCACCTCTTTAAGCCCCCATTCCAAACCTGCAGGCTCATACCAAATGACCTCATCAGCCAGTTGGGCGGATTGGGCTAGGCTGTCCTTATGGATACCGAGTTTCATGGTATTGCTTCGTGGTTCGATGATTGCCCAAAGCTTGCTGCCTGGCAGCTTATTTTTTGCTCCGGCCAAAGTAGTATGGATAGCGGTAGGGTGATGGGCAAAGTCATCAAAGACTTGAATGCGGCTGTCAGTAGCTCGCTCGATGCTACCGATTAGCTCCATACGCCGCTTAATACCCGCAAAGTTCGATAAAGCCTCACAGGCTAAGGTCACATCGACCCCTATATCATGGGCGGCGGCCACAGCAACTAGAGCATTATTGACATTATGCTCGCCACTCATGCCCCACTTGACGGTGCCCCTTAGGGTCTCTGATTCGGCCTCAAAGATAATATTGAATTGGCTGCCATCCATCGAGGTAAGCTCTGCTAACCAACAGGCTTCTTCTGCATTAATGTCATCACCCGTATCAATGCCATCGCTTTCAACCGCAGTGCGCCAAATAGGGGTCCAGCAGCCTTTATCAATCGTTGTCTCTAAGCTTGGGGTATTGGCAGGCATAATAATACGGCCATTGCTAGGAATCATGCGAATCATATGATGAAACTGAGTTTGAATGGCATTTAAATCGGCGAAGATATCGGCATGATCAAATTCAAGATTATTTAAGACAGCGGTTCGCGGACGATAATGGACGAACTTAGATCGCTTATCAAAAAACGCTGAGTCATATTCATCAGCCTCAATGACGAAATAGCCGAGATGACCATCAATAGAGGCGGCCCCCAAATGGCTACTATGAGCAAACGCTGCTTGCAGCCGTGGTTCATCCGTCTCAACTAAGGGCACACCACCAATCAAAAACCCTGTGTCGATACCCGCATATTGCAGAATCCAAGCGAGCATGGTAGTGGTGGTAGTCTTACCGTGCGTTCCGGCTACAGCGATGACATGACGCGACTGTAGCACCTGCTCAGACAAAAACTGTGGCCCTGAGGTATATCTAAGACCCTGATTCAACATATATTCAACCGCTTCATTACCACGGGCCATAGCGTTACCGACGATGACTAAGTCAGGAGCAGGCTGTAGATGCTCTGCGAGATAACCTTCTTCGATGACCACGCCAGCGGCTTCTAATTGAGTGGACATGGGCGGATAAATACCCGTATCAGAGCCAGTGACACTATGACCTAAGCTGCGAGCAAGTAGGGCCAATGAGCCCATAAAGGTACCACAGATACCAAGAATATGAATATGCATAGAGAATCTTCTAATAGGATAAAAACCAAAAAGGCAATCGGTAAGTTAATAGGGAAGCGATTTAATAGGGCCGATGTTAATGCCTAGCTATCACTATACCGGCCTGATATAAGGGACTTATTGTAATGGATTAAATGAGGATTACCAATAAAATAAACAGGGTCAAGCTATAGATTGACCGATAAGCTATTTGGTAATGGGCTGATTATGGATGAGCTATTTATCAGCTGTTTTATAACAGACTATCGGCGCATTAATGAATAGTTTAAGTCCGCGAAGTCTTTGGCAGTGGATATCAAGCCTGCCTTATGGTTTGGCACATAGTCGCCTCGCAGTAAGATTATCTGCTGATCGTCTATTAGGTAGCTTTCTACCTTCTGATGGTCAAGATTAACAATGATGGTGTTGTCTATTTGCTGATAGCTGCCAGTTTTAGTCGCTGTGACACCGGGGGCTGATTTTATAATTGGGGTAATGGATTTAAACACTGTGCCATCTGACAAAAGATTAAGCTCAACTCGCAGACCGTCACAATCTGAACAAGGCCAAGTGCCTATATAATCACCAATGAGTCTTGCGCCTAAATCGCTAACAGGAGAGTCAGCAATCATAGGAGAGCGTTGCCAGTCTAAATCGCCCGTTAGTTCGTTTGGGTTAATAGGAGAGTTAGCACTTAGAGCGTCAGTTTCGGCAGGCGCAGTCGTCAAGGTTAGGATTGAATCATTAGACGATGTGCTAGGGTTAGCCGCTGAGTCTGCCTCAGTGTCATTGGGGGTATTATTGGTACAACTGGTGGTGCTAACTAGAGGCAGGATAATAAGCGCGAGACAGAAGCGCCGATAGGAGAGCTTATTGAGCCTCATCCAAGACAATAAACGAGCGTTTGACAAGACAGCTTTAAACGGTAACAAATTAAATAAAGGCATCATGACATCAACATTATTAGGGCGATTTGGTTAGTAGCCAGCTATTTAGCAGCTAGCTATTTAACAGTTTTCTATCCATTAAATATTAATTTATAACCCATCTCCATTAGCGAGTAAGGCCTAAGGACGATGAGGCGTTCTTTGAAAAATGCGCCATAGCAGCAAAAGATGGACCAGGGTCAAAAATACAAAGAGGATTAAAGATTGCTCTGGGATACTTAATCCCATAAATCGCCATTCGACCAGCGCACATTCTCCTGAGCCTGACAATACTTGATTGACCACTTCTTGCATGGGCAAGGCCTCTAACCAATAGTCCAATCCTGGCCCGCAAGAAGGCACTTGGTCAGGGGGAAGGTGCTGTAGCCAAACGTGCCGTGCCGCTACGCCCAGTGACCAAAGTATCCCTGCAAGACTGCCCAGCCACAATATTAGCCTTGCCGCTGTTTTCTTGGGATTAATGAGAGCCGCTAGTAAGGCAAAAGTGCCCATCACCATGATACCAATACGTTGAAAGACGCATAGGGGACAAGGTGAAAATCCCATATAACGTTGTAAAAAAAACAAGGCGAAAGCCATCGCAATGAGGGTCATCACAACCAAAAATATATTGAGACCACGATAACTTAATAATCTTTGCATGTTTAGGGGCCCACATGTCAGTCAATAAAATACGGCTAAATGAATCGTAGGGCTATCGATATTGCTGCAAAAACTGTTTGAAATCTTCATTATCGGCGGCTTCTAACTCAGCTTGCTGAATGACAGACTTTTCAGCGAGCACCTCGTAGTTGGCCCTAGCATTTGGGCTTAACGTTTGCTGAAGCAAAAGGTCGCGGTGCTGGCAAGCCAAAGTGTAGCCGAGCTGCCAAGTACTGCCTAAACGCTTAGAGTCATTCTCGACTTGGGCTGACAAGGTTAGATTAGGGTTGCTCACTTTACCTTGCATTAATGCCAGCGCCGTACGGTAGTCATTACCACCGTGATGGGCATCTAGTAAAGCCGCTAAGGGTAGCATTTGATTAAGATGCTGCTGCATCCATGGGGCAAAGTCTTGCTCGCCTGACTTAAGTGGTATCTTAAGATTGGGGTCACGGCCATGATTGACAATGAGTTCAACGGCCGCTGCCAGGCGCTCTTCCTCTTCAGGAAATAAGTCAGGGGAGGGGCTGAGCAAGCAATAAAGCGCTAAGACTTCTAAGAAACAAGCACTGGATAGGCGAATACCAACATCACTATAAGGGTCTAAATCTATAGCCCGAAACTCCACATAGGCAATGCCGCGGCGCTCTAGGGCTTCAGTGGGAGACTCGCCACTTTCACTCACTTGCTTGGGGCGAATAGGGCTATAGTATTCGTTTTCAATCTGCAGGATATGATCGTTAATCTGAACCGGATTGCCTTTTTCATCATCCACCCCCATCGCCGAAAAGGTCTCATGAGGAGTGCCAATAGCGCCACGAAGGCCCTCAATATATTCTGGCAAATTATTATAGCGGATGTCCAAATGCTCTTGGACACTATTGGTATAGCCAAGTTTGCCCATTCGAAGGCTAGTGCCCTGAGGCTGATAATAAGTCTTGTCATTTAAGGGAATCAAGTCATGCTTGCGACCTGTCAAAAAGCAGGGACAGACACTAGGGCTAGCCCCTAAAAGGTATAAAACCAAGCCTGTCATTCGCTTAAAGTTACGAATGAGAGCCAGATATTTCTCATTCTTAAAAGTGGTCAAATCTAAGGCAGCTGATGCCTCAGTCGCATCATTGCTTTGCCAAGCTCGAAACAAATCGTTACCAAACGATAAATTATAATGCAGTCCAGCGATAGTTTGCATTCGGCGACCATAGCGAACGCCTAAGCCACTACGGTACAAAGTCTTTAGCTTGCCCATATTTGAGCTGCCATAATCGGCCAGTGGAATGTCTTTATCATCAGAGGCTAACATGCAGGGCATCGACAAGGGCCACATCAGCTCGCCACCTTCTAAAGCCTGATAAACCAAAACATGCAATTGTCTTAGCATGCTTAAGGTCTCTTTAGGCGTGGCCTTGGGGTCAGTAATCAGCTCAAGTAAACTCTCAGAATAATCGGTGGTGATATAGGGATGAGTGAGCTTAGAGCCGAGCGCTTTAGGATGAGGCGTGTCTGCCAAAAAGCCATCAGGGCGCATTCTCAGCCCTTCTTTTTCGATGCCGCGCTGCATACCAGATAACTGCTCGGCAGTTAGCCAATTGGGAAGTTGGAAGTCATCTGACTGTGAAGATTTCAAGGTTTCATTATTGCTCATGGGACGCCATTGCTCTTTTACTAAAATTATCAATTGGTGAGACTATTAGGCCATAGCCTAGCTCAATATAGGGTTTTGGTTTGTTTGTCATTCGTCTTAACAAGGTTACTTTGTCATTGGTCTTCTACAAAGAAGCTTTTATAACGCTATTTTTACAATGCTAATTGTCATTTGCTTTAAGAGAGCAATTCAGCCATTTTTCAAGGGTCGTTAGGGCAACTATGGCTGATATTAACCGACTAAACTATCGAGTCAGTTTAGCCCAATCATCTTATAAAAACTATGAACGATTACAAATCACGTATATTCAAAATAGTTAAGCTATTGAAGCCATGAGCTTTATGTGGGTATAAGTTCGTTGATTACTTTGACAGTAAAGCAGAAGGTAGTCAGTGAAAAAGAGGAGGTTAGGACACCTATTAACCGATTAGACCGGTTAGCAGAATTCTACCGAAAAGATTCAGCCCCAAGCTGGCTAAATGCTAGGCAAAAAAATACCCACCAAACGGCGGGTATTTTTTATATTTAAACGATTGAAACTATTAAATACTTAATCTAACAGCTCACAATCTTAACGCTCAAAAGGAGCGGTCTAAATAAATATTAAGAGAACTCTAGTTCAGTTTCAAAGCTTTTCAAAGTATGGCGAGCCATAGCTAGGTTAGACTTTTGACGATCTAATACTAGATACAAGAATAAGTTTTCGTTACGAACCAACGGACGTAGCAAGTGATACTGCTTACCTAGAGTAATCAAGATATCTTCGATGTTTTCGTTAAGACCTAGGGCATCAGCAACTTTACGCTTAGCACGGATAACTTCAGTGTTACCAGCGGCAGCCAATTCCAAATCAATACCAGTACCTAGAGTGGCTAGGGCAAGACCTGATTCGCTGTCTACTAGAGCTGCTGCGATAAAGCCGTCTACTTCGTTTAGTGCGTCTAATGATAACTTAGCCATGATAAAATCCTTAATAATCGTGTAATTAGAGTTATTAATTGTTATAAGTAATAATTAGATGAGTATCTCACCTACTGTATTAGTTGCCTAATCAATAAGGTTTTGATAATAATCAAACAAATTACTTAAACAAATAGTCGTAAAAAAGTTGTTTAACATACTACCTGTTGGGCAGTCAACGCTCACTTTATAGGTTATGAGATTGCCTCGCAAGGTCAGCCTACATAGTCAAATCATAAAGTAACGTTTAAACAACAACGATAGACAGAGATTTAAGAGATTAACAAGAAGTTAAGTGCTCCCCCTATCTACAATTGCTATTAAACCATAGCCCTTAAAAATCGCCAAGCCCTAGTCGATTGAGTGACTTTTTAAGGGCCTAATCGGCAAATTAACAGGATATAAGTAAACAATCGTACACCTAAATAAATTTACCTTAATAATTTCAAGTTTTTATTAAGGATTTTAGGCGGTTAGATTAGATTCGGAATGAACTGGCTTGAAGGAGTTTTTGTCTGTCAAGTAGGGGATTAAATCAGCATTTGGCTAGCACATCTAGCAAATCCGCTCTCTAAGAAACGGCTCAGTGAGTCAGCTATTTTTAGTCCATAAGTCACAAAAACCCCTACTTTAGACAGCCTTACCCTTAATGGAACAGGATTTCTGAAATAGGGGTTTTATACAAATCAGGACTTACTCAGTAAGGCTAATTGAAAAACGATATTTAAGGTGAGGCAACGATAAAGCCTGCAATAAACGGTTTATCTTAAAGGTGCTATTTTAAAGACGTAAGAGTCTCTTAAAAGGGCTTAAATAGAAAAAGAAGAACCACAGCCGCAAGTGGTCGTAGCGTTAGGGTTTTGCACCACAAAGCGCGCTCCCTCTAAGCCTTCGGTATAATCAACCGTTGAGCCTTGTAAATACTGATAACTCAATGAGTCTACCACCAAGGTCACATCGTCATTATCAAAGTTGGCATCATCCTCGCCCATTTCGTTGGCGAAATTGAACCCATAAGAAAATCCAGAACAGCCGCCGCCCGTCACGTAGACACGCAGCATAAGATTGTCGTCACCTTCTTCTTCGCGCAATCGGCGAACCTTATTGGCAGCACTATCGGTTAGGGTCATGGTTGGGGTCATATTATCCTCACTATCCTCATCTTTTTGCTTGGGGTACCGATTCAGTAAAGCAAAAAATATTGTCATGGGCTGGGTGTCTATTTAAACCAATAAACCAGACACGCAAACTAGACATACAAACACCTAGATACCTTGTTAACTTGCCTTTAAAGCTCAATCCTTTATCAACACCTTCTGCTAGCGCTAGATAAGAGCAGTCCTAGACTGGGTGATAACAAAAATAACGGATGATTAAAGGCTTAGGGTGGTATCTGCGGTGGTGAACAGTATATCATAATTGGGCTTTTCAAAAATTTGTCAATTGTCAAGGACCCCCATGATTGAGTTCAAAGAAGTAAGTGTTCGCCGTGATGGCCGAATACTGTTTGAGAAAGCAAGCTTTCAGCTGCACCCCGGCCAAAAAATTGGCTTAACCGGCAATAATGGCACTGGAAAATCAACATTATTTGCCGTGCTATTGAATCAAATGCACCAAAGCGACGAAGATTTAAGTGTCGATAGCGGCAATATCACTATCCCTGAGCGTTGGCAGGTGGCGCACATGGCTCAGGAAGTCGATGCCACTGACCAAAGTGCCGTCAATTATGTTTTGAGCGGGGATAAGGAGTGGTATCAGCTTAATGAGGCCATTAATGACCCTGATAGTCTAAGTGATGATGAGTTTGCACCGCTATATCAGCGTTTTGATGAGATTGATGGTTACCGAACGCCTACCAAAGCGGCTCAAGTCATGGCAGGGTTAGGCTTTACCACCGAGCAGCATGACAAGTCAGTGAGTGAGTTCTCAGGTGGTTGGCGGATGCGCCTGAATTTGGCCAAGACTTTGATGAGCCGTGCCGAGCTGTTGCTCCTTGATGAGCCGACCAACCATTTGGATTTAGATGCTATTCTTTGGCTTGAGAGTTGGCTGGCGCAGTTTGAAGGCTTGGTGCTGCTAATCTCTCATGATCAGGCGTTTTTGGATGCCACTATTGATAATATTTTGCACATTGAACAACAAAAAATCACCCTTTATTCGGGTAATTATAGCCAGTTTGTTCGGACTCGCAGTGAGCGACTGGCCCAGCAGCAGCAAGCTTTTGAGAAGCAAGAGACCACCAAGGCACATCTTGAAGACTTTATTCGCCGCTTTCGCGCTAAGGCCAGTAAGGCCAAACAGGCCCAAAGCCGTATTCGCCAATTAGAGCGAATGACAGAGCTGTCACCGATGATGGCGGACAATCCGTTCTCTTTTGAGTTTTATGAGCCAACGCACATGAGCTCGCCATTGATTGAAATCAGTGATGCCAGTATCGGCTATGGCGATACCCCATTATTAGAAAATATCTCGGTTCAGGTGACCCCTGACACCCGTCTTGGTTTATTGGGAATGAACGGCGCTGGTAAATCAACATTGATTAAGGCTTTGGTGGGCGATTTGCCGCTACTCTCTGGCAGCTATAAGGTCTCTGATACGCTCAAGCTTGGCTACTTTAATCAGCACCAGATGGATGTGCTGGATAATAAGGCCAGTCCGTTAACGATGATGCGGCGCTTGGCGGGCAAGACTTCTGATGCAGTCCTACGCTCATTTTTGGGCAGTTTTGACTTTCGTGGCGATCGTATCGACACCATCAGTGAGTCGTTCTCAGGCGGTGAGCGTGCGCGCTTGACCCTAGCGCTGATTGTTTGGCAGCGTCCTAATGTGTTGGTGCTTGATGAGCCCACCAACCATTTAGATTTGCAGATGCGTCAGGCGTTGACCATGGCCCTTCAAGGCTTTGCAGGGGCGGTAGTGTTGGTGTCGCATGACCGTGAGCTAATCGCCAACGTTTGTGATGAGCTCTATTTAGTCCATGATGGTAGGGTGGATGAATTTGATGGGGATATCCATGACTATGGCAAGTGGATTACAGAAAAGCGCAAACAAAGCCAAAGTCTGAGTCAGGAAGCCAGTAAAAAGGCCGCGGCTAATAATTTGGCAGCTCCTAAAGCTGCTGCTAGCAAAATGGCTGTTACGGTAAGCTCTTCTGATCAAACGCCCTCTAGCAAGCCTAGCTCAGACAAAGCCAAAAAGTCGCCCTCTGTGAATAAGACAGCCAATGATCCTAGCAAGCCTGTTTTGACCAAAGAAGAGCTACGCAAACAAGCCGCTGAGCTACGCAAGCTTACGGCCCCCATGCGAAAGCGTATTGAGCAAGCGGAAGCCGCTATAGAAAAGGTCAGTAGTAATTTAGCAGCGTTGGAACAAAAGCTAGCAGACACAGGCCTTTATGATGATAGCCGAAAGTCTGAGCTGTTAGCTTTACTTAATGAGCAGACCCAATTGCAGCAGCAGCAAGCTCAGTATGAAGAGGATATGCTAGCGGCAATGACCGAGCTTGAGGCCGCTGAAGAGCAAGCACAGCCAAGCATGCAGAGTTAACGCTGATAAAGATAAAGTGGACTTTAACCCTACTTTATCTTTAAGATTTTTGAAATTAGGCAAGAGCGTCCTTATTTAAGAGATAAATTCATTAGGGAATATAAGATGGCAGACAAAAACTATTACGACATTTTAGGGGTCAAAAAAGACGCCAGTGATGACGAGATTAAAAAAAGATATCGTAAGCTGGTTCGGCAGTATCACCCCGATGTCAGTGACGATCCCAATGCGGATGAAAAGATTGCTGAGATTAATAATGCTTATGAAACCTTAAGAGACTCAGACAAGCGCGCTCAATACGACGCTATGCAGGCCAATCCCTTTACGGGCGCAGGTACCAGCGGCTTTAGTAGAGGTTTCGGTGGTGGCAACGCTGGTGATGCTCAAGGCGGCTTCGCTTGGGAGGATCTTAAAGATCAGTTTGGTGATGGCGCAGCCTTTGGATCAGGGAGCTTTCGCTTTGATGATATTCTTTCGGCCTTTGGCCGCGGCGCTCGAGGCAATAGTAAAGCCAATACGTCTCAAGGCTTTGATCAGTTTGGCGCAGGAGGGTTTGGCAGTTTTCAAGATGCCAAAGGTCAAGACCAACATGCGGAGCTGGTCGTCGATTTAGACTCAGTCTATAAGGGCGATGAGTATAGTATCAAGTTAAGCGTGCCCACGCGGCAAGCCAATGGCATGGTCAGTCAAGAAGAGAAAACCTTAAAGATTCAGATTCCCAAAGGGATTATCGAAGGCAAGCAAATTAGATTGCCCAATCAAGGGGCAGCTAGCTCGGGCAAAGGCGACAATGGTGATTTGTTCTTAAAGGTCAAGATTCGCCATGCTGATAATATCCGTTTAGAGGGCGCGGATGTGTATCAGACGATTAATGTGACGCCTTGGGAGGCAGCTTTGGGTGACAAAATCACTGTAGAGACCCCAGCAGGTAAGCATGATGTCACTATCCCTAAAGGCATTAAGTCTGGTAGCAATTTGCGCTTAAAGGGTAAAGGTATCCCCGCCAAGCAGCCTGGCGATTTGTATCTGACGATTAATCTCATTAATCCAGAGATTGCGACAGAAGCGCAGCGCCAAGCTTATCAAGCGTTAAAAACTGCTTTTGATCAAAGTACTGTGGTGCGCTAGTCACTAGCTGCCAGCAACCAGACAGCCTTTGATTAATCTATTTATGCAAGAAAAGGATAATAGCTATGGAACACTCTAATGAGAGTAATGACATCACTTTGAGTCTAGATGAGTTAGTGGCCGCTTGTGGGCAAGAGCGAAGTTGGGTGATTGCTTTAATAGAAGAGAGCATCATCGTGGCGGATGCAGGTCACCAAGACACTCAGCAAAATGTCGCCAATGTTGCGCCGCGTTTTAGCGGGTTGCAATTGACCTTGGCCCGCCGTGCTTCAAGATTAAGCCGTGATTTTGATGCTAGCGTGCCCGCCATCGGACTGATTTTGGAGCTGCTAGATGAGCTAGAGCAGCTCAGGCAATTTAAGCGCCAGTGGGAAGCCCAAAGCAGCACCCGCGTGATTGAGATTGACATTGATTGAGATTGATTCAGTATAGATGACTACTTTACCTAAAAGCCCTACTTTGCCAAGCAAAGTAGGGCTTTTCAATACGAGAACTAACAAATGAGTGATGAGTCGTTAAAATGGACCAGACTTATTATCGGGCATATTTAGGGTCAGCCGCTGCGGTAAATAGCACATCGGTTGACGAATTCAGAGCCGTTTCTGTTGAATCCTGAACCACGCTAATGACAAACCCAATAGCCACCACTTGCATCGCCATATCGTTAGGGATATTAAACAAGCTACACGCCAACGGAATCAGCAGTAAAGAGCCACCAGGGACGCCCGAAGCACCGCAAGCACTGATGGTGGCCACCAAGCTTAGTAATAGCGCCGAGCCAAAGCTCACTTCGATACCAAAAGTATGGGCTGCCGCTAGAGTCAGTACGTTAATGGTGATAGCGGCACCAGCCATATTGATGGTCGCCCCAAGCGGCAAGGTCACAGAATAAGTGTCTTCATGGAGGCCAAGCTTATGCGCTAGGTTCATATTCACGGGAATATTGGCGGCTGAGCTGCGGGTAAAGAAAGCAGTAATACCCGATTCACGTAGACAAGTGAACACTAAAGGATAAGGGTTTTTGCCGATTTTGAAGGCAACAATGATAGGGTTCACCACCAAAGCGATAAATGCCATACAGCCCAGCAATACCGCCAGCAGCTCGCCATAACGTCTTAACGAGGCAAATCCAGTCGTTGCCACCGTTTCAGCGACCAAACCCAAGATACCAAAGGGCGCAAAGGCAATGACCCATTTGACTACTTTTGAGATGGCATCAGCAAAATCATTCACCATCACTCGGGTGCTGTCGCTGGCCTGACGCAAGGCAAAACCAATGAGCAATGCCCAAGCGAGGATACCCATGTAGTTGGCGTTAGCGATAGCATCGACAGGATTGGCAACCAAATTCATCAACAAGTTAGTGAGCACCTCTTTAAGACTTTTCGGTGCTGATTGCTCGACGACATCTTTGACCAAGATTAGCTC
>JAUNVX010000013.1:0-6317 GCA_030540615.1 Psychrobacter sp. | reverse complement strand
CTTTAAGACTTTTCGGTGCTGATTGCTCGACGACATCTTTGACCAAGATTAGCTCGGTTGGAAACATAAAGCTTGCGATTACAGCCGTCAGTGCCGCCAAAAATGTGCCAAATAAGTACAGAATCAACACTGGTCTAACATAGACCTCACTGCCCGTACGGTGCTGACTAACAGCAGCCATGACCAATATAAATACCAATATAGGGGCAACCGCTTTTAAAGCCCCAATGAATAAGGTACCAAGCAGCCCTAAGGCAACTCCAGTGCTGGGAGCAAGCCAACCAATCAAAGTGCCCACAATTAAGCCAATGATGATAAGCGGCACTAGGCCTATGCGTTGGTACAGTTTGACAATAGCGTTCATATATCCAGCCTCAAATAAAAGTCAGTTATCCTTGTAACTTTTTAATCCCAGGTATATCTGCATAAAAAGTGATGAGATAGTAGCATTATTTTATCTGTTTCAATATATGAAAGCGCAGAATCAGCCACAAATGTTTAAGAGGCGGTTTTTATGTTTAGCCTATTTTAGGCCGTTATAGGATAGGATTTTAGGATATAAGCTTAAGCAGTAGAGATTCAGAGAGTCTCAGCAAAAGTAAGCCTAGCCTAGTTAATAGGGTGATAAGTTAATGACCAGCCTTGAGATTGATAAAACTTATACTTATCTCTACCTTGTTGTT
Source organism: Psychrobacter sp. (assembly GCA_030540615.1). GTDB lineage: Bacteria > Pseudomonadota > Gammaproteobacteria > Pseudomonadales > Moraxellaceae > Psychrobacter. The sequence goes on along the minus strand of JAUNVX010000013.1, from coordinate 5,634 downwards.
TACTCATCTCATCGGGTGCGATGATTTCTAATATACGTTGGGGCAATATTTGAGCTTCAATTTGTGCGCTGACTGATGCAATATCTGATGCGCTGGTTTCTGAGTTAGAGTCAGTGGAGGTTGAAGTGCTAGGCGAAAAAAGCGGCGCAGCGGCGAGATTCAGTACCACACCATCGAAGCCTACTGGCATTTGCGTGGTTAAAATAACCGGAGCTGCCAAATCGTTAAGGTCTAAATCAATGTTATCAGATTTAACTTGAGTCAATCCGTCAATGGTGAAGCTAGCGTCTGTTAACGGAAAATTCGCATTCGATTCGACACTCAAGGCGCTGGGGTTGGTAGGGCTAATCCTATCATTAATACCAGCGCTTAAAAGACTATGAGGAATAAAGCTAACCGCCTCAAAGCTCCAAAGATACTCATCAAGCTTTTTTAGGCGGTCAATATTGTCATCGATAATAACCAGCCCAAGCTCGCTCTTTTTAAGCACGGTTTGGGTAAGTTTACAAACGAAATTTAGCAATGCCTCATGCGGGTTTGAGGGGTTGCCGCCGTAGTGATTGGCTAACACATAAAAGCTGATTTGCATGACGAGAGTATTCCTATTGGTAGATACCATCTTAAAAAAGGCAGCTTTTCAAGCTTAACACAGGGGCAAGCAAAAGGGCCTCATCAGATAGAGGCCCTTTTGTTTTTCTGGCAATGCGGGTCAAACAACGGTCAGTTAAGATAGCTGTTAGTTAAGACAGTCATTAATAAAGACAGCTGCTAGGGGTTAACCTTGAGCATCAGCAGCATTTTTAAGATACTGCATGAATAGGGGTACAGGGCGACCCGTGGCCGCTTTGTCTTTTCCTGAACTCCAAGCCGTTCCCGCGATATCCAAGTGCGCCCAAGCTTGGTTGTCATCAATGAACCGTGACAAGAAGCAAGCGGCAGTCACCGAGCCGGCGGCGCGGCCACCGATATTTTGGATGTCAGCGATAGGAGAGTCAAGCTGCGGCTGATAAGCATCATCAAGCGGCATATGCCAAATGAGATCTCCTGATTGCTCACTGGCGTTTTCTAATTCAAATAGTACGTCTTCATCATTGGCATAAACTGCAGATCGCACATGGCCTAAGGCAATGACGCAAGCGCCAGTTAGAGTGGCTACATCGATGATGACTTTAGGGTTATAGCGTTTGACGTAGCAAAGCGTATCTGCCAAGACCAATCGACCTTCAGCATCGGTATTCAAAATCTCAATGGTCATCCCATTCATGGCTTTGACGATATCACCAGGGCGCGTGGCCTCACCTGAGGGCATGTTTTCTGCACAGGCCAAAGCCCCGACGACATTGATAGGCAGACGGGCTTCACATAAAGCCTTGATAGTCCCTAAGACTGAGGCAGCGCCGCCCATGTCAAACTTCATCTCATCCATGGCCGCCCCTGGCTTGATAGAGATACCGCCTGAATCAAAAGTCACGCCTTTACCAACCAAAACGATAGGAGCGTCTGAATCGACTTCATGGTTTAGATTAGGCTCAGCCGCCTTTTTCTTACTGCGTTTGGTAGGCAGCTTATCTGCCACTGCTTTAAGACCGCTTGCAACGCCTAGAGGTAGACTAGAGGTGGTAGGGGTTTTAATACTAGATTTGCCTTGGTACTCTAACAAGACCAGCTTGCCTTCTTTGACTGAGCCTTTAGAGACCGATAAAAAGCAGTGCATGCCTAGTTTTTCCATCTCTTTTTCGCCGAGCACCGTCACTTTTAGGACATCTGAATGCTGCTTTGCCAAGGCTTCAGCTTGCTCTGCTAGATAAGCAGGAAAGCAGATATTGCCTGGCTCATTGGCCACGTCACGGGTTAAGCTTTGACCCTCAAATACCGCTTGAACAAAGTCAATAGTCTCCTGATGGGCTGGGTCAGCGAACAAGCTGATAGTCTCAAGCATAGGGGCTTTTTGTTCTGACTTATACTTATCAAAGCGGTAGCTGGCTGCCAACAGACTTTGAGCCAATTGGCCTAGTGCTGCTGATTCTAATGAGTTGCCGATGACTAAGGTAGCACTCAGGGAACGTTGGCTTAACGCTTGATAAATGGTCTTGGCTATTTTTTCTAAATTGACTTGAGTCAGCTTTTCTTGCTTACCAATGCCGACGAGTAATAGAGGCTGGCTTGACTGTTTGGTAGACTTTTTATCACTAGTAATGCCATAGTCCGTTAACGTAGTGGCGAGCTTACCTTCAAAGTTAGCCGCTTCAATAAGACGCTCGATACGCTCTTGTTGCTCGCCCAAAGTTTTAGCGCCCAACAAAGCACGGCCTTCATCGACCAATACCACCAACGTGTCTGTGGCATTGGTCTGAGGGACAGCTTTTTTCAATAGCTTTTTAGGTTGTGCTTGTCCTAGAGATTGGGTCAGTTGTAGTTTCATATAGGTTTCCTTAGTGAGTTATTTAAGGGATAATACTTGTTTTCAGCTTTTTAAGCGTGGCCAAATCAATCGGTAATCCGTCTCTGTTTGATTTGGCTTTTTTAACTGGCTTGGTTTGGGTTTTTTAAGATGACATATGGCATTTGACCACTCATATGACCGTTATGTAAGGCCAACTATCAAAGGTTTAATAGCAAAAACATGCCGCAGAAGGTCATCTGTGGAGCAGTACATTATTACTAGCTGCCTGAAGGCTAAAATAGCTATCAGCGTTTAGAGGAAGTCAAGTCAGTAAATGAGTTATCTTGGCCAATCAGCTACTAGAGCGCCTTCAGCGTCCATTGGCTTTCTAAATTCAGTGTAGTGTAGCATATCAAAATATGGGGTGAGAGGCCGCAACGTATCGTAATGTTTACAAACACTTTCGCTCCTCCAACAGTCGTAAAACATGATAGCATGAGCGGCGCTTGCTGCTACTGACTAGGCTTATGACTTTTATTGACTAGGCTTATGGCTTTGAGATTTATGATTCAATACGCCTTTTTGACCTAATCAATAGCTTTTAAGCCTACTGATACTGCCATCCAAGAGATATTATCGTGATATTACGCCGATACATGATCCGAGAAGTCGCCACCCATACCGCTTTGGTATTGGGCTTTTTGGTGGTGCTAATGCTTGGGGGGCGTTTGATTCGCTATTTTGGCATCGCCGCTGAAGGCGGGCTGGATGTCAGTATTCTTTTTACCTTGATTGGCTACAATTTGCCTTACTTTTTGGAGCTAATCTTACCCTTATCGTTTTTTATCGCTTTAATGTTGGTGTTTGGGCGACTATATGTTGACCATGAAATGGCGGTGATTAATGGCAGTGGTGTCTCTAGAGGACGATTGGCGAGACTGACCATGCCATTAATAGTGGCGTTGTTTATAGTAGAAGCCATGCTATCTATCGTGGGCAAGCCTTGGGGCGTACGCGCTTCTACTGATATCTGGCAGCAACAGGCTTTAAGCAGTGCCTTTGACTTGATTCGGCCCGGTGAGTTTATTAGCAGTGGCAGCTATCACCTTTATGTGGGCAGTTTGGACAAAGATAGAACGCAGCTACAAGATGTCATCTTGATTCAAACCCAAGACGGCAAGTCGTCAAAGAATAATGCCAATCCAGATGAAAGCACTCAAGCGGCCACTTCGACATCCGGCAATAACCTCACGAATAAAGGCAACCCAAACAGCAAAGACACCATTACCTTAGCCAAACGAGCCATGCAGGTAGCCAATGATCCAGCCAGCGGCATCACTCAGCTTGATTTGCACCAAGGTAGACGTTATGAGATAGGGGCAAGCAGTCTTAAATATAACCAAGTGGGTTTTGATCGCTATCGCATTAGCTTGCTTGAACCGCCCAAAGACAAAGTCACCGAAGCCAACACTCAGACTCAGAAGTTCCCAGCTTTATGGCAGGCGGCGACGACGGTGACCAGCAGCGGACCGACCCCTGCTATGCAAGCGGCTAGGGCTGAGCTTGGCTATCGATTTGCTCTGCCTTGGCTCATGATTATCGCGCCAATGCTTGCTGTGCCTCTGGCCCAAGTCCGACCTAGGCAGGGACGTTGGTTACGGCTTTTTCCAGCGATATTATTATTTGTCAGTTGCGTGCTTGGGATTATTTCACTCAAAAACGCCGTGGGCAAAGGCAGCGTGAGCGTTTGGGGTTATGTTTGGGTAATAGTAGGCTTTATGGCCTTTGCCTTATATCTAAATTGGGCCAGCCGATTGCACCAACGCCTTAAGTTCCGTAAAGGCAGCCAGTCGTCTCAAGCCATTCAAGGTGACTTATGAGCATTCGGTTCAATTTGGCTAAGTCAAACCCTACCCCTAACATTGCCCCTTTGGCGGATACGATGCCGCTACTGGCCCGATACGTCAAACTCAATGCCCTATTGGCGATTATCGCAGCTGTTTTAGGGCTGTGGGCTTTGCAAGTGATATTTTCGTATTTATCAGAGCTTGATTCACTATCTGATAGCTACACGATGGGGCAGGCGCTCAAATATATCCTATACCGCTCGCCCTACTTTTTGGATCAGTTTATCCCAACTGGAGCGCTGCTGGGCGCAGTCGTCGGCTTAGGATTGCTCGCCAATAAAAGCGAGCTAGTGGTCATGCGCGCCGCGGGCGTCAGTATCTTACGTATCGTCAGCTGGGTACTACAGCCTGCTCTGTTATTCGTTATTATCTCTTTGGTGATTAATCAGTTTGTGCTGCCTACTAGCAATCAATTGGCGCATGCGGTTAGTAATGACGACAAGACCAGCAGCCTAGTCACTGCAGTGCGCGGCTATTGGACGGTGCAGCCCAACTATCTGCCCGACCCAGCTAGCACCCCAGAGCGACCTTCTGTCATTGAAAATGGCAAGGACGTGCTCTACATTGATTATGCCGATACCAATGGCAATCTAGGCGAGGTCAAGCGTTGGCATCTAGACAATAAGGGCAATCTCGAGTCTGCCATTCGCGCTGATGGTGGTATCTACCAACCACAGCCTGCAGACGCTGACGCAGCAGGCCTTTATCAGTACGAGTGGCGGCTGAACAACATGACTGAATTGACCATCAATCAAGGCCGCGACTCTAGTCAACGGCACAAGCCAGCCGATACGCTCAAGCTACCCTTTGCCCCAAAGTCGGTGTATTTACTCACCCGTGACGCCGATGACTTGTCCCTAACCCAGCTCTACGAGCATCGCCAATTTATGCGCTCTCAAGGCGGACGTTCGCTCAAGCATGAGTTGGCTTTTTGGCAAAAGCTGCTGTCACCCTTAGCCATTTTATCCTTGGTTATCGTCGCCTGCTCATTCGTCTTTGGCTCACTGCGCACCCACAGTTTGGGTCTTCGTATCGTCGTCGCTTTGCTATTTGGACTACTCTTTAGCTATATCCAAGACTTAGTAGGCTTTGTATCTTTAGCAACGGGTATATCCCCATTGTTAATGGTCATTTTGCCCATTATTGGTAGCGCCGCGCTAGGTTTTTATCTGATTAATCGGCAGATGTAGCTATTCCTAACATCCACCCAATAAAAAACCCACCAATGCTCAAGCACAGTGGGTTTTACTTTAAGACGATAGCTCTAAATCAGCTACTCTTTAACCGCAAGCGTAATCGTATAAGTCTTACCCTGCTTCACCTTATCGGCATTACCAAATACTT
>JAUNVX010000212.1 GCA_030540615.1 Psychrobacter sp. | reverse complement strand
AATATAAGCTATTAGTGACTGATAACGCCCAACTATAAAAGAACGCCCCCTCCTTGTCCAAAGGAGGGCAGGGGAGGATTTCTCAATGCCAAATCATTCAATATCAGATATTACAGCACACAGCGCAGCCCCCAACCCAACCCTACAATCTGAGCGGCTTTATCTAAGACAATGGCAAGACAGCGATTTTACTGTATTCGCACAGATGAGTGCCGACCCAAAAGTCATGCAGTATTTTCCCAACACCTTGTCGGCAGCAGAAAGCACCCAACTCGCCAAAAAATGTCAGCAGTTGATAGCCGATAAAGGCTGGGGATTTTGGGCGGTGAGTCTAAAAGACACCACTCAATTAGCAGCTGGACAAGATACCAATTTCATAGGTTTTGTGGGGCTGCATGAACCGCAAGCTGACTTGCCGTTTGCTCCGTGCGTTGAGGTTGGTTGGCGCTTGCATGCTAATTATTGGGGCCAGGGCTATGCCACCGAAGCCGCGCAAATTGCCTTAGACTTTGCCTTTGAGAACCTTATTATCAACGATAAGCCAATTGAGAAAGTCGTATCCTTTACCGCGGCTATCAATCAGCCCTCAAGGCAAGTCATGCAAAGGCTAGGCATGCAGCGACAAAAGGTGACCAATACGCAGCAAGATTTTGACCATCCTGCCATACCCAAGTTAGACCCACCGCACCCACTATCTGAGCATGTTTTGTATAAAATAACGCGGCAGCAATGGGCCAAGCTTAAATAGCAAGCAAACGACAAATCTGACATCAGATACGAACCGTAATGGTAATTTTAAATAGTGGCATTAGAATGGTTAATAACGGACATCCATTTTTCAGTCCCTCATTATTTTAATACCCTATGTTAATACTCTTATCATAAGAGCATTAACATACAGCTAAAGCATGAATCCTATTAAAAGCTCAAGCGACAAGGACATCACCATGGCGACTCAGCCTACCCATCCAAATGCAAAAGCCAACATTCTTATCATCGGTCAAGGCGATATCGGTCAGCCCGTCACCAATAAGTTAGCCGAAATGGCCAACCAATCAGGTCAGCGCTTAGGTCATCACTTAGGTCACTGCTCTAATTACCGCTCTGATTATAATGTCACTGGGCTGGCACGAGGCGAGCGCCATAAATATGACTTGCATGATGACGCAGGCTTTATACAAGCCGACGCCCTTAAAGTAACTGCCGAGCAATTACGCGATTTTACCCATATCGCTATCATCGTCACCCCTGACAACTACGACGCCGACGCTTATAAAAATACTTATCTAGGCATCGCTCAGCATATTGCGGACTTAAGCAAAGAGCTGCCCGATATTGAGCGCGTGGTATTTATCTCATCAACTGGCGTGTATGGTCAAAATAATGGCGAGTGGGTGGATGAGACGGTCGCGCCCGTGACGCCTGAGCGTGAAGGCTCAATTTATATCTTAAAAGCGGAGCAGGCCTTGCAGCAGGCTTACGGTGATAAGGCAGTGATTATCCGTCCCAGTGGCATTTATGGGAAAGACAGGTTAATGCGTATTCGCAAGGTCAAAGAGGACAACAAACCTGCCATGCCTCGCTATGCGTGGTCCAATCGCATTATGGACACTGACCTAATTCATATTATTGCCCAAGTACTGACGATTGATAAAGCCCAACTCAAACCTTTATACCTAGCCACTGACTATGCCCCTGTGAGCACTTATGAGCTGGCAAAATGGCTTTGTGAGCAGCTTGATACTAGCGTCCCTGAAATAGATGATTCTGCGCCCGTCTCGGGCAAGCGCTTGCACAGCAATATCCCACTTGCGTGGCTTGAATATCCCGACTGGCAAGTAGGGTATCAATATATTTTAAAGACCCTAAATTAATCTCTAAATTCGCTAATATTAAAATAGCTGATAATTAAGGGGTTGATGTTAAAGCGTCTGATGTTAAAGCGGTTGATGTTAAAGTGCATAATATTAAAGTGTCTAAACCGCTATCCGCTATAGTGTTTAAGCCTTATATAGTTAACTTATTGGGCCCGTTCAAATCACAACTGATACAGCTACCGTCACCAACGTATGCTATCATCTGCGTTAACCAGTGAGTGCTTGATGACTATATCAGCAGGCACTGGTTAGGCAGGCTAGGCCAATATCATTTGTTGCGTAATTTATTGAGAGACCCCATGACTCAGCCATCGACCTCAGACTCTGATCAACTTAGTGCCGCGCCACTTGCACCAGGGAAGTCGGCTCAAACGAGCGCGAGTGAAGATACTCAGGGTCAACCTATGCTTAAGCCCGCCCTGCGTCACCCCAATTTTGACCCTAATCGCACGCTTATCGACCCCGCTCGGCCATTAAGCGATATCCCTGATCCCGTGCCCAATTATGATGGTCAATTACAGCGGCTATATGCTCAAGACACTCAAGACAGTTTTTCTAATACTCGCCAACTTCGTGAGGGCTTTACATCACGGCACAAGCGGGCATCGGCTGGCCTTAGTCTGTCTGATAATGCGTCAAAATGGGAACTGGTTGAGTCACAAGCACTAGCAGAGCATTTGGCTCTGTTGTCAGCGGCTAGGTTGATTGAGCTGCCTGATAGCTTTTATCACAATCATAGCGCTCAGCCCTTGTTGAAAGCGCTAACCACCATGCCGTTACTTGATATGTCAGATATTGCTACTGCTATGAGGACTTATCCTAATCTCACCCGTTATGGCATGTCAGCAGATGGGTTAAGCCAATCGGCAAAACACTTTGAGCACACCTATCATCTAAGAGCTAAAGAGTCTAAAAGCCTGTTAGGAGCTAAGACAATCTCGTCTAAACCCAGTCAAAATAAAAACTCAACCGACCAATCAGCTGAGCATTCGGTAGCCACTGTATCTCAAGCATTGGCCGATGAGATTTATGGGGACGATAGTATCAGTCGACAGATAGGATTTGATAGTGATGAGCTGCTCAATAGCGACTATGCTGATGATTGGGAAGTGATATTGTACCCTGAGCGTTTTGATGGCCCTTCAAGTAGCAGTGCCGGTAGCCTAGCGACCGACATTATTGCTTGTAGCCTAGCGGTTTTTGTTCTGCGCCAGTGTGACACTCGTAAGACCATTAATACACGCTATAGTGCCAATGATATCTGTCATTATATGCGCAGCTATTTACTCAGTCAGGTGCGATTGAGGCCCACTCATGATCAGCTGCTGCGTCAGGTTCGACTGTTTGCTGGTCATGTCATCGTGGCAGCGTATTATCTGGGCTGGGAGAGTCAAGTCGAGGAGGATGGGGAAGTTTATTTTAATATCTCATCACGTTGCTCGCTATTGTCTCGCTATCCCAATATCACCGAGTATTATATCAACGGTTGGTCATCTAATATTGACTGATTAATGCTGATTAATTCAGGAAAGCGCTAGCAATACCTTATAGCCTTTAGGGGGTAGTTAGAAAACGCAAGGTGTTGGTGGTCAATCTTGAGGATTTTACGTACAATACCTCACCTCTATTAGTCATACATTGTTATTAATTAATATGATTAATTAATCATCGCCTTATCATTTATTAGTTATTATAGGATTCTTTATGCAATCGGCGTCCTTTACCTCGCACGCATTCATCAAGCTCGCTTTAGACAATCAAGTGCTTAAATTCGGCGAGTTTGTCTTAAAATCTGGCCGAATTAGCCCCTACTTTTTTAATGCCGGACTGCTTGCCACTGGTGAGATGTTGTCGCTATTATCAAGCGGTTATGCTGACGCTCTAGCGCAAATGCAATCGCAAAACCCTAGTGATGAGTTGGTAATCTTTGGGGCCGCTTATAAAGGCATTCCTTTTGTGGCAGCAACGGCGCAGGCCCTCTGGCTACATCATGGTATCAATGCCAAATGGGGCTATAACCGTAAAGAGGTTAAGGACCATGGCGAAGGCGGTAATCTGGTCGGCGCTGATATTAGCGGAAAGTCCGTCTGGGTATTAGATGATGTGATTACAGCAGGGACGGCCATGCGTGAAGTCGTTGAGCTATTACAAAGCGCAGGCGCGACAGTCGCTGGTATTATCGTGGCTTTAGATCGCAAAGAGAAAGGTCTGAACGAGCTGTCTGCAATCCAAGAATTAGCCGAGCAGTTGCAAGTCCCTGTTAAAGCGCTTGTTGATATTGATGATTTGATTGCTTATATTGAGAAAAGTGGCGATGC
>JAUNVX010000211.1:2432-4195 GCA_030540615.1 Psychrobacter sp. | reverse complement strand
GCCACCCACCACTCTACCAGCTCATAAAAGGCACTAAATGCTAAGCAAAATGAGATGACAAAGACGAGTAGCCAACGCTCGTTTTTGACGACGTTAAAGCGCAGTAACAGCTCTCGGGCGATGGCGGCGGGCACGAAGCCTTGGACGAAATGGCCTAGCTTGTCGTAGTGATTGCGCGACCAGCCAAACCAGTGTGCGAAGGTATCAAATAACGGCACTTCGGCATAGGTGTAATGGCCGCCAACCATTAGGATGAGGCAATGTAGCAGTATCAAGGCGTAGGTAAAGCGGGACAAGGTGAATTTATGATAGGTGGCTGCCAGTATCGTTAAGGCGATCACAGCAGGGGCGACTTCTAATGCCCAAGTAAAGTAGCTTTTGGGCTGAATGCCTGACCAGATTAGTACCGCGAAGAATATCGCTAACCAAAGATAGGTCAGCGAGTTATTGGTGGGTTTTGTGGCGTTAGCATTCGGCATAAGCGTCTCCTGCATGACCCTCGGTCGCTCAGATAATATAAGCTTACTGCGCCTCTGGCAAGGTATCCAAAATGGTTTTGACTTCACTGACATACTGGCCCAAATCTGGCTCTAAGTGAAAGCCTTTAACGGGGGTGGGCAAGCCTTTTTGTTTGCCTAATCTCACGATAATGGCGTTGTCTTCAGGCAGCACTATTACCCGCTGGCCTAGATGACCGAGCATGGCGTAAAAAGGTACTGAGCTGTCCATGTCGGTCCAAATTGAGTGCCCATAAATCTGCGCATAACCGTCGGGAAAAGCGGCGGCATTGGGGGTAATCATTAAGTTGACATGCTCTTGACTGAGCAGCTGTTGGCCTTGCCACTCGCCTTTGTTCAGTAATAACTGACCGAATTTGGCAAAGTCTAAGGCGCTGGCGTTTAAGCAGCAATAGACCTTTTCGATATTTTTGGCACCATCGAGCGACCAATAAGCGTCTCCTTGCATGCCCAAAGGCTGCCAAAACTTTTCCTCTAAGTAGCTTGAGATGGTATAACCATGCGGGGCTAGCGCCCGTGATAGCGCAATGCCGAGCAGCTGGGTGTCGCCCGATGAGTAGTCAAATGCGCCGCCGCACGCCTCTGCAAAGTCGAGGCTGGTAATGTGCTTGACTAAGTCATGACCATAGTAGGCCTTGGCGGTGGGATTGAGCGGCCAGTAATAATCCTCTTGCCAGTCGTAGCCTGAGGTCATGGCGGATAAATCGGCTAAGGTGCAGTCCTTTGCATAGGTATTGTCTGCATATTCCGGCAGCCACTTGGTCAGTGGCTCATTGACGCTGGATATGTAGCCATCTTCTACGGCTTTAAGATACAGCATGGTGGTGATACTTTTGGCCATTGAGAAGCTATTGGTATGCGACTGGGCGCTGTAGCCTTGCCAGTAATTCTCATAGAGCAGCTTGCCATCTTTGATAATGGCAAAGGCGACGGTGTTGTCGTTATCTAGAGCGTTTTGTAAGGTGGGCGTTAGCTTAATTTGTCCATATCGAGGGTCTTTTTGCCAAGCAATGGGGGTTTTGGTCTTGATAAGGCGATTATCAAAGTCTTTATAGTCATCTATGTTGGCGGTCTTCTCGCCCTTAAGGTAAGTCAGCAGCACGCCTCTAAAGACATAGCTATTGCCCGTGATGACCAACACCAAGCTCACCACTACCAATAAGACTAACAGTGGGCGAAGTATCCATTTCCATATGGTTTTTATCATTGTCATGCTATTGCCCTTTTAGGCTTAAGATTTAAAGC
>JAUNVX010000211.1:0-2332 GCA_030540615.1 Psychrobacter sp. | reverse complement strand
TAAATTTGCGCGGCGACTTCTGCCCCATCACGGATGGCGCGTTTGGCATCTAGCTCAGCGGCTAATTTTGCACCGCCAATGAGGTGATACTCAGCATTTGGCGCATCGCCAACATTGGGCATAAGGTCGTTGACCGACTCTTGACCTGCGCAGACGACGATGGTGTCGACGCGTAGCAGCTGGCTTTGACCTTGTGGGTTGGTGACCCAAATGCCCTCATTGGTGACTTTTTCATATTGCACGCCTGCCATTTGGATGACGCCGTGTGATTTAATATGCGCTCGGTGTACCCAGCCTGAGGTTTTATTCAGCCCTGCGCCCAAGCGGCCTGTGGTGCGCTGCATAAGATAGACCTGACGGATGGGGGTGATTTTCTCTGGCTTGACTAGGCCACCGTCGGTTTGATATTCAGGCTCTAAGGTGACGCCCCACTCTTCACGCCACTCATCCACTGGCTGCGGAGTCGGGCGATAGCTTGGGTCTTTAAGGGCTTTTTCACCGATTTCATGTAGTGGGATACCGTGACCTGCGGTCAGATACTCGCTGACGTCAAAGCCGATGCCGCCTGCGCCAATGACCGCAACTTTTTCGCCGACTTCCGCTTTACCTGAGAGTAGGTCAGCATAGCTAATGACGCTGGGCATATCTGCGCCCTCAAGCTTGCCTGCTAAGCTGCGCGGCACGACGCCCGTGGCAATAATAATATGGTCAAAGCGGGCTTTATCTAGCATCTCTTTGGTCACTTCGGTATTAAGCTTGACCGTAACGCCTTGGTGAGCAAGTTCTGTGGTGTAGTAGCGAATGGTCTCAAAGAACTCCTCTTTACCAGGGATGACTTTGGCATAGTTAAACTGACCGCCTAAAAAGTCTTTGGCCTCATACAGGGTCACGTCATGACCACGCATGGCAGCAACTGTGGCCGCTGACATGCCTGCGACGCCGCCGCCCACCACGGCGACTTTTTTGGGCTTCTTGGCTTTTTTATACACCAGCTCAGTCTCATAGCAAGCTTGCGGGTTGACCAGACAGGTAGAGCGTTTGTTCTCAAAAGTGTGGTCAAGGCAGGCTTGGTTGCAGGCGATACAGGTATTGATGCGATTGGTCTCGCCCTTTTTGGCTTTGTTCACCCATTCAGGGTCAGCAAGGAATGGCCGCGCCATTTGAATGAGGTCGGCTTGACCCGATGCCAAGATTTTCTCAGCGGTTTGCGGCATATTGATACGGTTGGCGGCCATGACAGGGATACTGACATGACGCTTGACCTCAGCGGTGAAGTCGACAAAGGCGGCTCGTGGCACGCTAGTAACGATAGTAGGCACGCGCGCTTCATGCCAGCCAATGCCGCTATTGATGATGGTCACGCCCGCTTCTTCCAAAGCTTTAGCAAGCGTAATCACCTCATCCATGACGTTGCCATTGGGCACGAGGTCAATCATCGATAAGCGGAACATAATGATAAAGTCACGACCGACCACTGCGCGCACTGCTCGTACTACTTCAAGCGGGAACTTCATACGGGCATGGATATCGCCGCCATATTCGTCATCGCGCTGGTTAACATGCGCCGATAAGAACTGGTTAAGCAAGTAGCCCTCAGAGCCCATAATCTCAACGCCGTCGTAGCCTGCTTCTTTGGCAAGGCGAGCGCTACGGGCATAGTCCTCGACCGTTTGCTTGATGTTTTTAATACTCATCTTGCGCGGCTTAAAAGGGTTGATAGGCGCTTTGATGGGGCTTGCTGAGACGGTAAAGGGATGATAACCATAGCGGCCACTGTGCAGTATCTGCATGAGGATTTTGCTGTCGTGCTTATGAACGGCGCTGGTGACGCGGCGGTGATTGAGTACGTCGCCTTTAGTATTCATGGTGCCGCCAGCAGGCAATAGCCAACCCTCGCGATTGGGCGAGATGCCGCCCGTTATCATCATGGCGACGCCGCCTTTGGCACGCTCAGCGAAATAAGCCGCTAGCTTGCCATAGTTAAAAAAGCGGTCTTCAAGCCCTGTGTGCATCGAGCCCATCACAATACGGTTTTTGAGCGTGGTATGGCCCAAATCTAATGGCTCAAAGATATGCGGATATTGGTTGTTTTGGGCTGACGAGTTATCTTGAGAAGTAACAGGTAATTTTTGGGCAGTGTTTGAGTGATTGGTAGCGGCGGCTTCCATGGTATGTCCTTATAGCAGTTAACATTTCGTAATCAGCTCTCAAGCCTAATTTAGGTTTTGAGGGCTTAATAGAGTGAATTCAATCTAAAAAGAATACAGTGATACTGAGATGAATTTTTTGAAGCCTCTGTCTGCGTAGGCACAGCAAGCTAGAAAAATTTATA
>JAUNVX010000012.1:29545-31941 GCA_030540615.1 Psychrobacter sp. | reverse complement strand
CATTAATCGTCCTTGATTTAGGCTGATCTTCTTTAGTCTGAGATCGTGGCCCAGTGACTTTGTTAACATAAGTCACATAATGTAACTACAAAGTTTGTCTAAGTAACTGCAATTTGCCATAAAAAACGCTCAATTACTAGAATTTTTTTGGCCTAGAAGCTATTAATAGTCATAAATCTAAGAAATTAGTCTTATTATTAGTAATTTATATTACCCTCTCTATGCTTACAATATGAAAATATGTCTGATTAGAAAAAAAGGTAAAAATGCTGGCCACTTAATAACGGTATGTCTGAACGACACTAGAGACTTATCTAAAAGCTAAAATAGGTCGAATAGGCGCGGCTGCCCAGAGTCGGCTATTAAGAGATAGGGCCGAGCAAAGCGTTATTTTTGGTAACTATAATTTGTAATATCCCTTAAGGGATAGCATTATGACAGCGATGGTAGGCTGACTTGGTTTAAATAAGCCAATATTTTAAAATAATGGCTATAATGTATTTTAAAATAACCACGATACCGTATAGCCACGATACTATACTCGTATCTAATGACAATGATATCCACCAACTATGGTAACCACCGACCTATAATGGGTAACCATACCTAGACAGGTTAATTGCCCTAAGATTCTTAATTGGCTTATCGACTCAGGGTAAGGCTAGAATAATTGGGATTATCTACTTTTGGAGACAACGTAATGAAAGACTCTCAAGTGCGCACAACAAGTCGCTCTATTTTGAAGCCGCTACTATTAAGTGGTGTTTTAGCCGTGTCTTCTGTAGGCATGACAGGTTGTGGCTATAATAACCTGCAAGCTCAAGATGAACAGGTAGGGGCAGCTTGGTCAGAAGTGGTCAACCAGTACCAGCGCCGCGCAGATTTAATCCCTAACTTAGTTGAAGTGGTCAAAAAGTATGCTCAGCATGAAGAAGACGTCTTCACCGAAGTGGCAGCGGCTCGGTCGCGTGCTGGTAGCATGCAAGTCACCCCTGAAGTCCTCAATGACCCAGCAGCGTTAAAACGCTACCAAGATGCTCAGGCACAGATGGATGGGGCATTGTCACGTCTAATGGCAGTCTCTGAGCGTTATCCTGAGCTTAAAGCTGACACCTCATTCCGTGAGCTGCAAGCGCAGTTAGAAGGTACTGAGAACCGTATCGCGGTCGCTCGTAACCGCTATATTCAAGAAGTGCAGAGCTATAACACCACAGTGCGTCAGTTCCCAACCAACATCACGGCCAAAGTATTTGGGCTAGATGCCAAACCTAACTTTAGCGTGGCCAATGAAAAAGAGATTTCTACCGCGCCTAAGGTTAACTTTGGCGAATAATCTTGGGTTCTCTTTTAACAGCTATTGTTGTAGCGGCTGTCTGTTATAGCAACTGTTATGAGGGTCAAGATTTAAGAGCTCTATAATAGGTAGGGGTCTAAAAAGGCTATTGGGCAAGCGTGTCTTGCTCGGTAGCCCTTCGTATAATTGTCGATTGGTAGTAGTGTTTTTTAGAGCAACAATCTGTGTATCGATAGAAATAGCTACTATAACTTTAAGTATAGATTTTGATTATTCTCATTCACCTTATTTAATATGATTCAGGTCCTGGTTAATGATGGTAGAGCATAATTTTAGGGGTGAATGGTATGGCTATTAAAAGCGCTAGCTTTGCGGTTGGCTTGGCATCGGTGATGTTACTAGCGACTGTTAGTGGTTGCGATGGCAACAAGACCTCTACTTCCTCAGAAGCAAAACATCAGCAGCCACAGAGCCAAGGGGCCAAAGCTCAGCAGCTCACTAATAGTGAGGGCAATATTCAGCCAACTTTGCCGGCTAATACCAATACTAATACCCCGCCATCCCCTGTTAAGGCGCAAAGTTCCTCCAGTAGTAATGTAACAGCGCAGCCAACACCTTCCATTAATCTAGAGCCTTTAAACATTGCCATTCAGCTTAAGCGCCCAGTTAATGATTTTGTCGGAGTTTTGACACAAGCTCAAGTCGATGCTTTAGAGGACAAGCTTAAGGCCATAGATAGCAAAGGGTTGCTGCAAATAGGGGTGGTGATTGTTCCAACGACCAATGGCATGCCTATCTTTGATTATGCGCTGACTATCGCTAGAAAGTGGGGACTTGGCAGTCAAAAAAACAGCAATGGGGTATTTGTTTTGTTGGCGGTCAATGATCAGCAAATGTATATCTTGACGGGGTCGAATGTCGAAGATGTCTTAACCAATGAGAGGGTGTCAAAGATTATCGAAAATGACATTACACCATATTTTCGTCAAGACAAGTATGCCGATGGCTTATCTTCTGGAGTTGATGCTCTAGTACGAGATTTTGAGGGATATCGAAACAAGTGATAGCTAGATTTCTAACTAGGGTTGTAAATAGTTAGATA
>JAUNVX010000012.1:26554-29445 GCA_030540615.1 Psychrobacter sp. | reverse complement strand
GATATCGAAACAAGTGATAGCTAGATTTCTAACTAGGGTTGTAAATAGTTAGATAATCCTTCATTTAAGTAGTGACATTATAATTGGTTTAAAGCCAATGGCTTTATAACTTCAAGATATATTAGGTGGTAGAGACGGATATGCGAAACTTAAAACCATGCCTAGCGGCGCTCCTTATTACTTGGGGTACGATGTATGCGCCTGTAAGTTTTGCAGAAAAGCTCAATGCTGGCGAGACCAGTGCTGTAGCGTCCAGTGGTAGCGCTAGCAGTGAGCCGCAAAAGTTTGCTGACACTAGCGTTGACGATTTGGTGGCTATTGCCAAGGCGGGCCAGCAAAATGAAGCCATTGATGATGCGGTGTTTAGTAATGAGGCGATTCGTGAGACTATCCCTGGCGTTTCAGGGTCGCAAAGCCGCGATGAGTCTGATGTGGCGACGGCTGAGGCCAATACCACGGCTACTGCTACCCCTCGACAGTCGACTGCCCCTGCGGTTGCCTCTAACAAATTAATCCTGAATAGTCCGGTGGTTGATCAAGCGGGCATCCTCTCTGCTCAAGAGAATCAACTATTAACTCAAAAGCTGCGCCATATGTATCAGCAAGGCTTGGCGCAAGCGGCAGTAGTGATTGTACCCACTACCAATGGTCAGGATATTTTTGACTATGGTATGAGGGTCGTGGATAAATGGCAATTGGGCAACGCTGATACTGATCAAGGTCTATTGTTACTGGTCGCTGTCAATGATAGAAAGATGCATATCTTTACCGGTTATGGTCTAGAAGGGGTCCTGCCTGATGCCGTTACCAAGCGCATTATCGATCAAGACATCACCCCTTTATTTAAGCAAGGCGACTACGGCGGCGGCTTAGTCAAAGGTGTCAACCGAATTGAAGAGCGCCTGTTAACCGATCCTGCCGTATTGGCGCAGGCGGACGCTGAAGCAGCAAAAAATAATCAGCGCTCACAAAGCTCACAAAGTAATAGTGGAGAGGGCAGTCCTTCACCGATTTTCTTATTCATTATGGCGCTGATTTTCGGCAGCTTCATCACCGCTATTTTTGGGCGTTTTTTAGGCGCACTCTTGACCACTGGTGGCTTCTTTATGGGGTCATTGGCGTTAGGCGGTGGTTTTTTTATGACCTTGATTATGGCCATATTTTTGTGGATGTTCTTAATGGCCAAAGGTGGCGGCGGTGGTCGTGGCGGCCGAGGTGGTGGTGGCGTTATCTTCCTACCCGGCGGCGGTTTCGGCGGTGGTTCTAGTGGTGGCGGCTGTGGAGGTGGCGGATAAGGCGGCGACGGCTTTGGCGGCGGCGGCGCAGGCGGCTCTTGGTAAAGTGCCGTTTATAATATCTGGTATCAAGAACTAGATTAAGAACCAGTATTAAGACTTAACTTGCCTATCAAACTGTCTCTAAAATATGATGCTTTAAAGTAATTTAGGTAATGAAGACGTCCAATTCATCTTGTTGATTTTGAGGAATACCGATGGAAGCTCTACAGTCACAGCCGAATCAAGGTAGCTTTGCTCGTTTATGGCGACAACTGATGTTTGTGCCTATGCTGCACAGCCGCTGGGTGACGCTTGAGGTAAGAGACCGCTTAACGGCTAAGGTTGGAGAAGCAGAAGTCGGTCACCGCGGTGAGGTGTACTTGGTCATCGAAAACCATTTACCGATTCATAGTGCTTATCATATGGACTGCCGCGAACGAGCTATTGAGCTATTTAGTCAATGCCGAGTTTGGGACACCGAAGAAAACACTGGGGTGCTTGTCTACATTAATGTTTGTGAGCATGATTTACAGATTGTTGCTGATCGCGGTATCAGTACCCATGTCAGTCCCACCGTCTGGCGAGCCATGTGTGACAAAGCTATCTCAGGGATTAAAAACAACCAAGTTGAGGCCAGCTTAACTGAACTATTGGATGAGATTGGTCAATTATTGCGCCAGCATTATTATCTAGAGCATGACCCTCAGGGCAATGAGCTGTCAGATACGGTCATGTATATCAAATAAAGCTTATGTACTAGCCAGCCAGATATTAGCCAATTCACTATTTAGCTATCTATTCACCTATCTATTTACCTAGCTAGCTGATTGACTAAGATGGGTAGCACTTGCCCCGCAGGATAGGGCAGCTGAATATCTATCAACCTATTGGACTGACCGCCAGTAGGGTTTGGGTTAATCTCAATCACCATTGCCCCCTTAGCCTTGGCCAATTGCGCCAGTCCTGCTGCCGGATAAACCAAGCTTGAGGTGCCGATGCTGATAAAGACGTCGCTAGTAGCCGCTGCCCGCTGAGCACTCTGCCATGCTTGATGTGGCAACATCTCACCGAACCAGACAATACTAGGCCGGATATGGCCGCCACACTTTGGGCAACTCACCAACTCAGTGATTTGAGTGTCAATATCTTGCTCATAAGGCGCGCCGCAGCTGCTACAATGATTGCGCCACAGCTCACCATGCAAATGAATCGCTTCACTTCCCGATTGCTCATGAAGGTCATCGACATTTTGGGTCACCAAACATAATCGATGTTCCAGTGCTTCAGCTTGCTGTTGCCAAGTGGTGAGCGCAAAATGAGCAGGATTAGGCTGCTTGTCTTTAACCTCACCGCGTCGCCATTGATACCATGACCAAACCAAAGCGGGATCGCGCTCAAAAGCGGTAACATTGGCCAACTCTTCCGCTGAAAAGCGCTCCCAAAGCCCCGATTGTTTGTCTCGAAAAGTTGGAATACCACTCTCAGCTGAGATGCCAGCGCCGGTTAAAACACAAATATTTTTGGCCGCTTTAATGACTTGAACCGCGCTACTAATGAGCTCGCTTGACATCTTGTCTGTATCCGTTAATGATGGGCTCATCAGAGTCTCCTTTT
>JAUNVX010000012.1:11500-26454 GCA_030540615.1 Psychrobacter sp. | reverse complement strand
TTAAACTCTTTTATGACCACGAGTGCTCAATGTTCAGAAACTTTCCATAACTAATAATAGATAATATATGAATATTAATTTAACTTTACTCGGCAGCTGGTGGCTTATCATTATCTTAGCCATTACGGCTGCGCTATTTGTTTGGGGCTTAAGTCGTCATCGCTCCGCTAATCGTGAAGGCGCATCGAGCCAATCTACTTTGAGCAAGCCTTCTAATGATTTGATTAAGCTTGATGAGTTAATCGCCAAGCACATGCCGATGACCATCACCACCTTGCGCCACAATCGCATTATTATTCAAGAGCCCGAATCTGCCACTGGGCAAAAGCGCACCATCATGCTCACTATTGATAAAAAGATAGCCGCTGGCAATCGTCAATTGGGGGAGGCCACGGTCATCAATTTTCATAAAGTGCCCGCTATTGAAGCGCTGAAACAGTCGCTTGAGAGTATTGATAGTTGATAGACATGAGATCGCCCAAATGACTTAGCAAGAGAAGATAGTATGATTCGAAAACTCTAGCCAGTCTTGGTAGAAAGACTTAACGTTTCTTCACTGTCTACTTCTTCTCGATGAGAGTAAGTGGGGACTAGCTGGTTGACTACAGCCAATCAAGATTATTAATGAGGAACGATTAAGGTTAACTTATCTTAAGAGGGTTAACTTATCTTAAGGTAGCTATTATTATGATAGGGTTGTTTTACTTTGAAATAGTGATATAGATAGGGGGTACGCTCTTAGTCAGCCAAACATTATTTTCTGATTTATAAAATAAATACCCAGCTGCATGCATTTTTTGACTATCAATAGCCAGTACAACAGGTTTGCCATAGCGCGAACCTGTTTGTTTGGCGGTGTTGATGTTTTCAGTTAAATGCACATATTGTCTTTGTTTTGGTACAAGACCCTCTTTAAGAATATTATCGATAAAGCGCTGCGCTGTACCATGTACCAAACATGCTGGTGGTATGGCTTCTGTTAATTTTAAATCAACTGATTTCAGTGAGTGCCCTTGTACTGCTCTAATATACCGTCCATCATCAGAGATTGAAAAGCGTCCTTTTGCATCTGCTTTAACAGTAGAAGTGATGTCAGTCAAAGTAATGGCATTACCTGATTTATCGGCTAAACGAACCAGTTCATTGATATCAGCCCAGCCCTCAGTATTAAGTGATAACCCTATAGACTCAGGTTTATGTCTCAGAATATAGCTCAAGAATTTGCTAATTCCGATATTATTATTTTTCATAGTGTCTGCCTTAGTCTAGGTACAAGCACTTATTTTATCATTTATCAAAGGGATGTCTATTAAGACGTAGAACCTGGATTCCTAATCTAAAATCAGGGTATTTTTAGCATCATATTGCTTATCACGAGAGCAATTATTTTAGTCAAGCTCGACTGCTACCGTTATGGTAATCTTAAAATGTCAGTATTGCTCTTATAGTAGTTTGATAGAGAGCCAAAAAAGCCCCAAGCATTAAAAGGCTTGAGGCTCAAAACGGTCAATAAGTTGGTTTAAATATAACGCATCTTAAATATGGTGCGCCCGGCGGGAATCGAACCCACGACCCTCGGCTTCGGAGACCGATACTCTAATCCAACTGAGCTACGGGCGCTAATCGTCCAATCAACTTTGACACGGCTGATTTTAAGAGCGCCTAGTCTAGCAAATATCTGGTCAAAAGCCAATATAACTCATCATAATGCATGTTTTTTTGATAAAATCCATTCAGTCACCATTCCAGCATGGTAATTTGCTAGTCTTTTCCCTTATAATACTAGGGAGAATTTATATTAATTTATGTTCACTAATGTCAAGACTACTCGTCATCGATATCCAAAGTAGATATCCAAATGGTCGCTAAAGCCTTGCATTCGTAATAAGAGAACGTGACACATGAAAACAACAGCCATTAAAACAGCCGCTATGCTATCAGGAGCTGTCTTACTAGCCATGTCGGGTATGGCAGTGAGTCAAGCCGAGGATGCCGCGGCGCCGCAACAAGCCACTTCTGATGCGCCTGTTGCTACTGCAGCTATGCCTAGTGCTGATGCAGCAGCTAGCACGCCACCAGCAGCGACTTCGGACGCTACAGCATCTGCTGCTACTCCTGAGTCAGGTTCTACAGCAGATGCCACTACTTCAACAGATGCTACTGCTTCAACAGACGCGGCTGCCACAACAGATGGTGCAGCAGCGGTAGCCATTGCTGCTCCTGCGGCCAAAGCTGATGAAGAGCCAATTCCTAAAGATACGCCACAAGTTCAAAAGCTAATTGCTTTGTATCCTAAGCTCATTGCTCGTATTGAGCCAGTGGGCAAGGTTTGTTTTGAAGGTGAAGAGTGTGATGTTACGGTTCGCTCATCAGGCGCCTCTGCTGATGGTGGACCACGTGATGGCAAATCAGTTTATGATGCTGTTTGTCACACTTGCCATGCTACTGGCTTGTTAGGATCGCCTAAGCTAGGCGATAAAGGCGCTTGGGGCGCTCGTATTGGCAAGGGTAAAGATACCTTATATACCCATGCTATTCAGGGCTTCAATGCTATGCCAGCCAAAGGTGGCGCTGATATACCTGATGAAGAAGTCCAAAACGCTGTTGATTATATGGTCGAAGCTGCAAGCTAAGCTGATTTAACCCTATTGAGCAGCGCTACTTGCTCAATAGCTTGCTTGACTCAAGCTGGTAATTGATTGGCTGTTTTGCTGCTTATTTAACAGCTGACTGATTAACGACTAATAAAACGCTTATTCTACTTTGGTGGGATAAGCGTTTTTTATGGGGCGCTATTTCATCAGATACAGTGTTTAAGAGACACCGTGTTTAAGCCCTGTAGAGCGTCTCTTGAATTCTCATCATATAAACCTCATTAAAATGGATTGCCTAAGCGCTGCATAGTCAGCGCTTTGCCCTATCGAAATTTGGTAGGGCTAGCAAATCTTTAATCTATCTCACTAGAGGCTAGTCATGACCGATGTCCCCGCGCTCAAGATTGAGCATCTCTCCAAAACTTATGCCAATGGGTTCTCAGCCCTTAAAGATGTCAGTTTGACGGTACCTCAAGGTGGTTTTTTTGCTTTACTGGGCCCTAATGGTGCTGGCAAATCAACCATGATTGGTATTATTAGCTCACTGTTTAAACCCAGTGAAGGTAGCGTGCATATCTTTGGTACTGACCTCTTGTCTCAGCCCTCTATCGCCAAACAGCTGCTAGGTGTGGTGCCTCAAGAGTTCAACTTTAATCAGTTTGAGAAGGTTGAGGATATCTTAATCACTCAAGCTGGGTATTTTGGTATCCCTGCTCGAGAGTCCAAACCCCGAGCTAAAAAGCTTCTGATGGCGCTGGGGCTTTGGGACAAACGTGATAATAAGGCTCGTGAGCTGTCTGGCGGGATGAAGCGCCGGTTAATGATTGCTAGAGCATTAATTCATAAGCCCAAGCTACTAATCCTAGATGAGCCAACCGCTGGGGTCGATATTGAGCTGCGCCGCTCTATGTGGGAGTTTATGCAGCAGATTAATCGTGAGGAAAATACCACCATCATCCTCACCACCCATTATCTAGAAGAAGCTGAGCAGCTTTGTCGCCGCATTGCTATCTTAGACCATGGTGAGATTCGTATTAATACCGAAATGAAAGATTTGCTAGCGCAGTTGTCGGTAGAGACCTTTGTACTGGATTTGGCGCAGCCGTTAACCCAAACCTTAGCGATTGACAAGGTAACTGGCCTCACTCAGCCTGATGCGTTAACTGTAGAAGTCACTTTGAGTAAAGGAGAGTCACTTAACAGTGTGTTTGAGCAGCTTAATAAGCTCAATATTGAAGTGGCCAGTATGCGAAACAAAGCCAACCGCTTAGAGGAGCTGTTTATGCGACTGGTGGACAAAAACGTCTCGGGTCAAGACAGCATGAAGGAGGCAGGACTGTGAGTGATAATAGAGATAAACTAACGGGTACTTCAGCTAGTAGCAACGCATTGATTGACAAGCAGTCAGCAATGACTTGGCAGAAAAGATGGGTAGCGTTTCGTACCATTGTCTTTAAAGAAGTGCGGCGTATTTTGCGTATTTGGCCGCAGACGCTACTACCTCCTGTCATTACCATGACCCTATATTTCGTCATATTTGGCAAGATGATTGGCTCTCGAGTCGGTGAGATGGGCGGCGTCCCTTATATGCAGTTCATCGTTCCTGGGCTTATTATGATGGCGGTCATTACCAACAGCTACTCTAATGTGGTCTCTAGCTTTTTTAGCGCCAAGTTTCATGCCAGTATCGAGGAGCTGTTGGTATCACCCATCTCCAAGCATGCTATCTTATTAGGTTATGTGAGTGGTGGTGTATTCCGTGGCGTCGCCATTGCTGTCATTGTCTCCATCGTCGCGCTATTCTTTACCCAGCTTGGAATGCAGCATATCTTGGTAACGGTATTGACCGTACTGGGGACCTCAGTACTGTTCTCTCTGGGCGGCTTTATCAACGCCGTCTATGCTCGCTCTTTTGATGATATCTCTATTATTCCAAGCTTTGTATTAACGCCATTGACCTATCTGGGCGGTGTGTTTTATTCGATGGAAAACCTGTCACCTTTTTGGCAAAACATCTCACTGCTTAATCCTATCGTCTATATGGTCAACTCTTTCCGATATGGCATTTTGGGCTATTCAGATGTCAATGTTTGGTACTCCATGGGCGCTATCTTTGCTTTTTGTGTGGTGTTCTACATCATCGCTTATCGACTATTGATGGATGGTTCTCGTATTCGGCTATAGACCAATCTGAATACTTTTTTGAGAAGCGATTAAAGTCTGCTGTCATTCAATTGATTGAACAAAGGCAAAGTAAGCTTTAAATAAAGACTCTAGCTTGAGCACATTGAAGGTAAAAAGGTTTATGAGCATTCATGGCGTATTAGGCGCAGCCACTAGCTATCCAAAGCATTATCATCCTGAGGCGCTGTTTGCGATACCTCGCTCTCAAGGTCGCGATGTTATCCTTAGCCAGTACCCAAATCTTACTGTTGATAGCCTAGGTATCGGTGTCGATTGGTGGCACGCTTTTGAGGTATCTTGGCTCAATCATCAGGGGATATCCCAAGTGGCACTAGCACGCTTTGCCATTCCTGCCAGCTCTCCCAATATCGTTGAGTCCAAGTCACTCAAACTATATCTAAACAGTCTTAATTTTACGGCGTTTGCCAGTTCGCAAGCGCTGATAGAGACCATCACTCAAGATTTGAGTGCTTGTGTTGGAGCGCCCGTTCAAGTGAGTTTGTTTGGGTTAGATGCGGTCAATGATGGCTCAGGACTGCTGATTAGTCGGCCCAACGGTCGCTGTATTGACCAAGCGTTTGATGGTGTGGATATCAAGATTGCTTTGACTGAACATCCTGATGCGAGTCTTTTAGGCAGGGACAAAGTCGAGAGCGAGCAAGACGTAACTTATCAGCTATACTCGAACCTTTTGCGTAGCAATTGCCCTGTCACCGATCAGCCGGATTGGGGAACGCTTGCTATTGAGATGAGCAGTAGGGTAGTGGTCAATGAAGCCAATCTACTGGACTATGTCTTAAGCTTTCGCCAGCACAATGGCTTTCATGAGCAATGTGTCGAGCAGATATTTGCTGATTTGATGGAGTATTTTGTGCCGAGCCAGTTGATAGTTCGGGCTTGGTACACTCGTCGGGGGGGCATCGACATTAACCCTTGCCGGGTTAGTGATATTGGTTTATTGCCTACGCCCAGTCGTTTGGTGCGCCAATAAGCATTAAGCTGACATACTAAGCGCTATAAACCCAGCAATACACCATAGGTAAATACCTATTGCCATGAGGATTTTTCCTTTTAAGTTGTTTCTAAAGGGGAAGCCAAAAATTATTAATAAAATTGAAACAATCAGGGCAGCTGCAAATTTGAGCTTGAAAGCTTGGGTATATATCGGTGCATCGCTAAAGCCGGCAAAGATGCCCGTAATAGCGCCAATCGGTAATCAAATGCCACTCAATAAGCCAAAGGCGCTTTGAGTGGCAATAGCTGAAATAAGCGTCCAAATTAGAAAGGGTATTCCCAATACTAGCCACCATTCCCTTGCGTTTTTTTCGGTCATTATGATAAGACCTTATTATCTAAAGCATAATTTAATAGTCAACCTAAAAAAAGAACCTCAATCGAGGTTCTTTTTTATGTTAGGCCTTGCCCAGTTAACTTGACAGTTTAGCCACAAACTCTAGCCAATACTTCGTCACGGCTGAGCAGTTGTTTTTCGCCATCACGGCGATTGACATACTCATACTGATTTTCTGCTGGGTTTTCTGGGTTTAAGTTGCGATCTGAGACCACTATTCGATGTGGAATACCCACCAACTCAAGATCTGCAAACTTGACGCCAGGACGCTCATTACGATCATCTAGCAGTACATTAATGCCTTTGGCTTTTAGCTCGTCATAAAGCGCCTCAGCAGTCTGCATTACCGTCTCTTCTTTGGACTTCATGGGCACGATAGCCACATCAAAAGGGGCAATAGAGTCTTTAAGCTCAGGGGTAGTTGGCCAGATGATACCGTGCTCATCGTTGTTTTGTTCAATAGCAGCCGCCACAATACGACTCACCCCAATGCCATAACAGCCCATCATTAAGGTAACCGGCTTGCCATCTTCACCCATGACGGTACAGTTAAGCGCCTTGGAATACTTGTCACCCAGCTGAAAGATATGGCCAACTTCGATGCCCCGTTTAATCTGCAGTGTGCCTTTGCCATCAGGAGAAGGATCACCCTCGATTACATTACGAATATCGAACACGCGAGTAATCTTGGCATCACGGTCCCAGTTCATACCCGTGGTATGTTGATTGGGGACATTAGCGCCACTAACGAAGTCAGAAAGGGCAGCGGCAGCGCGGTCAACGAAGACCGGCATGTCGAGATCGACACCTATATAACCCTTATGCAGTCCTGCCTTTTTCATGTCTTCATCTGAGGCCAGGGTAAAGGGCACGTCTACTTCTTCAATTTTTTCGGCTTTAATGGTGTTTAGCGTATGATCGCCACGCACGACCAAGGCCACCAGCTGCGGATTGCCTTCGCTATCGTGACCGTTAACGATTAAGGTTTTAGCCGTTTGTGATAAAGGCACCCCTAAGTACTCGGCAACTTGCTCACAAGTGGGCATATCAACCGTATCGACATTCTGACGAGGCTGAGTGGCAGATTGGCGCTCTGAAACACAGATGGCCTCAGCCAATTCGACGTTGGCAGCAAAGTCAGAATCTGTTGAAAAGGCAATGTCATCCTCGCCGCTGCTGGCCAAGACATGAAACTCATGCGAGGCAAAACCACCGATAGATCCTGTGTCAGCTTGGACGGCTCGAAAGTTCAGTCCCAAGCGGCTAAAGATGCGGCTATAGGCCTCATACATTTGCTGATAGGTTTGAGCCAATGAGGCTTGATCAACGTGAAAAGAGTAGGCATCTTTCATGGTAAATTCGCGAGCGCGCATCACCCCAAAACGTGGGCGAATCTCATCACGAAACTTACCTTGAATTTGAAAGAAGGTTATCGGGAGCTGTTTATAGCTACGCAGCTCCCCTTGAGCCAAATTGGTAATCACCTCTTCATGAGTAGGTCCCAAAACAAAGTTGCGGTCATGACGGTCTTTAAAGCGTAATAGCTCAGGACCATAGTCGTCGAAACGTCCTGTTTGCTGCCAAAGCTCGGCAGGCTGGGTCATGGGCATTAGCACCTCTAAGCTGCCGATGTTTAACATCTCTTCACGGACAATGCGCTCTACTTTTTGTAGCACTCGCAGTCCCATGGGCAGCCAAATGTATAGGCCTGAGGCAATCTTGCGAATAAGACCTGCTCGTACCATTAATTGGCTAGAAGCAATATCAGCATCGCTAGGGGTTTCTTTTAATGTGGCAAACAAAAACTGACTGGCTTTCATAAGTAACGCGCAACCTTAATTTTAGCTGTGAGCTAGTATCACAAAGGAACAAGAATAGGTAATCTGTCTATGGTAGGTAAAACTGGCTTAGGACGCAATGCTTTTTTGGCAAGGTTACCTATATTAAGTTAATCAAGGTTGGTTTTTATCCGCTTACCACGCACTGATATCTTGTTATCAAAGACTATTTACCAAACTGCACTGATAAAGTTCTGAAAATTCGCTATATTATTAACAGCTTTATTATTACTAGCTTTGGTTAAGTCCGTCCATAAGAATAGCTAACCAATAACGGATGATATATAACTTAATCTCAGGTAAAATCATTATTTTTTAAGTAAAAATTGTATTCTGAACACAGAACAAACACGAGATTCTTATGTCGCAAAAGCCACTACCGCCTTCCTCCTCTTCCCAAAAGGATGCTGATCAATTATTGACAGCAGATGGTGTTCAGTCTCGTCCTACTTCTAACGATAACCATACTCATCTGAAAGCTACTGATCATTCTACGGACAAGACTAACAAAATTTGGCGTTGGTTGGCGATAGGGGGACTATTGCTGGCATTAGGCGCTATCTTTATGCTATGGCAAGCAAAGCAAGCCTCAAATGACCCCAAGATAGTGACCGTCAGCCGCGAAGGGGTAATCACTAAGATTCAGAATCTGAATCGATTAGAGACAGTCGCCTACAATGTTGACACTATTATCACCAGTCAACGTGAAGGGTCTTGGCAACGGCTTTGGCAAGATGAGCAAAAAGGTTTGTTTATTGCTCGAGGTAGGGTGTTAGCAGGGGTGGACTTGAGCAAATTAGGGGAGGAGATGGTCCAGATTACCCCGCCCACTGACGCTCAGATTCAAGCAGCAAAACAGGCGGCTATGGATAGTGGTAATGATAATACCCCTATTACCCTAATGCCCAATATCATGATTACCTTACCGCCTTCAGAAGTTCTAGCGGTTTATCTAGACAATATTGAAGTTTATGATTGGCAGTCTGGTCTATTTGGGATGCTCAAAGCTGACCCTAATATTTTGAAAGAAGCTCAAGCCTCCGCCAAACGTGAGGTATTGGAGAGTGCGTGTCAAAGTGGGGTCATGACCCAAGCAGAGCAAAATGCCAAAGAACAGGTAAAACAGTTATTTGCTATGACGGGAGCGACTGTGACAGTCACTAGCCAAGGGGCAGGGGCTTGTCAGGTACTTTAATCGGGTAAGAGAGCTTTTCGGTTAAAAGCGTTTGCTTGCTAATCGATGAAAAATCTCGTGATAGTTTGTTAAAGGCGTTAGATGGCTATCAACCGCTAACCTTTAATAACCTAATAGCCATTAAGCCCTACGAATAATACCGACTGTCTCTTAGGTGTTAACTGAATTGACATTAGTGACTAGAGTCGTTAAATTAATTCAGGCTAAAATGAGCAATGACACTAGCAGTGATTTATCTATAAAATTTATCTAGACGATACTTTGCTTAAAAACTAGGTCTGCTTAAGAACTGTCTTTGCTTAAGAGCAATTAAAGATGATACTTTATTTAAAAAGTAACCAATAAAAAGGTCACTTAAAAAAAGGCGTCTGATTAAGGGAATAGCAGATGCCAAGCTAACAGGGCTGTTTTGATTCGGCACTCCTATGAACATATGCTACTAAATGGTTATAAGCTTAATAAACATTTGGTATCTCCTGTCACAGCGCGTAAGATACTGCCTTAATAATTCTCCCTTATGATACTCAATTGACCATAATCGACATCGGTTTCAAGGGTTGTGGATTTTAAGATATTGTTTAACTTGAATATCGTTTGGCGTTAAGCCAAGGTATGGCTTAGGTCTTGAATACCAATAAACACTTATATCATCATAGTTAAAGCACTAATTTAATAAACATATTTAAAGTACTAATTTAAAAAGGTACTTGGAGAAACAAATGAGTAGCCTCACCGACGGTAGTCAAGGCAATCTAAAAAAAGTCTTAAGAACTGCATTTGTCGGGATAAAGCCGGCTGATCAAGTGATGTTGAAGGGTTATCTACGCGTATTATTGCGATTAGAGGCTGACCTTGAGTGGGTATCTGCGAACCATCCCCAAATCGATTTATTTATGATTAGTGACGAGTTTCGAGAGGCTGATAGTGTCAAAAAGCTCTTATCGGGACAGGTGGGTAAGCCGGTCATGTATGTGCAACGTACCGATACTGGTGAGGGCGCTGTGTTTGGAGATGTGGTGGTACTGCCGCTCAAACGCGTGACGGAGCTTAACGACTGGCTAAGTAAGAATGTTGGTATTTTAAATGGTGGACTCGCCGCGACTGTCTCAGACTTTAAGCCTAGATCAGCTCAGCCTGCTCCTGTCGCCAAACCCTCTTTGCCCACGGCGACAAATAATACTTTAATCGATAATGCTGCTAGCTATTCAACTGACGCCTCTGCTACTCAACCTTTATCTATGCAGCTATTGGATACGGCTGTCAAAGAGTCTGACTTTGAAGCCATGATTGAGCTCATAAAGTCATTGCAGAAAAAGCCTTCAGGGCTATTTGAGCTATCGGCTAAAGGCGAAGTGGCCGCCATCATTGAGCCAAGCTCGGGGCGATTATGGCAAGCTGCGCATACGGCAGCCCCTGTGCTTTCACTATCTTGGCAGTTGCTGCCTTATGGAGGCGATCGTCCTACTAGTGAAAGCTCACAAGACCTTAATCAGTGGCTCTGGAACCGGGCTTGGACGAGGGCTAATGATATCTTACCCTTGGTCTCAGATACTCAAAGCTACCGGCTACGATACTGGATCAAGCCGCGAGAGAGTGATGATCGCCGCGAGCTCCTACGCATCATGACGGCCTTAGAAACTGCGCCTCGGACCATCGCCCAACTGGCAGCCATTAGTGAAACTTCGGAAAAGACCGCCAAAAAAGCAGTGGCAGGATTACTATTGGCAGGCAGTTTGCAATTGCCCAGTTATGAGCAGCTTGAAGTCAATATCGGTAAAGCCGCCTCTGCGCCTATAGCTGCAAAAGACCCCTTGGCTGATATGCCTGCTTCTGAGCCATCAGTACCGGCTGAGCCTGCCAAAAAGCTTTCTCCTCTTGAGAGCGTCATTGCCCGTCGTGAGTCAGGAGAGAGTACGGCACCTTCTAGCTCAACTTATGATACTAATACGAGTAGCCGAACAGACACCTCAACTCCTGAGGTTGCTGCTAGCAATAGTGATATGCAGCAAGAGAAAAAAGGCTTTTTATCTAGACTGCGATCTAAGCTTGGCTTATAGTGGATGATAATTTTGTCACTGGTATGACTTATCAGCATTAGCAGCCGTTAGCTGTCATTGCTTAGCACTATTTTTAGTTATTAATCCCTTCAGAAGTGGTAGATACAGATTTTGATAAATTATCAATCTTAATTTATCGATTCTTAAATATCCATATTATTAGATAGGTAATCAATCGTTATGCAACGTTTAAAAATTGTTTTTAGTGGGCCTATGGGTGCCGGCAAGACGCAGGCCATCGCTAGCCTATCAGATATCCCTGTGGTCTCTACTGAAGTACAAAATACCGATTTGGATGCGCACACCAAAGCGCTAACGACCGTTGGCATGGACTATGGCGAACTAACCTTAGAAGGTGGCACAGGCATCGGTCTATATGGTACCCCTGGTCAGGAACGCTTTAATTTTATCTGGCCCATCTTATCTCAAGGTGCCCTTGGCGTGGTGATATTGATTGATCACTCTGCCGCTGACCCAGTCGCCGATTTGGCCCGCTATCTTGAGACTTTTGACAAGATGTATAACGGTCGTATCATCGTTGGTGTGAGTCAAATCGATAAAAAACCTGAGAGAGAGTTTGCTATCTATAGAGAGTGGTTGGATGAGAACAATCGCAATTTGCCTATCTTTCCAGTAGACATGCGCAAAAAAGAAGACGTGCTATTGCTAGTTGAGAGCATTATTGCCTCACTTGAGCAAGAGTAACTACTGTATTAATAGTCCCTTACTATAATGGCTAGCCTACTAAGATAACTGGCCAATAATTTATTAATGATAAAATAATGGAATCTTAACTAATGAGTGACAAACTGTTTCAATCTGAATCCAACCGCGTCAAGCCTAGTGAACAATATATCACCACGTCAAAAGAAGTATTGCATGAGTTGGTCCATGCCACTAGTGGTGTTGATGGGGTACTCTTAGCCTCTACAGACGGCTTTGAGGTCAGCTCAATCTTTCAAAAAGACTACGACGGCGGCAAATTATCTGCTGTGGGTAGCTCTATTTTAGCTTTGGTACAAGCCTTGACCAATGAAGCTCAGTTGACAGGGTGTCGCTCGGTGATTTTGGATGCTCAAGACGGCAAAATTATGATCAGCTCAGTGCCCAATAAAAACCAACCTATGATTGTCATCGTGGTCACCAAGCAACAAGTCTTGCTGGGTCAAATCATGCATGGTATGAACAAAGCGATTAATAAATTGATTGAATTAGATCAGCAATACCATAGTAAGTAAAGCCATTAAGCCTAGCAGCCACTAGCTCGCTTGCCTAAAACCGTCAGATAATAGTCTGACGGTTTTTTTGATGATAAATTTATAGTTTTGAGGTAGATGGAATTAACCACCTTTAAATTCTGCAATAGCTGATAATCTAGCCACTTTATGATTAACCATGGGTAATGGATAGTCTATATGCTCATAATTGCCACCTTTCACCAAAGCTTTACGTAACTTAGCTTCATCATGAAGGATAGGGGCAGGGATGTCTTTAAGTTCAGGCAGCCAAGCCTTAATAAATAGGGCGTCTTTGTCATGAGTTTTGCCTTGGCTAAAGGGATTCATAATTCGAAAATACGGCGCTGCATCTGTCCCTACTGAGGCGCTCCACTGCCAGCCGCCATTATTAGAAGCAAAGTCACCATCGATTAAGCGCTGCATAAAATAGCGCTCGCCCCAGCGCCAATCAATTAGCAAGTCTTTGGTCAAAAACATCGCCGTGACCATCCGCAGGCGGTTGTGCATAAAGCCAGTAAGATTAAGACAGCGCATCGCAGCATCAATGAGCGGCACGCCAGTGCTGCCC
The DNA here is from genome assembly GCA_030540615.1 of Psychrobacter sp. GTDB lineage: Bacteria > Pseudomonadota > Gammaproteobacteria > Pseudomonadales > Moraxellaceae > Psychrobacter. Next base: position 13,429 of record JAUNVX010000012.1, on the reverse strand, counting down.
TCACACCATCGTTCAAAATCGTCTTTATTGTAGGACCAGTTAATTTTTTGATCTATGCTACGTTTATAAGCATGGTGACGCACAATGTCGGGCCTTGCCGCTATCACATGACGATAGAAGTCTCGCCATGCCAGCTCACTGATCCAGCGCTGAATATCTGCGGCGCCGCCAAAGGCATTTGTGACCTCCATGACCTCGTTTATATCCTCTAAAGCTGTCACTGCCCTAAGCGCTTTTTGTGCCTGAAGATAACAGAGGCGAGGGCTAATACTGCCAATAGTCAGATAGGCGGACAGTCGGCTGGTTGCCTCAAGCGCCGGTCGGTCACGGCTCACGTCATAATCGCCAATATCTTCCGCGATAAATTGATCAAGTCGATGCCGCGCCGCCACCTCGCCTGCGGGATAATCAATTCTAGTCTGATTCAGTAAGGCTAGATAATCCGTAGAAGTATCGTTATCAGCATAAGAGTCAGCAGCAAGTATCTGAAAGTCTTTTAAAGCTTGGCCTGTTAGCTGGTCAATGCTTGTCAAAATGGCTGTTAAGGATGGATTGGCCAGTTGATTATCCAACTGATTATTCAAGCTTAGGTTGTCACCCCAAGGCTGACTCTCATGACATTGCGGCGGGCTAGTCTCTAGTAACGATTGCCACTTTTTATAAAAAGGCGTAAATACCTGATACATACTGCCGTCACCCGTTGTGACGCTATTGGGTGGCAGGATACATTGGTCATGGTATCGGCTAAACTCAATATCGATGGCGGCAAGCTTGGCTGATACCTCGTCATCACGCCAAAGCTCATTGACCTCATATTCAATGTTGGCAGCCACATGAGTAATATTTTGAGCTTTGCAAAGATGAGTAACAGCGTCAATGCTGCTAGCAAAGCTAGCAGACGTGATGACTTCTAATTCGATATGAATCTGCTCATATAGTGCGGTAGCAAGCTTGGGTAAGGTTCGGCAGATAAGGTCACATTGAACCAGCGACATATCCTGCTCAAGCCACTGCTCTGGGGTGAGGATAAACAGCGCTGTTACCTGCGCGTTGTTTTGCTGAGCCTTATTCTGATGGGCAAGCTCACAAATGGCCGCTAGCGCTGTATTGTCATGCAGTCTTAAGTCACGGCGGAACCACATCAAGTAACGAGGTAAAACTGAAGCTGAGGTTGCCGTGACACTCGCTTCACGCGGCAATAGGGCGCCCAATCCATTGTTTGGGATGTTATCTTGGGGGCTACTTTGCAAATCAAGCCTACTCATCAGGTTATCCTTTTAGGGCGCGTCACATTTTATCCAATCAAAAGTATGCTAGGATAAGTTTTTGAGTGCAAATCTAATTACTGGTTTAAGTGACTGCCGAGGTTGCCATGCAAGTCAAATTTTGCGGATTAACCCAAATTAATGATGTTCAGCGAGCAGTAGCGCTGGGGGTAGACGCCATTGGCTTGGTATTTTATCCGCCTAGCCCGCGAGCAGTCAGCGCCGCACAAGCCCAGGATTTGGTTAAGCATATTCCAGCGTTTGTGAGTGTGGTGGCGTTGGTGGTCAATACGAGCTTTGATGAGCTGGTTAATCTAGCAGACCAAGTTGCTTTTGATGTTATTCAATTTCATGGTGATGAGTCCGCGAGCGACTGTGCGAAATTGGCAAAACAAGTCAATAAACGTTGGGTCAAAGCGCTTCGTATTGACGCTCAGTCGCAGACGTTAGACTCTATTAACACGCAAATAAAAGAGTTTGCCGAGGCTGGCGCCAGCAGTATTTTATTAGATGCTTATCACAAAGAGACTTATGGCGGGACGGGGGAGCGCTTTGACTGGTCACTTATCCCTTCAAACGCAACGCTGCCTATCATATTGGCAGGGGGCTTAACGCCTCAAAACGTGGCAGATACTTTAACTTTGCCCATTAGTGCTGTGGATGT
>JAUNVX010000012.1:6525-11400 GCA_030540615.1 Psychrobacter sp. | reverse complement strand
TCAGGCAACTCATTATTGTTTGTATTAGTGGCATTATTATAGGCTTTAATCTTCTTATCTATTTTCGATTGGCCGATATTATAGGAGTTGTATTTTTCCCTATTAGTCATGAGATATCTTATACAGCTAAATTATTAGCTTTGGGTGTCTTTACTTCAAGCTATTTATCACGGCCTTTTGGTGCTCTATTATTAGGCCAGTATGGAGACATTAAAGGCAGAAAGCCTGCTATATTGATGGTCTTTATTTTTACCGCTATCCCCTCAATCATCATGGCAGGGCTGCCGGCCTATAGCCAGATTGGTATGTTAGCGCCTATTATTTTTATTTTATTGCGGCTGGCTCAAGGCATGGTATATGGCGTTTTCACCCCTTTGGGGCTAATCACCATCGCTGAACAAGCCAGTCCAAAGACGTTTTATACTTATGGCGGATTGGTCAGTGCTTGCTTTTTGCTGGGTAAGCCATTAGCAGATTTATTCTTTATAATATTGGACAATACTTACAGTTATAGTGAGATTATTAATGGGGCATGGCGCATTCCATTCGTCTGTAGTGCATCATTAAGCTTGATATGCATAGGACTATGGCGATATTTGGATGAAACACCATTATTTAAGCACGATGCCTATGCCAACACCGTTGGGTCTCCACCAGTAGAAGCTACAGAACCTGTTAGGAATTTTCATGCTGCTGTAGTGGCCTCTATTTTAGTTTTTGTGATATCAAGTTTGGTGATGGTCATAGCGTTAATGTTGCCCTCATTGACCTTGTTAACGTTCAATATTGACCCTACGCTAATGGATAGCGCCACTTTGGCAGCCACGATATCCTTAATTGTCGGTTGTGTTGTTTTCGGCGTTATTACCGATAAGATAGGGGTGGGTAAAGTACTAATGCTAGGCAGCTCTGCCTTAATTGCATTGGTTATTTTGTTTTATAGTATGCTTAAAAGCAGTGGTGGCGATTACCTTTATATCACTTACTCCTTGTTAGGGTTTTGTGCTGGCATTATTGCGCCACTGGCGACAGTTATTATCAAGCTTTTTTCGACCAAGATACGACTGACTTTTTATGCTTTAGTTTATAACTGCGTTTATGCGATTGTCGGGGGTATATTGCCTATGGGTCTATTTTATGTGACCAATAGATTTGGCTTTTTCCCTGAGTTATATCTTATCTTTATTGGTCTGATTACCTTTACGATGGGTTATTATTTTAATAGCATGCCGAGATTAACGCTTAGACTTTAATTCTTTGGTTAAAAGTAGCGAAAAGTTACCCCTTAAACCTTGCCGACTTAGGATAACGACTATACTATTGAGCTAAGCCAAGCGAGTGTGGCAGGTGGCCTTTATTAACATCTGATGAGCCGCTGATTGGTGGTCCATCAAAGATTGCGTAAAAGACCAATTTATAGTTATAAAATGAATGGATATCTAATTTGATAGGCCCATCAACAACCTAATATAAGCACTACATATAAGCAGTATCGAGCAAATTGACCCCGTGAATAGAGTGATATGATAATGACGACTTTTAAAGATGTACCACACAGTGATGAAATCGATGATGACGTGACAGATTTCAATCAATATCCCGATGCCAAAGGCCACTTTGGTGTGCATGGCGGCCGCTTTGTTTCTGAGACACTGATGGCGGCGCTTGAAGAGCTTGAGACTTTGTATAATAAGGTCAAGCGAGACCCTAAATTTTGGGAAGAGTATCACAACGACTTGGTCAACTATGTGGGCCGACCAACGCCTTTATATCATGCCAAGCGCTTAAGCGATGAGATTGGTGGGGCGCAGATTTATTTCAAACGCGAAGATTTAAACCATACCGGCGCTCACAAAGTTAATAACACCATTGGGCAGGCATTGCTGGCCAAAATGTGTGGCAAAAAACGCATTATCGCGGAGACAGGCGCAGGCCAACACGGCGTGGCAACAGCAACGATTGCAGCGCGACTAGGGCTTGAGTGTATCGTCTATATGGGTGCAGATGACGTCGAGCGGCAAAAGATGAACGTTTACCGGATGCGGCTGCTTGGCACCAAAGTCGTGCCAGTGACCTCAGGATCACGCACGCTCAAAGACGCGATGAATGAGGCGATGCGCGACTGGGTGACCAATGTCGATAGCACTTACTATATTATCGGTACGGTCGCAGGCCCACATCCCTATCCGCTTTTAGTACGCGACTTTCAGGCCATCATCGGTAAAGAAGCCCGTATTCAGCACCTTGAAAAGACTGGCAAGCTACCTGATGCGTTGGTAGCCTGCGTCGGTGGCGGTAGTAACGCCATTGGGCTGTTTTACGACTTTTTGAATGATACTGAGGTCAAGATTTACGGTGTTGAGGCCACGGGAGATGGTATTGAGACCGGTCGTCACTCTGCACCACTCGCTGCTGGTCGTATCGGGGTGCTTCATGGCAATCGCACTTATTTGATGGCCGATGATGATGGTCAGATTCAAGAGACCCACTCTATCTCAGCCGGTCTTGATTATCCGGGTGTTGGTCCTGAACATAGCTTTTTAAAGGACATGAAACGCGTTCAATATGTGGGCTGTACTGACAAAGAAGCGCTTGAGGGCTTTCATGAAGTGACTCGCAAAGAGGGTATCATTCCGGCACTTGAGTCGGCGCATGCGGTGTATTATGCCTTGCAGCTTGCCAAAACCATGCGTCCTGACCAGAGCATTATCGTGAATATGTCTGGTCGTGGCGATAAAGATTTGCACTCGGTGATGAAAGCGGAAGGCATTGAGCTGTAGCTATTGCTATTGTTTAATTAGCATAGCCTAGCATTTGAGTGTCACTAAGGCAGATATCGATGTATGATTTAGACTGGCTAATCAACCAGTATCGGTGCAAGACCAAATTAAAGTATCTTTACTTTTGGGGTCATCAACCCAGTGCTGATGGTCATCTTACCCATAGCTGCTTTAGCCAGTGGTGGCAGTCGCCTTTTGTCGTTGATAGCGTTACTTATGCGACGGCTGAGCATTATATGATGGCGCAAAAGGCGCGATTGTTCAAAGACGAGGCGATGTTTGAGAAGATTGTGGTAGCGAGTCATCCTAAAGCTGCCAAAGATCTTGGCCGCAAAGTCACAGGCTTTGATAACGATATTTGGAATCAACATCGCTTTGATATCGTGGTGGCGGGCAATGTTGCGAAGTTCGCTCAACATGCGGATTTAAAGCACTATCTATTAAATACAGGTAAACGTGTCTTGGTCGAAGCCAGTCCAGTGGATAAGATTTGGGGCGTTGGCTTGGCCAAGGATGATGATCGAATCTCGAACCCTCTGCAGTGGCAAGGACTTAACTTGTTAGGCTTTGCCTTGATGCAAGTGCGAGATAATCTGAAGGATACGATTTAGAATAATGGCAAAAACAACGCCTTCTATGGCAAAAAATCAGATGAGACGTAGTTTGCTACAAATCATTGATTCCCATCCTACTAAACAACAAGTGCAACAACTACGAGCTTATTTTGAAAATCAATGTGCGTATTGTGGGGTCTATATTGACCCTCAAGGACGCCAAGGACACCTCGACCATTTATTATCAATAAAAGAGGGGGGCACCAATGATATTCATAACTTTGTATTAGCTTGCAATATTTGTAATGGGGATGAGAAAAGAGAGTTGCCTTGGCAGCAGTTTTTACAACAGAAATGTGAGAGCTTGCCTCCTTCTATTTACAATCAACGATTAACTAGACTATTGGCTTGGCAGCGACAGGCTGTTATCAAAGCTATTGATGCTAATGCGGAACTGGAAATAGAAAGAATTATTAATGACTCTCAACAGAGTTTTGATCGGGCGGTGAGCCAAATGAGAGCGTTAAGAGAGTCTTTGTCCAAAAAATAATGAGCTGCTAGCTATCAAAGAGAGTCCTTTAATTTTGCTTTAAATTAAGACTATGATTAATTAATTATATTGAGACCACCATGACCCGAATAGACACCACCTTTGCTCAGTTAAAGTCGCAAAATAAAAAAGCCTTAATCCCTTATGTCATGGCAGGCGATCCAGGACCTGATAGCTTCGTCAATTTGATGCATGACTTGGTCAAGCATGGCGCAGATATGATTGAGGTAGGGTTGCCCTTTAGTGACCCGATGGCCGATGGCCCTACCATCTCTTTGGCAGGGGAACGTGCTTTGGCAGGCGGTACCAGCACTCGCCAAGCGATTGAGATGGTCAAAGCGTTTCGTGAGACCAATACAGATACCCCTGTCATCTTAATGGGCTATCTGAACCCCGTTGAGATTATTGGCTATGACCGCTTTATTGGTCTATGCGAAGAGGCTGGCGTGGATGGTATCTTGATGGTTGATTTGCCACCAGGTGAAGCAGGCACCTTTACTGAGCGCTTAGCCAATCATTCAATGAATGAGATATTTTTGCTGTCACCCACCACTTTGTCTGAGCGCCGCAAGCAGGTGATGACCCATTGCAGTGGTTATATTTACTATGTTTCTTTAAAGGGCGTGACCGGCTCAGCCAGTTTAGATACCGATGCCGTCAGGGAACAAGTACAAAAAATTCAGTCTGAAACGAATCTGCCTATTTGTGTGGGTTTTGGGATTCGAGATGGCGATTCGGCCAAAGCAGTCGGTGAGTTTGCAGATGGTGTCATCGTTGGCAGCGAATTGGTCAAGCATTTTGCTGAATTAACGGCCCAATCCGCGCCTTCAGAGATTGCGCTAGCTCAAGCCAAAATTATGGCTAAAATGGACGAGCTGCGAGTTGCTTTAGATTTGTTAGTTTAATAGGGCGCTAATAGGGCAATATACCTTGATACTGTAGACTAAACACTGACATCAGGGTCAGAATCGGATATCGAGCCTGCGTCTTC
>JAUNVX010000012.1:5294-6515 GCA_030540615.1 Psychrobacter sp. | reverse complement strand
TTAGGAAACGGTATTTAGGAAATGGTACTAGGTGACGATGCTGACAATCTTTGCATAATATTGTTTACAAGTGTACACTAAATATCAATTGTTATGATAATTTGTGACTTTTACTATGTCAAAGCTAGCCAATATTATTACCGTTTTATAGCTTATTTAACCCGTGCAGATGCGACCTAAAGCAGTAAAAGATACTGTTTTAAGACCCTCTATCCATCAATTAGAGCAGCTTAGTGTGATGACTTCTCAAACTTCCAACGCCAGCCTCAATGCTACTGTTAATACCCAGACTCGTCAAAGCCATGATATAGAGAGCCTGACTCAGTCTATTGGTTCGACCAAAGGTGCTACAGACCCTAGTCTCAACCTAGCTAGTGCGGCCATTATAAAAGACACTTGGCTGACGCGGCCTGTGCCTAAAGTTAATCGTCAGACCACAGCGCAGCTATCAGCCGTTGAGACCGAGCCATCGACCCAGTGTCCACAGTGCCACTCTGTGACGACCAATACTGCCTTAATATTTAACTGCCATGTCTGCCCACATTGTGACTATCATTTGGCGATGAGCGCTCGTGAGCGTTTGGGATGGTTTTTGAATCATGTTGATGAAGAGTTGGGCCAACAGTTCGTCACAGCTGACCCCCTCACCTTTGTCGACAGTAAGCCTTATCCGCTACGACTGGCTGAAGCTCAAGAGAAGACAGGCGAGACTGAAGCGCTGATTGTTATGAAAGGCCGCGTTCACAATCTGACTGTGATTGCCTGTGCCTTTGATTTTCGCTTTATGGGCGGATCAATGGGGTCAGTAGTCGGGGACCGCTTTGTAGAGGCGGCTGAGAAGGCCTTAGCAGATACGATTCCCTTGGTATGTTTTGCGGCCTCTGGCGGAGCACGTATGCAGGAGGGGCTACTGTCACTGATGCAGATGGCTCGGACCGCAGCTGCGATTGAGCGTTTAAGATTGGCCGGTATTCCTTATTTGGTGGTATTGACCAATCCTGTATATGGCGGCGTTACGGCGTCACTTGCTATGCTGGGGGATGTGCATTTGGCTGAGCCAAAAGCGATGATTGGGTTCGCGGGCAAACGTGTCATCGAGCAAACGGTACGTGAGACTTTAGAAGAGCCGTTTCAGCGAGCAGAGTTTTTGTTAGAGCATGGCGTCATCGACCAAGTGGTGCATCGTCATCAGCTTAATGACACTATCTATCGACTACTGGC
>JAUNVX010000012.1:0-5194 GCA_030540615.1 Psychrobacter sp. | reverse complement strand
GCGCTTTTAAAGCATTTCTAAATTAGAAATGCTTTTTGATTATGTGGGCAAATTTTTAATGGTTTTTAATATTTTGATGATTTTAAATATCAACAACTATGATGGTCTTATATGAAGAACAGTTCAAACGCGCCAGATAGCTCAATACCGAATCACACTAGCAGCTTGTCTGAGTGGCTCAGTTATATGCAGCAGATTCACGTTTCAGCGATTGACATGGGGCTGAGCCGAGTAGTTCCTGTGGCTCAGCAACTAGGATTAATTCAGTCTGCCAAAGACAATGCTTATGTCTTTACGGTAGCCGGTACCAATGGCAAAGGCTCGACCACAGCGATGATTGCGCAGACCTGTCAGCAAGCAGGCTATAAGACGGCTTTGTATCAGTCCCCGCATTTGATAGATTTTAATGAACGCGTCCGTATTAATGGGGCGCCAGTGGGCGATCAAAAGCTGGTAGATGCTTTTGTGGCCGTTGAACAGGCACGACTTGATTGTAGGTTAACCCTATCGTTTTTTGAGATGACCACGCTAGCAGCATTGCTCATATTTGCAGAGGCCCAGTGTGAGGTATGGGTATTAGAAGTCGGTCTCGGCGGTCGTCTAGATGTGGTTAATATCATTGACCCAGATTTGGCGGTTATTACCAATATTGGTATCGATCATGTTGATTGGCTAGGGGATACCAAAGAGCAAATTGGCTTTGAAAAAGCAGGTATCTTGCGTCAAAACGGTACTTTAATATTCGGTTCAGATGAGATGCCGCACAGCGTTCAACAGCAGATTGAGGCTTTGCAAGTGACTTGCTATCAAGCAGGGCGAGACTTTTTGTATGTCGAAGATGAAGTAGGGGATAATCAAGGCCTAATAGAAGCCAAAGCTTCGCCGACTCAGTGGCAATTTAGCAGTGCAGCAGTCACCTTGCAACTGCCCACGCCTTCGTTGTCGATAATGAACTGCGCCAATGCAGTAGCTGCCCTACTAGCCAGTCCACTTAACATCACCCAAGCTGATATTAGTATGGCCTTAAGTGAGCTTAAGCTTGCGGGGCGGCTCGACCAGCGCCAAATTAACCATCGGACTTGGCTGTTTGATGTGGCCCATAATGTAGAAGGGATTAATTTTATCCTACCGCAATTGCTGATTCGGTGGCAAAGGCACTTGGTCAATTATCCTCATGCGCAGCTGCATTTGGTTTTTTCTATGTTGGGTGATAAGCCTATCAAAGAGGTGGTGACTGGTCTGGCTCGCGCCAATCTACCTATTTGTCATTGGCATGTGGCAGCCATTGATCATCCGCGAGCTGCTCCTCTTGAGGTATTGGTAGAGGCTATCGATTATCAAGAGGTGCTCAATACAAGCGATGATAGCAGTAGAGCGGATGGCGAAAATGATGATGAGGCTATCAGGTATAATAGGGGTAATAGTCCTAGTCTCACCACTTATGAGAGCTTAGCAGAGGCAAGTATAGGTGTCATTGCTGCTACTAGGCCGACCGACTTTATCGTGGTTTGTGGCTCTTTCCATACTATCTCTGAGGTGCTGCTGGCCTTAAAGGTAGAAGCGATTCCTACTTAAAACCAGTTAATTTTAATCAGCGCATGATAGCATTGATAATTTGAGCGGTAAGCGCCATTAATGTCATAGCGATAGGGGAGACAAGGGTCAGCAGATGTTTTATAATCAAAGCATTTGATTGCCATAACCTATCAAGTGCTCACTTTAAGGGACAGGGTCCCTATTATTTATTGACCAGACAAGAGACCAATGCGGATGAATTTTTCTAGACAGACCTTATTGGGTATAGCAATGATGATTGGTGGTAGTGTGGTGCTGTATGCCATGGTTCAACAGATCGGTACTGAAGATAATAAAGTAGCTTCTGATCCGGTGATCGCTATCAAGTCATCTGCTACTGGTCAGGGTAGTGCCAACGAGCCTCTTACAACTGATATTGAAACCGAGCAGCGTATCTTAGCGCAAAAGCAAAAAGAGCGTGAGGCTCGCGTTGCTGAGCAAGAGCGCCGAACCAAAGCATTTTTGGCAGAGCAAGAGCAGGCTGAAGCCAAAGCTTTGGCCAAAGCCCGTGCAGAGAATCAGCAGTATGTGAGTAACGCGGCTGAGCCAGTCAGTGGTGAAAATAGCCCAGAAGCGGCTATTGCTACGCCTAAGGTTGTACCACGGACAGATAGTGCTGCTGTAGTGACGAATACGGCGACTCCTCAGGTTCAAGCGCGTCCCACTAGTCAGCCTAGTAATACAGCAGCGGCGGCTGAGGCAAAGCAAAAACAGGCAGAGCGTGAAAAGCTAGCCGCGCAAAAGCGTGAAGCTGAGCAAAAAGCCGCCGCCAAAAATGCTGAAGACGACAAACAACTAAAAGCTCGACTGGCAGCGCAGCAACAGGCCGAACAAAAAAAGCGTGAGCAGCAAAGGGCCGAACAATTAAAAGCTGAGCAGCAAGCAGCCCAACAAAAAGCAGAAGAAGCAAAGAGAAAATCTGCGCCGACCCGCCCAACGAACTATGTGGTACAACGTGGTGATGGCTTGATTCGGTTAGCTAGACAATACAATGTACCAGTTGAGGTATTGGCACAAGCCAATAATATGAAATCCGCTCAAGACCTGAGAGTCGGTCAAGAGATTACGATTCCCTCTCAGCGTCAAATATCTCGATTACAACGTGAAGCGCAAGAGGCCCGCCAACGTCAAGAAGCCGCTAAGACTGCCCAACAGCGTCTGGCTGCTGCTCGTCAGGAAGCCGCGCGCGGTGAAGCCAAAGGGACCTTTGGGGTTCAAGTGGCACTAGCAGACAATCAAGAAAAGGCAGATGAAGTGGCCAAAAAGCTGCGCGCTGCGGGATACCGGGTCTCAACTAGTCAGACCAGTCGCGGCGTTCGAGTGATTGTCGGTCCAGAGACAGGCAAACCTGCTGCCTTGGCGCTAAAAGATAAAATCAACGCCGATCCAAAGGCGGGCGTCAATAGTGCTTGGGTGCTGTATTGGCGCTAGCATCGACTATTACTCATATAAATCACTGGCTAATGAATCAGTCAGTTCTTTGAAACACGACACTAGATGTCGTGTTTTTTTGTTTAGTCATTGTTGCAAGCTCTATAGAGCGGTAGCATAGACTCTCTCATGGCATCGTCTAATATCTTCTATGGTGACTTAGAGATGCTTTAAGCAACCCTACTGGTCTTAGTCCGTAATTAAGCCTAGTAGGGTAGATAATTTAATCGTTGTTAAAACAGTAATGCTAGCAGATTTGCCAAAATCTGCTAAGTTGATAGAGGTTCTTTATGGAATTTGGTACTTTATTTTTATTGGCCTCATTAGGATTCGTTGTCATTGTTTTTTTGCCTAAATTGCTAAGAGCAAAGGGCAATAGTAGCAAACAAGAGACCAAACCAGTTCGTGGCGATGAGTTAGCCATCTGGCCCTTTGAGCCCATGCCTATAATGACCGACACTGAAGTACTGTTTTTTCGCAAGCTGCAAAAAGCCCTTCCTGAATATTATATTTTTAGTCAAGTTCAGCTGTCCCGTATTATTGAGCCAAGTGAAGAAGCCGGCAGCGACCGTAGCTTTTGGTTCAACCGTATCTGTCGTCAGAGCGTGGATTACGTATTGGTGGATAGCGATGCTCAGACCACTCTAGCGGCTATTGAGCTAGATGATTGGACACATGAGAGTCAAAAGAGCCAAAAGGCTGATGCCAAAAAGGACAAAGCGCTCGCCAGTGCAGGTATTCCTATCTTGCGATTTCACGCTGAGCGTATGCCGAGTATTGAGATATTGCGTCATGAAGTGCTTAAGGTGATTGACAGCTATTGAAGGGTGAATAAAGTTTAAGCTAGAGCAGAAGATACTATCGCTAAACTTCTTAAGTTCTGACCTACATGTGTCAAATTAGTTGCGCCATCTTCTCGGCTTTATCAAGACTGCTAACCTCTTTACTTATCACTACTTTTATCCCGATAAATCACCAGCGGCCGATTACCTTCAAAATAAAGCCCAGTTTCAGGCGGACTATCCTTAGACCAATGTAGCGGTGATGGACGCTCATCATAAAACGGCCGTTTGGTGAACCACTCCACATAATGAGCGCGGCGTAAAATACTCATGTCCAGTTTGTTTAGCTGCTCAGTATCTTCGCCATTAATCCAATCATGAAGCGGAAAATTAGGCGTAAGCCATTGGGGACGCACAAAGCCGTTATCCGTCACCGGCTTAAAGAACCTCCCCTTAATCACTGCAATGCGCTTGTCTATTTTCACCTTTGCCTTCCCCGACTCATGACCACTCACGTCCACCCAAATCGAGCGAAACTGCTTACTTTGCATATGCGTCATCTTGCGCTCAAGATTATCGCGTGAGTTCATACCCACCCAATCGGCAAAGGTGTAAGGCGGTGAGCCCAAAAAAAACTTAATCGCCAGCTCCCAGTGTTCAATCTCGCCCGTGTCATGATTTCGCAGGATATAGTCAAGCTCACCAGTGGTTTGTTTGCCTTGGTATAGCTGGACATTATGTGCTAAGACCTCAAAAGGGTGCAGATTCAGTGCAAATCCATCGATGAGCCAAAAGTGAATTAACCCCTCAAAATGAAAGCCGAGTCGATAAGGACTAGGCCTAGTCATCAAAAACCGGGTTAAGGCTTGATAACCTTGGGTATTATCTAACTCGTGCAAGCGAGGCTGATAGCTGGCAAACTGCTGCTGCCAAAACTCAGCGGAATGCAAGATAACGGTTGGGGCATTCAACAAAGGCTGATGATTCACCCAAGTCGTCAGGATAGGGGGGCAAGCGAGAGCATAGGCCAAGTCGCGGACAAAGGGGCGCTGATAGTGCTCCCATGGAGTGCTTGGGATATCAAGTGGGGCTAATGTATCTGGGTCAGCGCGGGGTGATAAGTCGTTTCCCAAATGGGTAGGATTAGCAAGGATAGGCACGGACATAGCAAAGCCATTAATCAGTTATAGAAGTGATGAGAATAAAAGAGACTAGCCGATTAGATTTAATCTCAAGCTATTACCCTAAAGGCCCTACGATGAAATGTCTAGCAGAAGAAGTGGATAAAAAAGATATTTTTTAGATAACATTAAACAGGTGTTAAAATAAATTTGCTTTCAGGTAGCAATAGGCCTATACTGCGCCCCTGCTTAAGAGAAGTTCTGCATCAAATCATTACCTCGTAG
>JAUNVX010000210.1 GCA_030540615.1 Psychrobacter sp. | reverse complement strand
AATTTGACCGAGTTCAATGAAAGTATCAATCACGAGGTGTTATCTGACGCTATTATCGAGGCATTCTGTGAGTATTATGATCAAAAGGTTGCAGACGTCACAGTGGAAGAATTGGACGAGGCGACCTTGGCCCAAGAGCCGCATTTGAATAAATTTTATCAGCAGATGGCGGATTGGGATTGGCGCTTTGGTAAAACGCCTGAGTTTAGTCATCATCTAGAGACCCGCTTTGACTGGGGTCTTATCGATTTGCATTTGGACGTCAAGCAAGCGGTGATTGAGGAAGCGGTTATCTTTTCTGATGCCTTAAATGTGGAGTTGATTGATGCTTTGAAAGAGGCGCTGACAGGGGTTAAATACAATAAGGAAGCTATTAGCGCTAAGTTGTCTGCGTTAAGTGAGGCACGACCAGAAATGGCATCGCAAGTTGCTGACTTTTCGGGGTGGTTGGTCGGTGCGATTAAAGGTTAGAACTTTAAATAAATCAATCGTAAGGTGTTTTATGCAATATTTACACGCAATGATTCGCACCAATAAACTAGAGGAGACTTTAGCTTTTTATTGCGAACTGATGGGACTAAAACTGCTAAGAAAAAAGGATTCGGAATCAGGAAGGTTTAGCTTATATTTTTTAGCGACTCATGAAGGAGCGCCAGAGATTGAAGTCACCCACAACTGGGATGAAAAAGAATATAGCAACGGCAATAACTTCGGGCACTTTGCCTTTAGAGTCGATAACGTATATGAGCAATGCGAAATATTTAGGGCAGCGGGTGTTGATATATTGAGACCACCTAGAGATGGCTATATGGCCTTTGTTAAAGACCCTAATAATATCTCAATCGAGCTGCTACAAAGTGGCGAGCGCTTAGCCCCTATCGAGCCTTGGATTTCCATGGAAAATATCGGCACATGGTAGGCTATAGGAAGCCTTTCAGGTGCCGCTATGTAAGAAAACAACCTAAGAAAATAGTGGCGTTAGTGAGTTTTCTGCAGCTCGAGTATGCGTATAGCCCTATGTTTGGATCATAAAAGCCATTCGACCGGTAGCCAACCTATAACTGTCAAAACAACACTATTGACTAGGTTAGATCCAGGCTCCGAAGTACTCACCGACCCCGTATTAGAATCGATCCAAACCAGCTTTCCATCGCGCTGTTCAACGCGCCAAGCCAGTCCATGTATTTGTTCATCGAATGCTTTGTGTACTTTTTGCGCCATCTGCTCACTATTGATAAGCAACCCCATTTCGGTGTTTAATCTAGTAGAGCGAGGGTCAAAGTTAAACGATCCTACAAAAATTCGCTCTCCATCAATCGCAAAGGTCTTTGAATGAAGACTAGCGCCTTTCGATCCGAACGGTCCTAAATGGTTAGAACGAGTATTAGGTGCCACTTTGCTGCGTAGCTCAAAAAGCTCAACGCCACTTTCGAGCATGGCTTTGCGGCGCTTAGCATAACCAGCATGAACGGGTAGTACATCTGTGGCTTGCATCGAGTTGGTCAGCATGCGTACATCGACGCCGCTCGCCTCAAGCGTAGCAAAAGCTTCTACGCCCCCAGCTCCAGGAACAAAATAAGCCGAAACCCCATCGAGGCGAGTCTTAATATCACCTACCGCATCCTTTAGCCGACTTGCCAATAGATCTTCACGAGGCACGGCGCCTTGGCCTTTTATGGGATCATCACTCACCAACACAGCCGTGGTCCACTCTAACTCAAGCTCCCCTGCTGCAAGGGACGCTACAATGTCCGAGCTTTCCAAAATGGCCTTGTACTCGCTCATCTGTGGATCGTTATTTAATTCAGCCAATCGAGTGCCAATCGGGTCATCCACTTTAGGTTTTCCAACGATCAGATCTGCTGGATAAACAGATAGCGCCGCCCAATAGCGGTCAAAATCAGCGGCGATCTGCGGCACAATATTACCTACCGCCATGACATCAAAATCAACGAAAAGTGGCGTTAAACCAGTACCAAAATACTCATCACCGACGTTTCGACCACCCACTATCGTCGCGCGCCCATCTACCGTGAAGGATTTGTTATGCATTCTTCGGTTTAATCGGAAAAAATCAAACCCATAAGATAATATCTTTGCCGTGCGCAGATTGAAGGGATTATACAGCCGTACTTCGATATTTGGATGGGCAGCGAGCGCTGCTAGTTCAGGATCGATTCCCGTTGTGCCATTGTCATCTAGCAACAGCCGAACGCGCACCCCTCTATCGGCGGCGCGAACCAAAGCATCAAGTAGCAAAGTACCCGTCAGATCAGCATGCCAAATATAGTATTGAGCATCAATGCTTGAGACAGCCGCATCGGCTAACATTATCCGTGCAGCAAAGGCATCAGCCCCACTTTGTAGTGGTGCAATCCCCGTTAGCCCTTGATGGGCTGCTTCAAGATCAATCAGCGACTCTGCTAAAGGCCCACTGGTCGCTTTTGGCAACATAGTAGTATCTATGCGTTCTTCTATTTCTGGAATGGAAAAGGTTAATCGGGCGATGAGAATAGCGCTCGCGGTAACGACAATAATAAAAAAGAGCGCTTTTAAAATCATATTAAACATTTTCCATCGTGGATTAGAATGACACTATTAAAATAATATTATTAGAAGGACACTGTGAAGCAGTTAGAAGGACACTATGCAGCAGCGCTGATAATCATTATAGCCTTATTAAGGTTGAATAATATCACTATCAGGCACTGGTATATCACGAGTTTTTATAAAATCTAAAGCCATTTAACTATAAAAATCAAATCAATTAGGTGGCCATGATACCGCCATCAACGATGAATTCTGCACCAGTAGAATAGCTGGATTTATCTGACGCTAAGAAGACAACCAGATTAGCCACTTCTTCAGGTTTGCCGATACGTTTCATTGGGATGTTTTGGATATAGTTTTGTACGGTATCTTTGATATCATCCGCTTCGACACCTGGCGTTTGTATCGCGCCTGGATGTACAGAGTTCACTCGAATATTGTATTCGGCGTACTCTTGCGCCACGGCTTTGGTCAAGCCTATAGCGGCAAACTTTGAAGCATTATAGATAGAGTTGCCCGCTGTGCCGCGCAGCCCTTCTAACGATGAGATATTCACGATAGAGCCGCCGCCTGCTTTTTTCATAGAAGGTAATATTTTTTGCATGCCATGAAAGTTACCAAACAGATTGACGTCTAACAGCTTTTGCAAATCTGCGGCTGTAAATTCTATAAATGGCTTCATGATATCTATGCCAGCATTATTGACCAAGACATTGATAGGGCCAAAAGCCTCTTCAGCATGTTTAATCGCTTCATCCCATGAGCTAGGGTCGGTCACATCGAGCTGAACGAAGGTAGTATTGTCTCCTAGCTCTTTTGCCAGTTTTTCGCCGTTATCAACTAAGATATCAGTGATAATAACTTTGGCACCCTCTTCGACCAACTTGCGAACGTGAGCCTCGCCCAAACCTTGTGAGCCTCCTGTCACCAACGCAACTTTTTTTGCTAATAACGTCATAGTATCTTCCTTAGTAGTTATGATTATAGATTAGTGAGTTTGCAAATTCAGTCTACGATGGTATCAAAGATAAGATATCTGTTTGCCTTAGCATTTGCTAAAACTTACAAGGTTTGCAGCTTTGCTACTTTTGATTGCATTAACCTTACATTGTTGACCTTACCGCATTTTGCCTATCTACCTATATTTGTCTATCTACCCCGCTTTGCCTAAAAGTTAAACCGTCGTTATTGCTATCGAGCTTTATGGTGACACTGTAAAAAACCAATCAGCCAAAATAGGTGGTGTGGAAACGGTAAAGCGAAACCTAAGCAAGATATGGTTAATCCAAACCACGAGAGGTATTCGCAAGGTGGCGGATGTTACCGCTAGCCCTGACAGTAGCGGCTATCCTTGGCTGGTCACTGGGGTGCGGGGCTTGGCAGATGGTGGTCGCTCGAATGTTGGAACGCCAGCTGCCTTTAGCCCCGCCCCAGTGAACAGGCAAGATAATAGCGGTTGGCAGGTATCAGCTACCCCTTATCCAGTCTACGAATACTTAAATCCTGCCACCTCCGGAAGAAGGCTAAAAATACAGCCGAGCCAATTAGCGCCATGAACATATCCGATTGGGTATCCCAAACGTAGCCTTGCGTGCCCAAAAAGGCTTCTGCGTCCTCCCCCACTAGCAACGCCACCCACCACTCTACCAGCTCATAAAAGGCACTAAATGCTAAGCAAAATGAGA
>JAUNVX010000209.1 GCA_030540615.1 Psychrobacter sp. | reverse complement strand
ATGGGATATAAAGTGAAAACAACATAATAACTAGGAGCGTGCCATGAATACCAACCTTGTCAGCACCAAAGCTCAATCAATCATTGAGCAAATGATGACCGTCAATGAAGCGGGCAGCAATGCTTATCAGCTACCGCCTAAGCAGGCCTTGGCGCAGTTGGTGAGTACTGGCACGCTCAACCACACCTTTTATGTGGATGCCAAGTCGCAGCTTGATGAGATTCTAGCGCTGGCTCAGCGTGTGGACAGTGAGTTCCTCGCCAAGCTTGCGGTCTATGGTCGCCGTCATAGCCGAATGAAAGATGTGCCAGTATTGCTACTTGCGCTACTCTCTACTCGGCAAGATGGTCAGGATTATTTTACTCAAGCCTTTGCTTTAGTGATCGATAATGGCAAACAGCTTCGCAACTTTGTGCAAGTGATGCGCTCAGGGGTGGTGGGTCGTCAGTCGCTTGGCTCACGTCCCAAAAAGATGGTCAATGAGTGGCTAAACCGTGCCAATGACTATCGCTATGTCAGTGCGACTATTGGCACGACGCCCACGCTACGTGATGTGCTACGAATGACTCACCCAAAGCCAGTGGATAGCGAGAAAGAAGCTTTGTTTAAATGGACGCTTGGCAAAGCGTTTGAATTTGAGCACTTGCCGCAGCGCGTTCAGCAGTTGATTACTTTTCAAAAGGCTCTTGCACGCCAGCCACAGGCTCAAAATGCTCAAGAACAAGATACTGCGTCTCAAAAAAATGAAGCGTTAGTACTGCCTGACGTGCCTTTGCAGCTATTGATGTCGCTACCGCTCACCACGCAGCACTGGGCGCAGATTGCTCGCCAAGGCAACTTTACCATGGTGCGGATGAACCTCAACACTTTTGCTCGTCACGGCGTTTTTGAATTGCCAGAGATGGTAGAGGTCATCGCAGCCAAGCTCACCGACCAAGCTGCCATTGCCAAAAGTGGGGTGTTTCCTTATCAGATTTATACCACTTGGGCGGCGCTAAATGAGTCTGTCCCTGATAAAATCAAAGACAGTCTGCGCCAAGCGATGGACACGGCACTGACCAACGTGCCGGTGATTGAAGGTAATGTGGTGGTGGCGGTGGATACCTCAGGCTCTATGAGCTCGTCTGTGACAGGATATCGTCCTGGTGCGACGTCCGTGGTGCGATGTATCGATGCCGCTGCGCTGTTTGCGGCCGCCATCAAGCGGGTCAATCCACAAGCGCAGATTATGGCCTTTGATACTCATCTACGAGACATTCCGGCCTTTGCTTTTAGGCCTGTTGATGCTGGCCAAACAGAGGGAAGCCATAAAGCTGAAAAAGACAGTGCTACAGCAAATGGCTCATTGATAGCAAGGATAAAATCTCGTCGAAACCAGCGTCAAGCTATGCGCGCTCAGTCATCTAGTAAAGGTACAGGTCATATCGATGTCATGCAGTTTGCAAGCGCTCTAGCCTCATTGGGCGGCGGCGGGACCAACGTCTCTATTCCGCTAGCGCAAATTAATGCGACTAAGGCGCCCGTGGACGTGATGATTTACTTCTCAGACAATGAGTCATGGGCGGACAATAGAGGCTACAACGGACACCTGTCCACGCAGATGATGGTAGAGTGGGATAAGCTAAAACGCCGCTGCCCTAACGCCAAGCTGATCTGCGTCGATGTGCAGCCTTATACTCACTCTCAAGGCAAAGAGCGTGCAGACGTGCTTAATATCGGCGGCTTTGGCGATGAGGTATTTCGATTGATTGAGCTGTTTTGTGCCGATAAGCTTAAGCCTGAACATTGGGTCGCTGAAATTGAGCAGACAGTGCTAGCCGCCAGTTAAGTAGATAGCCGCTAATTAATAGCCGTCAATTAATGGTTATAAGCTATTTTGGCAAATCAGTTATTTTATTTTTCTTTATTGTTCAACGATTATCTTGCTGTCTTTTAGAGGGCAGCAAGTCAAGAATAGACGTATAAATGCCGGTTAGATTACATGATTGTCGGTGGTTCGACTCCACCCAAGTAGAAGATAATGATACTAGTGCTGGTTTAGACTGGTTTATCTACTGCTTGTAGCTCAGTTGGTAGAGCCTCCGCTGCCTAGCAGCGCTATCTAACCACCTTTGGTTATACGTTTATAGGGTCAAAATGCCAGCGTGATTACATGGGATCTGACCAGCGATTGGTGTTAACTCTGTTAATATCTAAGAGCATCAGAATTATCACGCGACTGATACCACGCGACTGGCACCATGCAACTGGCACGCCACCACGTAGTGTTTTTGGTTTGACCCCTCGCTTAGGAGTTAGCACTGGCCTAAGCGAGATGATAGGAGCAAAATGTTCGGTAGAGTACATGGTAAGCGAAAGCGAGAGGTTCAACTCCTCGATTGAGGCAAGGTCAGTCAAGCAATTGGCCCCTACTTTGTCTCAATTCCTCTACCACCTTTTGGTTTGCTTATGTCATATATGGTGCGAGGTAAGGTGTCGGCATTAGAATGCCAATAAGACTACATGGTTAAGGTCCCACCGGTCGAGGGTTCGAGTCCCTCCTGTCAAGTCATTGACAGTAGCTCAGCGGTAGAGCAGTGCAAGGTCTTATTAACTCTGGTCTAATGTCATCCAACCTTACCGAACGGCTCCACCCTCAGCAAATGCTGATAAGACTACATACTCAATCATGTGCGCTCTAGCCAATATTTATATTCGCTAGTAGCAGAGACTTAACCTTAGAGCCGCCCTTTTTTCAGGCTCGTATACTGCTAATTTAGGGTATGTTATGCAAATGGGTTAAGTCTTAACTGTCTTATCATTTTTGGTTGCTGTCGGTGGGGTTTTTTATTATCTAAAAAATCTTGAATACCCGTCTGCGTATTCCTAAGATACTTGAATGGTGATGACAACCCTTATTTTCAGGCCTTCTACAAGTAATACGCGCAATATATAACCCCCTAACGCAGTTATTACGTTTGATAAGTGCCCAAATCTCAGGCGCTACTTTGTTCTTATCAATCAATGTACTCACCCATCAGTCGCACCACTGATTATTTATAGCCGCTGATACCTTAAATCAATTTAAAGGAGTTCAGAGGCAGCCTACTGTGACAACGATTATTGACTTAATCTTCATATAACATCCTGTTTGACAATAAATAAGATGAGTGGATTTTGATGATTTTAGAATTAGTACTGCTTTTAACTTACGATGTTTATATAAATATATAAAATATAATAAATTTATAGAATAATAACTATATAGCTATTCATAAGCTATATGATGCAAGTTTAATTAAACAATAAAAAATAATATTTAGGTATAAAAATCAATAATTTAGATAAAATATACCTTTATAAATCCAAGTTGGCATAACCTTCGCATATATAAGGGATAGTAGCAGTATTAGATTCAGAGATGAATCAAAAATACTGAGTTAACAACATAGTTTTTACTTGGCATTATCAAAAATTTATCAAACATTAGAAAACTAGGAAGCCACTATGCAACCTCAAACTCATGAAGTCATTCAGCAAGGCGGAACGCCAATCAGGCTTTGGACTGAGGGCGTGCCTGTCGACCCCAAAGCGCACGAGCAGCTTATCAAAGCCTCGCAAATGCCTTTTGTCTATAAGTGGCTAGCAGTAATGCCCGATGTGCATGTGGGTATCGGCGCGACCATCGGTACCGTATTGCCCACCAAAGAAGCCATTATCCCAGCGGCCGTCGGTGTGGATATCGGCTGCGGTATGATGGCGGTGCAAACCACTCTAACCGCCAACGACTTGCCTGATAACTTGCATGGCCTGCGCACTGAGCTTGAAAAAGCCATTCCGCATGGTCGCAGCAAAACGCGTGGCCGAGGGGGTAATCGAGATGTCGGCGCTTGGTCCAACCCGGATGGTACAGTCAAGCAAGGTTGGTCAACGCTGGTTGATGACTTTAACTACCTTTGCCAAAAGCACCCACGGCTAAAAAACACCAACAACCTAAACCATCTAGGCACGCTTGGCACAGGCAACCATTTCGTTGAGATTTGCCTAGATGAGACCGACCAAGTTTGGATTATGCTGCACTCAGGATCTCGCGGTGTCGGTAACGCCATCGGTCGCTACTTTATAGAGCTGGCTCGTGAGGACATGCGCAAATGGTTCATCAACTTGCCAGACAAAGACTTGGCCTATTTCGCTGAGGGTACTGAGCACTTTGATGACTACTGGTTTGCGGTAGGTTGGGCGCAGCGATTCGCCTTTAAAAACCGCGAAATCATGATGGAAAAAGCCATCAAAGCCTTGCATGAG
>JAUNVX010000208.1:2968-4319 GCA_030540615.1 Psychrobacter sp. | reverse complement strand
ACTATTAGCGCTAATTAAGGCTACTTGTTAGCAATTAACCCTTTAATCAGGTTAATGACCGTTTCAGTATGTTCAGAGTTCTTTAATTCTTGCATGAGCTCAGTTTTGGACATGTTTTTGTACTTTTCCAAATCTTCCATATTGAAATCTTTGGCCATGTCCATCATGCCTGCTAAGCCATTGCCTTCTGCTTGATTGCCATCAGCGTCATTCTTATCATCCATTAGCCCTTTGGCGCTGTTCATCATGTCATTCATATTCATGGTCGTGCATCCTTATCAAAACATCAATTAAAGAGGGTTAGAGCAGTCATTTAAGCTTGACTACCCAAGCTCTCACATCAGTCTAACCTATCTATTGTACGATAGGTAGTATTTAACCATGATGACAATGCCGCGCCAAAATAGCTTGGTTCAACACCGAGCCTTAGTGCCCATAGCGTCTGGTTGCAGGGAATTATTGCAGCCATTAGTTGCGGGTTGTTAACTGTAGGCTATTAGCTATAGGCTATCAATCGCGCTTTAGCTAATACTGTCAGCCTCATAAACATACAGCGGCAAAATGACGTTTTTCAATCCCAGCATTTGAATCAGCAGTGAGGCTTCTTTAAAGTCTTCAGTCAATCTCACTTTGTATGCCTCTGGGTCAGGCCTAAACGCCTCTTGAACATCATAATCCTTAAAATCATAAGTCATCAGCTTAGGTAGCGGGATAGTTAAGTGATTGCGGTGCTGTCTTAACACCACGATTTTATGCTGGTGACTGTTGAGGATAAAGTCAGCTTCGTAAGTATATTTGCCATACTTCTCATAAAAACGGAAACTGGTCTCGGCTCTGGTGGTAATGTGCGGCAAAAACACAATTTCGCCAAAGCTGTCAGCGTTACTGTTCGTGATAATCTCTTCTTGGCGCAGGTACTCGCACGTGTACATCTTGATGGTGTGCTCAAACAGTTTGATATTGATGTCCATCATAAATAGCAAAGTGTTAAAGCCCTCACTATTGACAATCTCTTGTTCAAAAGGGCAAAGGTTTTCATGATAATAATCTTCAGAGAGGTTCCTTATCAGGCTCTTATCGGTCAGCAGAAAAAGGTCTTGCCTAATGTTTTCGCAAATCTCAAGGATTTGACGTCGATTGGCCACCCCAAGGGTGGATAGGGGCTTGATGGTGACGGGAAAAGGGAACTTTGGCATATGCTCATAAAAAAGTTCCCGCAACTCTTTTTTGGTGTACTCACTGTATTCGTTCATACCTTTTCTCTTCAATAACAATTGAAACCTGAGCGCCGTTAAAACCAAGTATTGCTTGGTTAAGCTTGCAAGGGAAATTCTTTAAATAGAATTTCCAG
>JAUNVX010000208.1:0-2868 GCA_030540615.1 Psychrobacter sp. | reverse complement strand
ACCAAGTATTGCTTGGTTAAGCTTGCAAGGGAAATTCTTTAAATAGAATTTCCAGTCACCCCCTCCTTTTGTAAAGGAGGGTAGGGGAGGATTTAAATTGAAACCTGAGAGCCGTTAAAAAATTGCATGTCAATTTTAGGCTTGCAAGGGAAATTCTTTAAATAGAATTTCCAGAGGTTTCCTAACGTAATAAATTGAAACCGACTGTCAGTGTCTGGTGATAAAGTCTAACGAGTGACTTGTACGTTGTGACAAGTGCGGGGCATGAGTAGTAAAAAAGTGCGCCTGCCCACAGCGCGGGGAAGCCACTACAGTATATTTTCAACCCCCTGTTGTGGAAGTAAGGGGACTGAAACTCGCCCAGTCGGTTCCAAACTGGTGCGCTACTACAGCCAATTGAATTAACCAATCACATTTAGATAATCAATAGCCTAGTAGCAAATTCTTTAAATCATTCGACCAACTCAATCTGCCAATTATTGGCTTGGATGGTCAGGTTAAGCTGACGAAGTTTCATAGCGATATCATCGGCCTGCTTTTGTAGGGCTGAGACTGACACGATAACGTCCCATTTAATCTCACGATAGCTGTAGCGCTCTTCTTCATTTTGAGTCGCTTTAATACTATCCGTCAATAATTTATGACGCATCTCTAAGGTGTCACGCTCGACCAATAGCGTCAGCATTGATTGACCCTTGTCGGTCTTAGCGATGGCATTAGTACGGTGGATACGCTCAATCAGAGTATGCAACTCGCTGATGATTTGACTGGCTTCTATCATAAGCTGGGTTGGGTCTTCGCTTGGGCTATCGCCTTCTTGCACTTTGACGTTATTACGAATACGCCCTTTAAGCTGTGCTAGCTTCTTTTGCATATCGCTGCGGATTAGTAGAGCTTCGGCTAGTTTCATTTTGGTTCTCCAAAATATTATTTTTCAATGTTGCATAGTTTATCTAGACGATATTGCTGATAAGCGCTTTTTACAGCGTCATAGCGAGTACGCTGCAATGACGTTAACGGGGCGTGGTTGAGCTTTCGCAGTAAGTGCTTATACAAGTATCCTGAGCGAAAGAAATAAGGTCGAACCTCAATAAAACATACGGCAAACTCTCTAGCATAGTCGCCATTAGCGTTATCATGATGAAGCAGTTCTAAAAGTCCAGCTTCGCCTTCAAACTCATCATAGTTAAATACTTTGCGACTATAGTTCTGATGAAAGTTGGCACAAGCATTTTTCCAAGATTCATAGCACCTTTCATTTTTGTCTCGTTCGGCAAAGGTAGCATCAATCAATTGATGTAAACGCCTTATCTGTTTTTCACGTTTTAAGATATCAATATGGGTGTTGGTTAATGAGGCTTTTATTTTGGCATCCATTTTGAATAATCCTAATAAACAATGCTAGCTTCTAGTAGACTGACCGTCAAAACCATTAGCAAAGCATGGACGATAACCACTTGTTAAAAATACCCACCTTCGGCCTCTTGCCACACTTGGTAGCCCTCAAGCTGATCTTCGCTGACTGGCTCAAATTGATTTAATGGCACAGCCTGCCAAGTCATAAAGCTATCAAAGCTAATGGGTAAATGTCCCATGCCTAAATCTGTTTGCTCGGACTGCTCATCTAACCCTGCTAAATATAGCGTCTCAATATCAAGGGTCGCTGGCAAGCTAAGATAGACATTGCTATATAATCGAATATGAACACCCATCGAATCAGTTTTGAGGACTTTTAAGACGTTATAACCGCCTTTTTCTCTGGGTAGGGCATAAAAATAGCCTGGCTTAATCTCTGCAATAGAGCGGATAGACTGGCTAATTTGAGCTGACTCGATAGCTTCTTTGGCTTGAAACAGTTGTGCGATAGATTCAAACATCTGATTTTCCTTAATCTTTATTATAAATGGTGGACATGACGGGATTCGAACCCGCATCAATACAGTAACTGCCGTTTTTAGTCGAACAGCCGAGATTAATATTGGCGAAAAACTGATGCAATGGATGACCCGTTTTCAGAGCCAGCAAAGCATTTTTAACCTGACTATTAATCCCACTTAGCTATCATGTTAATGATACTTCCTACTGCACCTAGTTTTACCCAGCCTACTGATAACATCAAGTTTTAAGTAGTGGCGTTCCCTGTCTGCCAACATGCCCATATTTTAGTTGTCTTTATATTAGCTATTTAGTTATTTTTAAGTAGTGGCAACTTCGCTACCGCTACGCCTTGCGCTTTGGCTTTTGCCGAGGGACGAGGCGCGGCCATAGTGTCGCAAGGTAGACTGCCTATGAGCCGCATATTTCTCCCCTTCATTGGAACTGCGGTGTTAAGGCCAGTCTTGTCTTGCGTCTTTTTTTAATCGGGCTTGCTCAAACGCTCATCCCTTAACGCAAACCACTTGCTTGAGCGTGTGCACCACTTCTACCAAGTCGCGCTGAGCGTGCATCACCGCGTCGATGTCTTTGTAAGCGGCAGGGATTTCGTCAATCACTGCGGCATCTTTTCGGCATTCGACGCCTTGGGTTTGAGCAATTTGGTCATCGACAGTGAATTCCTTTTTGGCTTGGGTGCGCGACATGACGCGACCTGCGCCGTGCGAGCATGAGCAAAACGACTCTTCGTTACCTTTACCCCGTACGATGAAAGATTTTGCGCCCATTGAGCCTGGGATGATGCCGTATTCGCCGACGCGAGCGCGCACTGCGCCTTTACGAGTGACGAATACTTCTTCGCCATAATGCTCTTCTTTTTCGACATAGTTATGGTGGCAGTTGACCGCTTTAACTCTGGCATCAAAAGGTTTTGGGATAATCTCATGCAAGGCTTTGATGGCTTTTTCCATCATGATTTCGCGGTTTTTAAAGGCG
>JAUNVX010000207.1 GCA_030540615.1 Psychrobacter sp. | reverse complement strand
GCCGCTTGCTCTTTTTTGTAGGTTTTAACCAAAGAAGCAACACGCTCTGATGGCTGAGCGCCTTTATCTACCCAAGTTTGATAGGCTTCTAAGTTCAGACGAACTGATTCCTCAGCGCCTTTGGCCAATGGGTTAAAAAAGCCAATGTTTTCGATGTAACGACCGTCACGTGAACGGCGTTGGTCAGCGACAACAACTTGATAAAATGGGCGTTTCTTGGCGCCGCCCCGTGCTAAACGAATAACAACCATATGAATTCTCTCTTTCGCAGGTATACCAAAAAGGGCATAATTATACCACAGCGCATGACACCTTGAAACCTAAAAAATGTTTTTATTATAGCCACATGACTGATGCTCATTAACCAACCTATATGCTCACTAATTAACCTGCTATTTTATGTCATGATAGGTTGATTCATCATCTTATTTGATAAAATCCGTTAGTTATCCTTTAGCCTTATACGAGACTTTTTTATGGCGACTCCCCCTTCTCGCTCCTTATGGCAGCGCTTAAAGACGAGTGCCTATTCAACCACTTGGCAGACTACTTTGATGGTGATGTCAATCGTCATCATCAGCGTTGGCTTGTCGCTTTGGTTCTTTTGGCGAAGCTTATACTTACCTGAGCTGAAAAACCATGCCCGCTATCTAACCACTGAGCTTAAGCTGTTCAAAAGCGTACGTAGCGATTGGCATCAGCAGCCAGAAGTGCAGCAATGGATTTATACTCATAGCCATTTAACCATCGTGGATGAGGTCGACCAGTTTCCTGAGGTTTTTGACAAGGCATTGGTAGGGATATTCACCCAAGAGATTGAGAATGAGATTAGCAAGCAGCTAGGCAGACCCGTCCAAGTCTATTTTAAATTCAAACCCACGCCGCAGCTTTGGATTCAAGACAGTAGCGATACCAGCTTTTGGCTACGTGAGCCGGTGATTTATTATTCGCAGTACAGTCCTAGCCTGCTGATTTTATTTATCATCGGTTTGCCCCTATTGACCTTATTGACCATTGCTTTACTCGCGCGTCAGCTAAACCGGCCTCTGCGTCATCTGCAGCGAGCAGCGACCAATTATATTCGCTTAGGTCATGCCACCACGCTACCGACGCAGGTAGGGCCAACTGAGATTCGTCAAGTTAATACGGCTTTTAATCGACTCTTCACCACTTTAAGCCAAGCACAAAAAGAGCGTACCATTATGCTAGCGGGCATCTCACATGACTTGAGAACACCTTTGACCCGCATGCGCCTCACCGCTGAGATGCTGCCCGATGAGTTTTTTCGTGAAGGGCTCATCTATGATGTTGAGGATATGGATGCCATTTTAGAGCAGTTCATCTCTTTCATGAAAGACGGCTCAGATGAGCCCGTTCGCTTGACCGACCTCGATAGTATCTTTCATGAGATTATGATTCAATTCGCCCCGCTAGAGTTCGTCTACGAGTCGCAGAATCTACCTGATATTCCGTTACGACCCCTATCTATCAAGCGTTTGATTATCAATTTGGTCAATAATGCTACTCGTTATGGCAAGCCGCCGATTTATTTGTCTGCGGCCATAAAGCCGACCTTTATAGAGACCTTGCCCGTCCAAGCAGACAGCAGGGTTATCACTGAAAACGATTTAACCAGACGCGCCTCAGAGCAGCTGATTATTTGTGTGCGAGACTGTGGTAGCGGGGTGGCTGAGGACCAATTAGAGAGGATTATGCAGCCATTTGAGCGCGGTGAGACGGCCCGTACCACTCAAGGCAGCGGTTTAGGACTGGCGATTGTCTCACGCATCACGCATTTGCATCATGGCAGTGTTGAGGCCATCAACCATCCTGAGGGGGGCCTACAAGTCTGTGTTCGCATTCCTCTTTTGTCTAAAGTCACTGATGTTGGCAAGCTTAATTCGCCGTCGTCCAGTGATATGGCCACTGATAATGGCTAGTAGGGCCAATTTGACTAATGCACGATTGGATAATGTTTGGCTATATAAGTTTAGCTATATAAATAGGCACAAAAAAAGCCTACCAACTTAAAGGTAAGCTAATTTAAGATAAATTGATATTATTTAAACCTCAGTGGCTACTTTTTTGTACCGATTAAAGGGGGCACATGAGCTGAGGTATAAGAGACCTCGATAGGCTTGGTTATAGCCGATTGAGTCGCCTCCAAACTAGCAGAGTCAGGGTGCTGAGGCACAAAAATATAATATCCTAATACCAGCGCATTGGCTAACACCAGTAGACCAAATAAATATGGCATACCTCATCCTTTTTTATTATAAAAATTGACAATATTGGCAGACCAAGCCGCTCCATTTGCCCCTATCTGTCATCGGCCGTTAAGCCAACATTATTCTAGCAGCTATCTTATAACAATATCATTTGTTTTTGCCAGTTTTTGGCAATCTTTTAAGTTTAATACTCTTATTAAGACCATATTTTAATGACCACTGTAACTATTCAATCAATCGTTAACGCCTAAGCGAACTCATAATCTCCATTATTCATCTTGAATGAGCACCCGTTGGCTCTTTTCTTGGGTTAGCTCATCAGCAGCGATGGTCTTGGTAAGCGGCTGGATGGGCCAAGTCATCACAAACCGTGCACCGCCCAGCTCTGGACTCTCATCGACCTTCATGCTGCCATTGAACCAAAAAGCAATGCGCGACACGATAGACAACCCTAACCCATAACCGCCGGAGGCACGGGTACGACTGTCGTCTAAACGAGCAAAAGGGATAAAGACCTTTTCGCGGTCCTCCTCTGGAATACCATGACCATCGTCCTCCACACTGACAAATGCCATGCCTTTTCTGACACCCGCACTGACGATAATGGTATGGTCGGCGTAACGAAGGGCATTGCCTGCCAAGTTTTGCACCACTCGGTGCAAGTAGCGCCGGTCAGCTATGGCGGTGATTTTGCTAGCAGGAGGGTTGCCTCGTACCTCAATAGGTTTACCAAGAGCATTGGTCTCACGCACGATTTGCTCAACCAACTCGCTAAGGTTGACGGACTCTAAATTAAGTTTAGGCGAGCCTTCCTCAAGTTTAGCATAGGTCAAAATCTCATCAATGAGCGCATTTAAGGACTCAATATCTTCATCAATGTAGTCGCGCTGTGTATACCTAGACTCTTCGTCATCTGTGTCTGCGAGCATATCTACTGCAAAGCGAATCCGCGCCACAGGAGTACGAAGCTCATGCGAGACCGCGCGGGTCAGCTCACGCTGTGATTCAATGAGGCGCTTGATATGCTCCGTCATCGCATTAAAGGTAGCGGATAATCTAGCGATTTCATCCTGCCCAATCACCTGCACTCGGGTATCCAGATTGCCATGACTGACCTCATTGACCCCCATCTGAATCAGTTGCAGTTTACGTTCAAGGGGGAAGATTAGCGCGTAGACCCCTAAGCTAATCAAAAACATACTGATTAAGACGACACTGATGATTAGGTTAAGTGGAAACCAGTTAAACAATGGCACAGGCCCCATGACAATCACCATGTCATTGATTTCAGAGGGAACGATAATCTTAATCGAAGAGCTGCTGTTATTACTGGTACTGTCTTTGAACAAAAACACCACTTCATCACGGCGTATTCGTGCCAACTGATCAGAATCTAGCTTTAAGTCGCCTACCAGTTGCAGCTCAAGCGGAAAGGTAAATCGAGACTCTAACTCTTTTAATCTGGCCTGCTTTTGGGCCAATGAATCGTATCGTGCCAAATCATCTAACAAAAATATCGCCATAGCCCGAACTTGCTGCTCGGTGACTTGGGTCACTTTGACCGTCAGGATACTGTCTTCATTGGGCAGTTTATGATAGATACTGGCATAGCGGCTATTATTATCATACTGAACCACGGTTTGCTGCTTCTCTAACCGGTGACGCTCACTGGCACTAAAATCAAACTCAGACATGGGTTTGACATAGAAAGTTGAGCCAAACAAGCTACTGGCATCAGACAACCAATATTCTCTTTGAACCGCTGACTTTTGATGAGCTATGCCTTCACTGACCAAATAAAAAGCACCAGTTGCCATATTTTCGCGATAGACTTGCACCCGCTCTTTGTTGACCGTGTTCATCAACAATTGGGCAAATAGGGCCACACAAAGACAGACCAGCAAAAGGCCTGCATAGATTCTCACAAAGATACTGTGCTTGAGCGATGAGACTAACGACATGACGGCAATACCATGCTTGATAATCCTAAAAATAAACCATTGAGGTAAAACTGCGCAGCATATCTACTCATGGCTGTCAGTTTGGTAAAGGCTAATTTGACATTTGATAAAGGTCAAATTGATAAAGGTC
>JAUNVX010000206.1 GCA_030540615.1 Psychrobacter sp. | reverse complement strand
AACCACTACGGTCAGGAGCAAAGCCACGGTCTTGGCCAAAACCGCCACGATCAGGAACAAAGCCGCGGTCTTGATTAAAGCCGCCCCGGTTAAAACCACCACGATTGCCACCAAAACCACCTTGGTCAAAACCACCGCCACCGATGCGATCGCCACGCTCAAAACCGCCGCCTACAGGAGCGCTTTGATAGCCACCTTGTTGAATACCAATACCACCACCAACCGCTGCAGGGCCACTACTACGTGGATTACGTGCGGGTACGACAGTCGATATAGCATGCTTATAGACCATTTGGCTGACGGTATTTTTAAGTAAAACAACATACTGATCAAATGACTCAATTTGGCCTTGAAGCTTAATGCCATTAACCAAAAAAATAGAAACTGGGATTCTATCTTTTCGTAAAGAATTTAAGAACGGGTCTTGTAGGGTTTGACCTTTAGACATGGGATAACTCCTGAGAATAGCGTAATCAAGAAAAAAGTAATAATTAATTAAGTATGATTATGAATAATTTATAAAGTAAAAATAAATTTTAGCCGATGACAGTCAGTACGCTATTTTGTCATTCTTATTATAGTTAAATATATCTTCAAAAAGAAACGCGTTTAACATATATTATTAATAAATAAAATATATCGAACTTTATAAATTATTCTAAGTATCGTCGCGCTTGTTCAATAGTATTAAAGGTATGTAATACTGGCATAAAGGCAAGCTCTGAAGCGTTAACAGATTGAGACTGAGCTGCGCCCGCTGCGGAATCAATCCAATCTTCAGATAGCTTAATTAGCTTGCGAAGCCAAGTGGTTTGACGTTTCGCCAGCTGCCTAGTCGCATATAATGCCTTATTCTGCATATTAAGACAAGCGAGCTTGTGTGCATCACTGTTGAGCTTTGGTAGAGAAACTGTAGTCAATCCATCTTGAGTCTGACCCAGCAAAAATGCGTCATAAAAAGCTTGTGTCTCAAGATGAGCTTGCTGCAAAACTGGATGATTTGTGACGGTTAAATATTCTAAAACTTGCCGATACCCAACACTGCGCATAGAGGGCATATCTGGCGTTAGTGCATGACTCTCAAGCAGCCCAATCACCTCCTCTAACAACCCTTGTTGCCACATTATCGCTAGTCTTTGCTCAATTCGCTTATGCAGCCAGGCTCTATCGGGCATTACCGCTATCGCATACCATTGATATTTTGAATGCTGAGCCAATGCCTGTTTAGGCTGAGCTTGCCAATCACTAATAGGCCTTCCTGATTGTCGATAGACTTCAATAGCGCGGGTGATACGCTGGCTATCATTTGGCTTTAGGCGCTCAAAAGAGAGGGGGTCAACTTTTGATAGGTAACTATGCAAAGCCTCAATGCCTTCGGCTTGACGCCAAGCCTCTACTTCTGCGCGTACCTTAACATCACTATCAGGCAGCGCTGAGAGACCATCAAAAAGCGCCATATAATACATCATCGTGCCGCCCACCAACAATGGGATTTTGCCTCGATTATGAATGGCATCAATCAGCTGCTCTATGTCTTGTACAAATTCAGCAACGCTATAGCTTTGAGTAGGCTCAATAATATCCACTAAATGATGAGGGTAGCAAAGCAGCTCATCCTTAGTTGGTTTGGCAGTACCAATATCCATGTCTTGATAAATCAAAGCCGAATCGACAGAGATAATCTCATAGCGCCCACTATCATACAACTCATAAGCCAAAGCGGTCTTACCACTAGCGGTTGGTGCCATCAAACAGACCACGCTATGATTTCCAATCACGCTTTTTTTACTCATCCTTATTCCCTAACTCGTCCTTATTCTGAACACTAATCTGAGTACTATTTTGCGCATTGAGTCGAGCACTTTTTTGATGCCCGCTTTGACCCTCTTTTTGATTACTATAGTGATTACCACTTTGGGCCGTCGTGGCACTGCTAGGTGCTAAACCCTGATTTAACATCAGCTGAATTAATTGATTCGCAGTTATTGTGGCTATAGCACGGGCTTGAATATAGTCAAATAGCTGCTGTCTTTGATTGACCTGATTATTATTATCCCAATAATTGCGCAGGTGCATTTTTAACTGCGCCAGTGTCAGTAAGGAAACTTTTTTAAGAGGATACTCATCGGTTAATAAAAGCATCTCTAATAGAGACGGAATCGGGATTAGAAAGTGATGATGACCCCAGTATAATAATACCAATCGAGTCATAGGATTATAGCGGTCGCTATCAACATGGTTAATAAGGGTATCGTCACCTGTTTTTATGACCGCATCTATGCAACTGTCGTGACTAGGTAGCGTCTGCTCAAGTATCTGAAGTAGCAATGGCTCCTCTATAGACTCTAGTACTAAAGAAGACGGCCCTGGTATTAATCGAAGGAAATTTCCATCTTTTACGCTCAAGGCTCTCTTATCAAAGAGTTGATGAGCCGTGTTATCCCTATCCTCACTCAAATTAGCAGCCGGTTGAGAAGCTTGAAAAGCTGAAGGTATTGACTGAAAGGCAGGCTTAGATAACTGATAAGAAAGAGGTTTTTCAGTCACTGTATTGGCTTGAGCTGTCGCTTTAAGTTTTTTTGGGATGAAAGAGTTGAGAGTAGTCGTGGAATCGACATTTGCACTATAGGAGGCCTGATAAAGCTGGGCAGCTGCAACAGGATTTATCTCTATTGGGTTATCAGGTAAGCTTTTGACAGCCTGCTTAAGGGCTGCTTTAACCGCATAGTCGAGATGCGCCATAATATTGGCTAGGGTATATATCTTGATACGCTGTTTGCTGGGGTGCACATTGACATTGAGCCAGTGCGTTGGCAGCTGAAAATATAAGGCATATCCTAAGTTAGGAGTAGACAGTTCATGATAAAAAGCGCCAGTCGCATTTTGCATCGTTTGCCGTAAATGACTGGCGATAACTTGATCTTTAATCAAGCGGCCATTGACATAGATGAGCTTGGGAAGCGTTACCTTATCACCACTAACCGCCCATAGCCAGCCTTCAATGTGAGGCAATTGCAGTTGAGCTAGGCCATTAGCAGACGTTGCCTCAAAATGTTTATCGTTGTCTTCAAAGCTCGGTAAATGCGTTTGATCAGTCGTCTCATCACCCCTAATGTCGCCCTTAGCATCATTTGCCATAGACTCAAGACTAGAGGCATTTATATTGGGATAATTGAGGTCATTATAGAGACTAGTATTGTCATCAGTCTTATCAAAATGCTTCGTATTTGAGTAGTCAATAGCAGAGTGACGAGTCGCTGCGAAATCTTCAGTGGCTAATGCATCCGCTTCTAATAAGACAGATAAATCCACATACAGCGGCATATTACCTGACAGCAAACTGATGCCTAAAGCCTGCTCCAGCCGAGACAAGGGCAGACGCCCTTCACTACTGACTATATAGGCGCTGTCCGAACTATCAGTGCTATAACCATGATTAATACTATAGTTATCATTATGGCTATTATGACCGCCACTATTTAGGCTCGCGTTGTTAGCGAGTAGCACTAACCGCTTTTTATAATCATGATACAGCGTTAAACTGACATCGGCATAGGCCAATGCGACCTCTCGAACGACAGATTCAATATGAGTAAATTCAGTCGCCACAGATTTTAAATTACCACGCCGAGCAGGCACATTAAAATATAAATCTTTAACCAACACTGTCGTGCCCTTATCATGAACAATAGGCATCAATACTGGCGTGTCCTCTAAGATACCCGCCACTGTTAGCTGTCGCCCTATACCACTGTCATCATTGCTGCTGGATAAGGTCAATCTTGAAACCGCCGCTGTCGAGGCCAAAGCTTCGCCACGAAAACCCAAAGTACGGATGCCTTGTAGGTTGGCCACATCCGCTATCTTGCTGGTCGCATGCCGGGTGACCGCCATTACCATATCATCAGGATGAATGCCGCAGCCATTGTCACTGACTTCTATCATCCCCATGCCGCCGCGCGTGACTTTAATCTCAATCTGGGTGGCGCCTGCATCAATAGCATTCTCTAAGAGCTCTTTGACCACAGCCGCAGGACGAGTGACGATTTCGCCTGCTGCCAATTGATTAATCAATAAGGGAGGAAGTTTTTTGATACGGGAGCTACAAACGGTATCGGCAGCGTCTGTAGAGGTATGGGTAGTGTTAAAAGACAGCATAAATGACATAGCTTAGTATAGAAAGAATATTGAGTAAGATAATGACTTTGAAACAGTAATGATATTAATGACCCAAAGACACGATTGAAGTAGATAATACTAGCATAGTGGTTTAGCAAGACAGTTGCTTACTAAGACTATTGCTTACTTAGACAAATACCT
>JAUNVX010000205.1 GCA_030540615.1 Psychrobacter sp. | reverse complement strand
GATAAGCAGGTTGCCAGCTGGCACCGCGCACTTGATAATGTAGCTTAAGGGCACTGGGCACTCTGCTAGCCACCCGCACACTCACTTGAGTAACGGTGTCTTGCATGGCACTGCTATTGCCTGATATCAGTTGACTCAGGGCATCACGCGCGGCTGCTTGCTGCTGCTCAAGCTTCACGATGCGTTTATTCACTATAGCGGCTTGAGCTTCAATATCTTGAGCATTTTTGGCGATACTGCCGTCAATGTTCACTTGGCTCGCTTTGGTCAAATTTTGCAGATAGGCTTGGGATAATTTAGCCGCTTGTAAATCACTGGTAATATCAGTAAGGGTCTGCTGCTGCGACTGTACCTTGGCATCGGTCTGATATTGGCATAGAGCTGCCTGCTCTCCGATTAGGGTTTCGATAGCGATTTCGCCGACATTGACACCCTCGCCTGCTTGAACACTGACACTATCGGCGTCGATATTGGGCGATAAGCAAGAAAAAACCAGCATCTGCTCGCCATTATTACTGGCATTGGTACTGGCACTCCCATTTGCGGCATTGATGGGCAGGCTGCGGGTGACGCTTGCTAGCCCCTGATAGATAGTCACCTGATCAATATTGCTCATCGCCGCTTGCGCTGTGGGCATAGCGACTATCAAGGCCAATAGCGACAAAGCGCTGACCTTTTGGCCCATCGTAGCGTAATCTAATGAGAAGTGAGACACCTTGATTGCTGCGTATAATCGGCCAAATTGACAGGCTGATGCCATCATGATTCTTCCTTATATAATTTTATACGCCTTATTCACCCTTAAAATCCGTCAAATCTTGAGAGATTAAAGGTTAAGCGGCTTATGGTTGATAGAGATATATGAATCATAGGCTATTTTCTTCTAACCGTATAGACAGATATACCCGATGATTATCTCTTGCTAGTATGCTCATACTACTATTTTTTTGCTATCATGAGCATCATTCTATTGCCGATTATTAGAAGCCCTTATGATGATTCATCCTCAGTTTGATCCTGTTGCGCTATCCATGGGACCTGTGCAAGTGCATTGGTACGGTCTTATGTATCTGTTGGCCTTTGCCGCGGCTTATGGCTTGGCTTGGTATCGTAGCACCCAGCGCGAGGGCTGGACGTCGGAGATGGTCGCCGATTTGGTCTTCTTTGGCGCACTTGGGGTCATATTAGGTGGCCGTATTGGCTACGTATTGTTTTATCAGTTTGATCAGTTACTGGCCAATCCGGCGTATTTGTTCAAAGTCTGGGAAGGCGGCATGTCTTTTCACGGTGGCTTTTTGGGGGTGGCATTTGCCATGCTCTACTTTGCCCGAAAATATAAAAAGAATGCTTTTACCGTGCTAGATTATGTCGTACCTTGCGTGCCTACTGGCTTGTTGTTTGGCCGTATTGGCAACTACATCAATGGTGAGCTTTGGGGACGAGTCTCTGATGGGGGCTATAACTGGCTGACTTATTTTCCGCAAGCGGCCAACTTTGATACTCAGCTGCTTTTGGACAACCCATCTTTAAAAGACTTGGTTTTAGAGGTCAATGGTCAATACCTACTCCCTCGCCATCCCTCACAGCTTTACGAAGCCTTTGCTGAAGGCCTATTATTGTTTTTATTCCTTTGGTGGTACTCGTCTAAACCAAGACCTCGAATGGCAACCTCCGCGTTGTTCGTTTTAGGCTATGGCTTGGCCCGATTTATCATTGAGTTCTTCCGTCAACCTGATGCCGATCAAGGCTTTGTACTGCTGGGCTGGATGACCAAAGGTCAGATGCTTAGTGCGCCGATGATTATCGTAGGTTTACTCGTGCTGATTTATGCTTATAAACGTGGCATCTATGATTGGGGCCCGCAATCAACTCAGCAGCACTAGGCTATCATTTGAATCGGCTTAAATCACTTAAATGATCGTTGTTGGCTTAGACCATCATGATTGATTGCAGTCATTTTGAGAGCTGACAAACTCTTAGCAACCTCAGTCATCTTTCTTTTAATTCTCTGATTTTGCGCCGCAAGATAGCAAATTATTGTGGCAAGATGCCATCACTGCTTATTAATCGGCGCTATTAGGCTTAATACTATGATTCAAAGTAAAAACGAAGCGGCTTATCTAGATTTGCTGCGCCATGTCTTAGAGCATGGTAGCGTCAAAGGCGATCGAACAGGGACAGGAACTTTTAGTCACTTTGGCGCGCAAATGCGCTTTGACTTAACCGATGGTTTCCCTCTACTGACTACTAAAAAAGTCCATTTTAAATCCATTGTCTATGAGCTTTTTTGGTTTTTAAAGGGTGATACCAACGTCAAGTACTTACAAGATTATAATGTAAAAATTTGGAACGATTGGGCGACCGCTGATCAAACCGCTCGCTTTGGCCGGTCTGAGGGTGAGCTTGGCCCAATTTACGGTCATCAATGGCGCAATTATGGCGCCACTAAAGACGACAATGGTAACTATAATCAGGATGGTACTGATCAAATCGTTGAGGTCATCGAGCAAATTAAAACCAACCCAAATTCGCGAAGGCTGATTGTCTCTGGCTGGCATCCTGCCGAGGCCAATCAAGTCGCTCTACCGCCTTGTCACACGCTCTTTCAGTTTTTCGTCGCCGATGGCAAGCTCTCTTGTCAGCTCTATCAACGCTCCGCTGACTTATTCCTTGGCGTGCCATTTAATATAGCCAGCTATGCCCTCCTGACCCATATGATTGCACAGGTATGTGATTTGGGTGTCGGTGAGTTTATCTGGACGGGCGGCGACTGCCATATCTACCAGAATCATCTGGAGCAAGTGCAATTGCAATTGTCCCGAGACCCTTATCCATTGCCGACTTTGACACTCAACACCAACATCACTGACATTTTCGATTTTGAATTCGACGACGTTAAAGTCGAAAACTATCAATCACATTCTGCAATTAAAGCCCCTGTGGCTGTTTAGCTTACTGCTAAAACAACGAATTTAAGGATTATTTATGAGCTATGCCCATACTGAAGTCGCCCAAATAGTCGCCATCAGCAACGAGCGCTGTATTGGTAAAGACAATGCCCTGCCTTGGCATATTTCTGAAGATTTAAAGCACTTTAAGGCTTTGACCACCGCTGAGACTGATGCTTATGAGGATAGCGGTTTTAAAGGTATTGTCATTATGGGCCGCAAGACTTTTGAGTCTATGGGCGCTAAACCGTTACCCAAACGCGTGAACTTTGTGGTGACCACGCAGTTGGGCTATGCCGATGAGCATGGTCTCAATGATAGAGAAGATGTGCATGTGGTTCATAATCTAGATGACGCTCTAACCCATGCGGCCAATCTAGCGCATGGCCTTAAATTCAAGACTATTTGGATTATTGGCGGCGAAAAAGTCTTTAAAAACGCCATGATGTTCACCGATCGTATCGAGCTTACCTTAGTGGACACTGACA
Organism: Psychrobacter sp.; assembly: GCA_030540615.1. Lineage (GTDB taxonomy): Bacteria > Pseudomonadota > Gammaproteobacteria > Pseudomonadales > Moraxellaceae > Psychrobacter. The sequence goes on along the minus strand of JAUNVX010000205.1, from coordinate 914 downwards.
TAGAAAATGGCGATGCGTTCTATCCAGCGATTCCCAGTGACTTTGAACAAGTTAAGGCCTCTGATACTCAGAGCGATGCAAGCAGCGGCCTAAGTTATCGCTTTGTGACTTATCGTAGAAAATAAAGCTTTGAGTCATAGCTTGTTAAAATAATGTCTAACCCTAAAAAGGGCTGCGAGCATATCGTCAGCCCTTTTTAGGGTTAGTGATTTTTTAGATGCTATGATTTTTTAGCATTAAAGTTAGATTGAATCTGAAGCTTTAAATCAGTCACTCTCCTTACTGACTCATTCGGCCGTCAATATTAGCCATAATGAGGGCTGGTAATGCTACTCATGCAGCACCTTATAGATAGTTTTGGCAAGGACAGGGCCAATACCAGGGACACCGCCAACCTCTTGTTGCGAGGCCCCTAATAGCTGCTGAAGACCACCGAAATGATTAAGCAAATCACGGCGACGCTTTTCACCCAGTCCAGGAATGGCCTCTAACACCGATGATGAGCGGCGCTTGTCACGTTTTTTGCGATGAGCCGTTATGGCAAATCGATGTGCCTCATCACGGATATGCATAATTAGGTGCAAAGCCTTGCTGTCCATCGGCAAATCAAGTGGCTCATGGTCTAAGAAATGCAGGACTTCCAGACCCGCCTTACGCCCCTCGCCTTTGGCCACGCCAATGAGCAAAGTATCCTCTAAGATACCCAATCTGGTGAGTACATCACGTGCCATATTGAGCTGGCCTTTACCCCCATCAATCAATAATAAATCTGGCAGCGGTTGTTTCTTATAGCGACGAGTAATGGCCTGCTCCATCGCAGCATAGTCATCACCGCCTTGGATATCATGAATGGCATATTGGCGATAGTCGCGCCGCCGCGCGCCGCCTTGATCAAACACCACGCAGCTAGCAAT
>JAUNVX010000204.1 GCA_030540615.1 Psychrobacter sp. | reverse complement strand
AGTACATAGATTTGTGCCATTGCTTTATCCTAAGTTTCTATGACTAGACTAGGAATAAACCAACCCCAATACCCACCTTGCCCAAAATCGCTAGTAGTCGCAACTGTCTATCCTCTACCTGATATCAATTAACATCCCTACTTTTATTTTTCAGTTTCTGGACAGGATACTGTTTTTTGATGTCCTCTATATCTACGACTTTTTCTAATAAGGGAGCGGGGTTATTCTTTTTTGCACGCTTAATAGGGTTTTTGGCGGCAGCTTGCTCAGCCATACGCTCTGCAAACATCTGCTGATAAACTGCCAATGTCTCCTCAATCATCAGCCGAATGGTGAATTGCTCGGTCATGGCAGGACGGGTGACACTTTCTAATTGGTTTTTGACAGATTTACAAAGGGCGAGGGCGTTGTGCTGCTTGACCAAGCCTAGCGGATATAATGGCCTGAGAATCTCAGCAAACGCTGCCTGATCCCAGCCCACCACTGGCGTGCCTAAATGAATGGCTTGCAACACATTAATGCCGATTGATTCTGGCTGATTGGCGAGCGCCAAAACAATATTGGCTGCTGAGAGCCACTCACGGACATCGTTGCGCCGACTGCCCACATAAGTGATGCGGTCACCTAGCTCTAAAGCAAAGACACGCTGACGGAACTCATCATAAAAGATATCACCGTCGTCTTTTTCATCATCCATGATAATCACGTGAATATTAGGGAACTGCTCTTTTAAGTTGCCTAAGATATCAATAAGCCATTCTTGACCATATTCAGCGCCCACCACGGTGGGAAACAGTAGCCATTTTTTGTGCTCTAATTCTGGGAACTCAGCAAAGGTGCGGCGCAGCCAATAGACCGAAGGGTTGTGGCGATAAGGGTAGCGGCGAGTATCGATACCTCGATAAATCCGCACCACCTTATTAACGGACTGGTCAACGTGCTTGATACCAGCGGTTAAGTAGTCTGTCACGCTGTTTGATACCGTAATGATGGTGTCTGACTCTATCAGGGCTTTGGAGTAGTTGTTGATAGGATAAAAGCCGTACATCGTAGAGACAATCTTAGGGCGGCTCTTAACCCGAGCGCCCTTAAGCGCAAAGCGTAATATCCAAGCAGGCGTTCGCGAGTGAACATGGATGATATCAGGGCTATGTTTTTCGATGAGCCGGCGTAGTGGTAATACTTGTAGCAGCGACCACCATGACTTTTTGGGAATGATAATTTGATGATAGATATTGCCATCGCGCTCAAGACGCTTAACCAACTCATTGTCTGTGTCGGCGCTAGCAATAATAATAGAGGTATGACCATGTTTGACCAAGGCTCGGCCAAGATAAAAGATTCCGCGCTCGGATTCATCGTGTTTTAATGAGGAAAGCAGGCGCATGACTTTCATAAAGTCTCTTTGATCGCTATAAAGCAGTCATTGTCAGACAAATTGAGCCAAAACTCAACCCTCAACTATGAATAGGTGACGTGCAGCAATACAGATAGTGAAGTGAGCGAAAGTAAGAGTTAGCCAAAAAACAGCGTCTAAATATCAAATATAGAGAGTAAATGTTTTAACTATAATGAGTGGCTGTCGTAATTATAAGGAATGTCGGTTTCAGATATTAAGAGTGGCTGTTTCAAATATAAAGACTAGCGGCGTTTTTGCAAATGGTTGGCGCTGGGTAAGACCTGCTTTTCACTTAGGTATTTCCAATAGCGCTGGGGTAAGTACTGCTTATGTAGTTTTGGGTTCTTACGCTCTTTGATATTCACATTGGTAAAGTAACCTTGCCAAAACCTCTGATAGCGCTGCTCATCTTCACTATGAATACTGGACGGGTCGTGTAAAACTGAATCATCCAAATCGCTAATCATCAAAAGGGCAGCAGGAGCGCGAGGGGTTGATTGGCTCATGTCATAATAGATGCCATAGCCACGGCGTAGATCGTAGATGGCCCAATGCTGATCTTGATAGCGCTGGCGAAAGTGCTCGCCAATCAATGGCAATACATTAAAGTCAGGCTCGACCCTCGCAAAATAGATATCTTCTTTGGTATGCTCAAAGCGAACAAAGGCTTCCATCCGATGCTTTTCACGGCCGACAGACTTGACCGTTTGTGCCAACTCCAAAACGTCCATATTGCCCAAATCTTGCATAATCTGCCGATTGGGATAGTCAATAGCGTACTTGACCACTCGAAACAGCGTCGAGCCAATATCGTCTTTCTCTGACAACAGCCCCCATAATATCTGACGTATCCCTGAGCGGCCGATGAGCTGACCAAGCTTGACTAAGACCCGCTCAGCCTTTTCGGCATTGACAGGCACGGTGACGCAGTGATCGATAAGGCTAGGCACATAGCTGTCTTGGGCGATGAGCTTGAGCGCAGGATCATGGTGTAGCTTGTGCTCATAAACATAAAACACGGCGGACAGCCAACCCTCAAAGCTTGGCTCATAGAGCACGATGCTAGGGATAAGATGACCGACTGAGTTAGGGGTTGGGACAATGCTCATGTTAAAACAGTGCCAGCTGACCACTACGTTGGTCTTGGAACTTGGTCTGAGTCTGCGCCAATACGTATTGGCGGAAGTTATCACGGGTCAGATGTGCAAGGTGCTCGTTCTTGCCTGTAGTGGCGATAAAATACTTGGCTCGATTGACCGCTGCTCCCATCTTTTTGAGATGGTCAAGAGTGATTTGATTGAACTTTCGCGCTTTGACAATCTTTTTGGCTGTCTTAGTGCCGATACCTGGCACGCGGACAATCATCTCGTAAGAGGCGGTCTGAATATTAATAGGGAAATGCTCACGGTGGCGAATGGCCCAAGCCAACTTGGGGTCGCAATCTAAATCGAGAAACGGTGACTCAGGCTCGACGATTTCATGAGCGCCAAAGCCATAAAAGCGCATTAACCAGTCAGCTTGATAAAGGCGATTTTCGCGTACCATCGGCACGGGGGTGCCAATAGCAGGAAGTCGTGAGTCTGCCAACATCGGCACGTAGCCTGAATAGTACACCCGCTTAAGATCGTACTGCTTATAAAAATGACTAGAGAGCTGAATCACTTGTAAATCTGTCTCATTGCTAGCCCCAACAATCATCTGACTGGTCTGACCTGCCGGGACGAACTTAGGGGCTTTTTTGTGTTTTTTGCGGCTGTCTTTAATGGTGATTATCTCAGTCTTGATGGTCTCCATCGGCGCTTTAAGCTGGTCGTGAGTTTTCTCTGGGGCAAGTAACGCCAGTCCTGACTTGGTAGGGATTTCGATATTGACACTCAAGCGATCAGCGTAGAGACCTGCCTCTTTAAGCAGCTCTTCGGAGGCACCGGGAATGGTTTTAAGATGGATATAACCATTGAAGCGCTCACGAGTGCGTAACAGCCTAGCCACCTCAACCAGTCGCTCCATGGTGTAGTCACCGCTTTTGAAGATACCCGAGCTTAAAAATAACCCTTCGATATAATTGCGGCGATAGAACTGCATGGTCAGCTCGACCACCTCTTCGACGGAGAATGCAGCGCGAGGGGTGTCATTGCTTTTGCGCGAGGTACAATAGGCACAGTCGTAGATGCAGTGGTTGGTCAGTAGGATTTTGAGGAGACTGACGCAGCGGCCATCTTCGGTATAGCTATGGCAAATGCCCGTTTTGGAAGCATCGCCTAAGCCGCCCCCTTGGTTTTTGCGATTGCCTCCTGAGGAGGAGCAGGACACGTCATACTTGGCAGCGTCGGCCAAGATGTTGAGTTTGCCTTGAAGTCTGTCGTAATTGATGGTTGCCATAAACAGGTTCAACCCAATAATTAATAGACTGCTATTTTAACAAATTAAAGGGCAACACTTCATATGTTTAGAGCAAATCTAGCGACTATGCGACAACTGTTGTCGTCCTTATTCTCCCTTATCACATAAGGACTACTAGCCAATTATCTAACAGCTTCACAAGGATTGGGTAGGATAAATTTAGGCCGCTTGGCCATATATTCACTGATGGCAAGTTGACCATTGCTATTAAATTGCGCGGTGTATTTCAAACCTGCTGCGGTATCTGATTTGCCGAAGGTCTTTGGCAAATCCATAATCTTATCAGAAAAGAAGGAACGGGCTACCCACAGCATTTTGTCATGATCAAATTCAGCAGTACAACGACTGTCGACATCATAGGTAAACCAATCACTAAAGTCCTGCATTTGACTGCCTCTACCAATCAGAGTGTTGCCCCCACAATAATTACCGCAGCTAAGGTGCATAAGGTAGGTGTTATTGTCTAATTTATTTAACGTGGTTCGGTACCAAAGTGTACTAGGGATATCATCCATGATGATTTTCTCGTAAACCTCGCCACTGCCAAGCTGTTCAA
>JAUNVX010000203.1 GCA_030540615.1 Psychrobacter sp. | reverse complement strand
GTGCGCCGAAGCTGGCAGCAGCATTGGATATATCCGTTGCTCTTTTTGCTGGCGATGGTGCTGTCGTTGTCGACGTATTTGACGCTCGACTCGATTCAGCAGTCGGTGAATGATTATGTGACGGACAATCAGCGGGCGCTGGTGGGTGGTGATTTGATTTTGACCAGTCAGCAAGCTTGGCCTGCTGAGCTAATGCCTGCGCTTGAGCGCTTTGAGCCTGATAATATCGTTTATGATTATCAGTTTAATGCGATGATTGCGAGCGGTGATGCTGCGTCTAATGGCATAGCTAATGCTGCGCCTAATGACATAGCTAATAGTGCGGATAAGGACAATAATGAGACGGCGCTGCTGGCTAGAGTGAAGGCGGTGTCAGGCGCGTATCCGCTGTATGGTGAGGTTGAGCTGGCCTCAGGCAAGCCGCTGACTGAGCAGTTAAAGCCCAAGTCGGTGGTGGTGGAAGCGCAGGTGTTGACGGGGCTAGGCGCGAAGGTGGGCGATAAGGTCAAGATTGGCGATGCGGTGTTCATCATCAGTGATGAGCTGCTGGGTGAGCCTGACCGTCCGCTGACGGCGTTTGGTTTTGGCGCGCGAGTACTGATGAACAGTGAGGATTTGGCCGCGACCAATCTGCTGGGACAACGTAGCCGAGTGAGCTACCGCATTGAGCTAGCAGGCACGCCTGAGACCATCGCTAGTGAGCAGGCTAAGCTGGCTGAGTTGTTAGGCCTGCCGCTTGATGATAAAGGCAAGTCTAATAGCAAAGCCAGTCAGGCTGATAGCGGGGTTGACCGTTCAACTAATCCCTCTGAGATTAAGATGACCGATGCCGCCAATACCGATACGTCGGTGACGCGGGTGTCCGACAATGTGCTGATGTTCCTCAAGTTGCTGGTCATTGCCGTGTTGTTTTTGTCCGCTGTAGCGTTGCTGAGCGTGGTCAAGGCCTTTGTGAGCTTGCAGCAAAAGCCCAATGCCATCCGCCGCGCCCTCGGTGAGTCGGTCAGCTCAATCAAGCGCAGCTATTATCAAGTGTTTATCGTGATGGCGCTGCTGGCCTGTGTGCTGTCTGTGTTGGTAAGTTTTGGGATGCTCAATGTCGGCGCGCAGTATCTGACTGCTGTGTTGCCGCCCGATATTGGCCTGACCATCCGCCCCATTAGTATACTGAAAATCAGCGTGGTGGCGCTGGTCATCACCTTACTTATCGTGCAGCATAGTTTGCACGCTGTCACCCATACCAAACCCTCAGCGGTGCTGCAACAGTCGGCGCAAAACGTGCGTGAACATCCGCCGCTATATTGGTATGGGCTAGTGCTCATCGCCGCTTTTGCCCTACTCGCTTTTGAGCTTGGCTCGCTGATGACGGGGCTAAAAGTCTTTGGCGGTATGCTGCTGTTGGCGGCGGCGTTTTGGGCGCTGGGCCGTGGTTGGCTTTGGCTACTTGCCAAGCTTGCAGGCAAAGGTAGGCTTGGCTGGATGCCGCGAACCGCCATTCATAACTTATCGCGAAAGGGCAATCAATCGGGGCTGTTCTTCGTGACGCTCGCCTTGTCCGTCGCCGTGCTGACCATCATTACTTTGCTCAATCATAGCTTGACCACTCAATTCGTCAATGCTTATCCCAAAGACGCGCCGAACTTATTCTTGCTCGATGTACAAAGCGAGCAGCATGAGCAGCTAAATCAAATATTAAGCCCTCAAACCAAAGCGCCCATCACTTATTACCCTGTCATTCGTGCGCGAATCGTGGAAGCAGGCGGCGTCAAAGCCGATGAGATTGAGTCTGGAACGGGCGATGACCCCACGCGAATCTTTAATCTAAGCTATGCCGATAAGGTTATGGACACTGAATTTGTCAAATCTGCTGCTGAAGGTGACCAGCTGTATGCGGCTGTTGCTACTGCTTCAAAACCTAGCGACTCAACGTCTAACGACGCTACTCGTCACTCTCCTCAGACCAGCAATCCTTTAGATGAGGTCGTGCCTGTCTCCATCTTGGACACTGCTGCTGATATGCTGAATGTCGGCCTTGGTGATGAGGTTCGCTTTAACATTCAGGGTATCGAAATCACGGGTCAAATTACCAGTATTCGTGAGCGCTATGAGCGTGGCCCGAGTCCGTTCTTTTACTTCTTATTTGAGCCGAGTGTGTTAGAAGATGCGCCGCAAATTCAGTTTGCCACGGCCAAGGTAGATAGCGCTGCGATACCGCAACTGCAAACCACCCTCGCCCGCCAATTCCCTGCCATTACTACGATAGATGGTGGCGCGATTGCCAAGCAAGTTCAGGGCTTTGTGGCGCAGATGAGCCGACTGGTTGAGGTGTTCACCTTGCTGGCGTTAATCACTGGCATTATGGTGCTAATTACTTCCCTACTGTCGACGTCACAAGACCGCTTGCGTGATAGTGCGTCTTTTCGTTTGCTCGGAATGCAAACGTCTGACTTGTATAAAATCAATATTTTAGAGATTAGCTTATTGGGGGTCAGTGCGGGGCTTATCGCCGTGATTGGCGCTAGCCTTGGCGCTTGGGTGGTGATTACCCAGTGGTTTGATTTGCGCTTTGCGGTGCCTTGGGGAAGTTTTGCTTTGGGGGCGGGGCTTTTGGTGTTGGTGCTGGTGGTGATTGCGGTGAGTTATGTAAGGCTAGTGATTGGAAAAGGGATTATGGCGCGGGTTCGGGGGATGGTTTGAGGGCTTATATTAGACCTCTTGCAAAAGTACTATTTTATTGACTTTAAAAACTGAGCTTCAACGGCTAGCGATAACTTATCTAATAAGTCTATTAACACAATTTATTCTAAAGGATTACACCTAAAATCTATAATCATATGACGAACTTTATAATCTAGTCCAGAAGAAGGATGTTTATGATAGCTATAAAAAATGAGTTGTTTTTCAGCGCATTGTTCTACTTTTAAAGCGGGAGGTAAAATTGTTGGTAAGTCATGTTCATCTGTCGTATTAAGATTAGGATTTAATAAATATTTTTTCCAATCTTCTAAAATATTTTTGGCTGTTTTTTGAGTATCTTTAAGGTATATTACCAAACCACCTGAAGTTTGGAAGTCTCTTCCAGTAGAATAGCGATGTAATAACTGTTTCATCCCTTTATCTAGATTACTATTTCCACTCCTGATTTTACCCTCACCAAGCCACTGATATTCACTGTAGTCAGCTGAAACAACTATATCCGCATTGCCATTCACATATTTACTATGATTAGCTACCCATCCTCTAGCATCCAGCATATCGCAAATATATAAATTGATAAGATCTTCACCTCTTTTAGAGTTATCTATTAGACCTTGATAGTACTTATCTTTGGACTGAGATAACCTATCAATAGTACAATCTAAATCATGATACAATTGGTTAAGAAACTCATCATAGTTAGCAGGATCTCTTCGGTAAGATAGCTGACGGATTTTCCTATTTGAAAGAGATGGATTATTTAAACTCCTATCCATCTAATCTCTCCATAAAATACTTAGATGGAGAAAAATAGGTTAAAACTTGTTTTCCAAATCCTTCTTCATCTAATAGCTCCCCTACAAAGGGATTATAAAACTCACCATCGCGCATGCTTTCTATTAGTTCATTTCGATTAGGCACTGGCTGAAATTCTTTAGTTCTTGGATTTAAAGCTTGAAACTGCTGATCAAGAACATTTATATTATTTCTAGTTAAAAAAAACACAGCTTCATAAAATATATTCTCATCAACTTTAGGACTTATACGATATAAATCTAAAAAAGTTAAGTGAGGTTTTTTTGAGGGTGCAACTGAGACATGCTCAATGATAGCCAGACAGACTTGAGCCATATTTTTATCAGTATCACCTAGGTACAATAATACTTTTCTTTTTAATTCAGCTACAAAAGTTTCATTCACTTGAATAATCCAATTAAGTTAGCTTACTTAGTAGAAATTTAAAATCATCAATGTTACGAGTGCCGTAGATATAAGCCTCAAATAAATGAGAACCATTAGGCGTATTAATAGCTTGATAAGAGCTTTTTAATGATGTATCTAAATGCCTTTCTTGGAGATAATAACGTATACTAATTCTATAGGGTGTAATGTCGTTATTTAATAAAATCCCATCAATTTTTTCATTCCGAACAGCTTCTGTGCCTTTATCATGATATGTAGCATCTCTTAAATCTTTTTCATTACCCTTCAATTTTTCATCATGTGTTGTACCATGCGGAGTCATAAATACTATTTCAGTAACGCCACTCGAATCATTTCTTTCATCATAAAGCTCTTGAATTTTAGGAAAAAAGTCACAAGCGTCAGCTAAAGTTAAGCCAACATCCTTTTTAATAAAGTTATTAAAATTATTATAGGCTAGACTCAAATCATTTCTACTTAAGACACTG